>NZ_ASPS01000015.1:0-154800 GCF_000517865.1 Paenibacillus sp. FSL R7-269
CCGTTCACCCGGGCCAGCACGAGCTGGTCGCGCACATTCTCCCACGCTTTATCGGTGATTTTCCACTCCGGGCCTTTTTTCTCGAACACGTAGAGGTCCAGGTCGTTCACCAGTTCCTTGGAGAGATAGCTTCGGATGAAGGAGAGGTCGGAATCCAGCTCGCGCACCTCGAACATTTTGTCCCGGTCCCAGCGGCGTTCGATGTCCTCGAAGATCTTCAGCCCCAGGTAGTACGGATTCAGGCTCTGGCGGGAAGGCTGCACCACCGATGAATTCAGCTTGGCGTATTCGACAGTCTCTTCGGCGGTCAGGTCCAGCTCGCGCATGATCCGCTGATGCCAGTAGGAAGCCCAGCCTTCGTTCATGATCTTGGTCTCCATCTGCGGCCAGAAATAGAGCATCTCGTCACGGAGCATCGTCATGATGTCGCGCTGCCAGTCCTCCAGAGCGGTAGAGTATTGCTGGATGAACCAGACGATATCTTTTTCCGGCTCCGGGGGAAAAGCACGCCTACCGGCAGTCTCCGGCTCCTGCACAGCAGCATCGCTCTTCTCCAGATCCCACAGTTCGCTGTAGGCATTAGGCGGACCAGATCCGCCGGGCGGGGAGTCCTTGCGCTCTTTCATTTTGGCTTCGAGCAGATGAGTCTTGCCCAGCTTGCGCGGCTGGATCAGACTGGGGTCGATATGCTCCTGGATCGCCAGCACTGAATCAATGAAGCTCTCTACAGTGTCTGTGCCATAAGTGACGGAATAATCATTGATGCGGTCGGCGGTGGCGGACATGCTCTCGACCATATCCCGGTTGGACATGGAGAAGCGCATATTATTCTTGAAAAAATCGCAGTGCGCCAGCACATGCGCAACAATCAGCTTATTCTGCACCAGAGAGTTGCCGTCCAGCAGAAAGGCGTAGCACGGATTAGAGTTGATGACCAGCTCATAAATTTTGCTTAAGCCGAAATCGTATTGCGACTTCATTTTGTGAAAAGTCTTCCCGAAGCTCCAGTGTCCGAACCGGGTGGGCATCCCATAGGCACCGAAGGTATAAATGATATCCGCCGGACATATCTCATAACGCATCGGATAGAAATCGAGTCCGAACCCGGAAGCAATCTCCGTAATCTCGGCAATCGACCGCTCCAGCGCTTTAATCTCATCATCACCGGGCATGCATCCATCTCTCCTTCCAGCTTGTGAACCGTTCTTCCTATGTATATGGGGGGAGGGGAGGGAGTATGATGGGCATGCCCAGCCCAAATCTCCCTTATTCCGCCTCCGTATAGAACAACTTAAGCAGAATATTCTGCGGATAGTTTCCAAAGTGCTCTCCGAAGATGGTAAGGCCGCCTTTGTTAGTAGAATTCCCGTCAATCCCAATCCTCAGCTTGATGAAGGGGGAGTCTTCGATCTTAAGCTCAGCGAGGGAGACCGATGATATTTTTTGACCGTCTATTCCTGTATCCTTCTTGGTGACTCTTAAATGTTTCAACAGGCCGTACTGGCTTAGTTCGTTATCCCACCAGGGAGGGGTTAACTTCCCGCGCACATCTGAGAAATTCCCCGGAGCCGTCCATGTGCCTAAAAAAACATCGTTGATATAAAAAGCAATATCGCTCGGCCAATTATTGTTGGATTCAGGAAACTCTGATGAGAGCTCTAAGGATAACTCTAATAATTCTGCAGTGAAATTGTGGTTGAATTCATTCGGAATGATATATTCGACGAAGCCCTCCGCAAACCACAGTAAGGAGGCCTCGATCCGGTCATTGGAGACGAAGGTCCGTTGATCGTCTAACTTTCCGATAATTTTAGCCTGGCTGGCTAATCCGCAGGTGGGGGTGACTGAGAAATTAGAATAGTATCCCAGCTTGATTTCATTCGTAATGACTTTAAAAGGAAGATGGAGCTTTTGCGGGAAGTTGAGGGCAATATGATCGACCGCAACAATGAAATTCTTCTTTCGGCTGTCGGCAGCCTCCAGATTGTCCTGGAGCTTGATGATCTTGGCGTCCTCCAGTAACCGGATATGGCGTGAGACGATCGCTTTGCTTAAGTTAAGTTTTACGGCTAGCTCACTGACCGTAAGCGGTGTATGTAGCAATAGTCTGAGAATCGAAGCTCTGGTGTCTGATGCCAGTGCTTTCAGAACAGAAATACCATGATCGTCGAGTTCTAAGAACATATGAACCTCCGGTTGTTAACTTTTTAGTTTACAATTAACAGTCTGGTTAAGCGGTAATTTTATTTAGTATACCACAAAGTTGAAAATGAGGAATAACGTTGATATAACCTTGAAAGAACGCTTTCATCATGATAGTATTTGCTTGCCCGCGAGGAAGATTTACTATCTAAACCACAAAAAGTTAACTTTTATTGTTGCGGACTACTAAGATGGGAGCTGAAGCTAAATGACACACAGGATGGAATATCCGCGTCCGCAGTTCGTCAGAGACGCATGGCTTAATTTGAATGGAAGCTGGCAATTTGAATTTGATGACAGGAATGTGGGAGCCGCGCAACGATGGTTTGATCCAGGTGAGAATTTCAGCCAGACCATTCAGGTTCCCTTTGCCTTTCAGACCCCTGCCAGCGGAATACACGATACCACGTTTCATGACTATGTCTGGTATAAGCGCAATTTCACACTCGATCCGGACTGGTATAAAAAGCGGGTGATATTACATTTTGGAGCGGTAGATTATAGAGCTTGGGTGTATGTGAATGGTCAATATATCGGGATGCATGAGGGCGGACACACTTCATTTTCTTTTGACATTACGCATGCCTTAACTGGACAGGAAGAACAGGTAACGGTTCATGTGGAGGACCCATCAACAGACGAGACTATTCCCCGGGGCAAACAGTTCTGGTTAGAGCAGCCCGAAAGCATCTGGTATACCCGTACAACAGGGATTTGGCAGACTGTGTGGCTGGAGGCGGTAAACCCTGTGCATATTCAACAGGTGAAATTTACGCCCGATTTGGATCAAGGGAGTATTGGAATAGAAGTGAAGTCTGAGGGGGATGGTTCTGAAGAATTAGAGTTGGAACTTCGTATTTCTTTTGGCGGAGTATCTGTTACTCAGGACCGAATACGATTGTTACAGCCTATAACACGCAGAATGGTAGATCTGTTTGGTCTGAAAATATTCCGCACAAACTTTCACCGGGCCGGCTGGACATGGAGTCCGGAGACGCCTAATTTGTTTGATGTGGAAATGAAGCTGTACGATCACGGGGTTGAGGTAGACTCTATTGAATCGTATTTCGGCATGCGGAAGGTTCATACAGAGAATGGTATGGTCTATCTGAATAACAAACCTTATTACCAGAAGCTTGTACTGGACCAAGGATATTGGCAGGAAGGATTGCTTACAGCGCCAACGGATGACCATCTGAAGAAGGATATCGAATTAGCCAAAGAACTAGGGTTCAACGGTTGCCGTAAGCATCAGAAGGTCGAGGACCCGCGGTTTTTATACTGGGCTGACCGGATTGGGTTCCTGGTATGGGGAGAATGTGCGGCGAACGCCTCTTACAATAATGATGCTGTAGCCCGGTTAACCAAAGAATGGATTGAGATTATTGACCGTGACTTCAATCATCCCTCGATTGTGGCCTGGGTTCCGCTTAACGAAAGCTGGGGCATTCCGCTGGTGAAATCAGATAAGCAACAGCAGTATCACAGCGTAGCCATGTATAGTCTGATTCATTCCTTGGATAATACCCGGTTAGTCATATCGAATGACGGCTGGGAAATGACGCTGACGGACATTTGTGCGGTACACAATTATCAGCATGGCAGAGCGGATGAGTCCGATAAGTATGAAGAGTTCAAGCGGATTCTTTCGACAAAAGATACCATGCTTGCTTCCAAGCCATCGGCCCGGAGTGTATATGCAGACGGATATGAGCATCGGGGCGAGCCGATCTTGTTAACTGAATTCGGCGGGATAAGCTATAAGGCTGGCGCTGACGACGGCTGGGGATATACCAGCGCACAATCTGCAGAGGACCTTGTTCTGGAATACGGAAGAATCATGAAGGCGGTGTACGCTTCCAAGATTATTTATGGTTATTGTTATACGCAGTTAACGGATGTGGAGCAGGAGATTAACGGCCTGTTGGCCTATGACCGGACACCCAAATGCGATCAGTCATTAATTAAAGAAATTAACGATCAGTGGCATCTGCGGACCATTTAACCGGAACTTATGAAATGATAAGGAGCTGATGAATCGATGACAAATGAAAGTTTGCTTCAAAAAATCGGGCTGGTCGTAGACAGGCTTATGAACCTGGGCGGCAGCGACTATGAAAAGGATAAAACCGTGATTCAGGCCGATACCAGAGTAGGGATTGTGCAGCGCGATTTCGGCATTGAAGAATGGGATTGGCCTCAGGGCGTAGGTCTTTATGGTCTTTACAAGCTGCAAAAGCATTATGGCGATACGCGCTATATGGAATTTTTCCGGAATTGGGTTTCCCGTAATCTGGAGGCGGGCCTGCCTTCCAAAAACATTAATACAACAGCTCCTTATCTGCCTCTGGTGCTGCTCCTGGATCAGCTTGAGCCTTCCAGCGAACTGGAAGAGCTATGCCGGGAGCATGCAGATTGGCTCATCCATGAGCTGCCCAAGACCAAAGAAGGCGGCTTTCAGCACACGGTCACTGCGATTGGCAACCGGGATGGCATTCACCTGCATAATGGACAGTTATGGATTGACACACTCTTTATGGCGGTGCTGTTTCTGAACCAGGCGGGACGCAAGTTTAACCGGCCGGAGTGGGCGCATGAGGCTGAACACCAGATTCTGCTCCATATCAAATACTTGTTCGACAAGCATACCGGCCTGTTCTTCCATGGCTGGAGCTTCGAACGCAACGATAATTTCGGCAGTATCTTCTGGTGCCGCGGCAATTCCTGGTTCACCTATGGTATCGTCGATTACCTGGAAGCCTGCCAGGATTCAATTAGCCCGGGGTTCCGGCGGTTTTTGATTGATACGTATACCGCTCAAGTTAATGCCCTGGTCTCCCTCCAGGCAGCTTCCGGTCTCTGGCATACCGTCCTGCAGGACCCGTCCAGCTATGAAGAGGTATCCGGGTCAGCCGCAATCGCCGCAGGGATTATCAAAGGCATCAAAACCGGTATTCTCGATTCCTCCTATCAGGCTGCAGCAGACAAGGCCATTCAGTCGGTATGTCAGAATATTAGCGCAGATGGAACGGTCCTGAATGTATCGGCTGGAACCGGTATGGGAATGGATAAGGAGCATTACAAGAACATTGCCCTTAGACCTATGGCGTACGGACAGTCTTTGGCTCTTATTGTATTGTATGAAGCTTTAAAATAAACGGCAAAAAGCCTAATCCCTGAGCGTTTACGCCAAAGGATCAGGCTTTTTTTCACAATAAATTATGTTAAAATTACATTAATTAATACTTGGATATCGACGAACGGGAGGGATAAGTAATGACCGATTTTACAGCGATTCGGGACCTGTTCCATATTACAGAACCGTGCGGATTTGATAATGAATCATTAACACCATGGATGGAACGCTACGGGCATATTCCGCAGGTGTTGCGGGCGTATTATACGGAGCTTGGGGCCCACTCTGCATTGAACGCGACTCAGGATTTTCTGGTTCAGCCTCAGAATTTTCCGCGTTATATGGAAGAAGACTACTGCATCTTTTATACCGAAAATCAAGAAGCCTGCGTCTGGGGAATCCGTGCAGCGGATATGAAGCTCGATAATCCTCCCGTCTATGTACGCAGCGGAGAGGAATGGGAGCGCCTGCGTTCGTCTGTTAAGGAATTTTTGCTGGCTATGGCCCATTTGCAGGCAGTGCTGGCGATGGAGAATAGCAGCGAAGAATATTGGGACATCGATGAGGCTGCTGCGGAGCGAATTGAGCAGAACTTTCCATCCCGCCAAGCAGATTCGGATTTGTACACGGGCGTACGTTTTTTTGGCCGGCCGGGTGAATTGATTGTGATTATGAACAATAACGGGGGCCATCTGCTAATGTTCGCGGCCGAAGACGAGGAACGCCTGGATGAATTATACAATCTCTTTGAGCAGTGGACGGAGCAGTAATCCGCGCCTCCCGGCAAAAGTCCCGTATAAGCCAAACAAGGGCCTGACCGCAGTCAGGCTCCGCTCAACACTCCTTCTAACTAAGCCAGACTAATAGCCCACTCCCTTAACCATACACCCGTACCTCAATAATCTCCGCATACTCGCTGCCGTTGGTTCCCAGGACCACGACCCGCAGTCGGTCGGCTGTCACAGCTTCATTCAGCATGTGTACCCGCTTGCGCTTGTGGTTGTCACGTTCCCCGGCAACTGCACTCCAATTACCGTCGATGTAAGCTTCAATACGATACTCCTTAACGAGCGTTGGCAGGATTTCGTAAGGCGTAACATGATGATGCAGGTTGATCAAGTCCTCGTTGACATCGTCATTGAAGGTAACGTGAACGTCGCGCAGAGTTACCGGCGCGTTCCAGGCCAGCTCCAGCCACTCCGGCTTACCGGAGGCCATCCGGTCCGAGGACCACAGATGCGGCCCGCCGTACGGACGCAGGTAGCCGTCGGTGGCTTTGTCTGCGGCGAAGGCGCTCGTTGTCCCGGACAGACGGAGGCAGGGAGCCTTGTGGTCATATTTCTTTTTGTCCCATTGCACTACCGGCTGTGCGGGCGGATTCTCGCCGAAGTCCCTTGAGGCAGCGGGGGTCTCGCTATGCCCGTATGCAAGCATTCCCGAAGCTGGCTCATCTGCCATATGCAAGGACAGCGCAGCATTGGCCTTGACGACCAGGAAGGCGTTGCGCGGTGACTCCGGCTTCCATTGCAGCGGGAGCTTCACCCACTGGGCGGGTCCGGCCTGGACGGGAGCTGATACAGACTGGATTAACGTATGGGGAATATAATTCTGGGGCCGACCGGTCTCCCATAGCTCGACCGTCAGCTCTGCGGCTTCGGCCGCATCGATCAGCAGCTCAATCCCGTCCAGCTCAGGATCAACCGGAACAGTGATGCCGATGTTATCGGTAAGCGTTACGCTGAACGCAGAATCCTCTACAGCGAGCCGGCTCCGCTCGCTGGAGGCGCTGAGCGCAGCCTTCAGCGCCAGATCTGCTTCATCCTCGTTGCATAGCCCGAGGACGGAAGCGTCCTGGCGCAGCATCGTCTGCTGCAGCTCATTCAGGTGGGCCGCATGCAGTTCGCGCGGCGATATTCCCTTGGCAGCGCAGAGTGCCGCGCCGATACCGGCGGCTTCGCCGATGACCGCGCAGGTAGCCATGACGCGGGTCGTGCCGAACGCGACATGCGAAGCGCTGATGTCGCGGCCGGCCATCAGCATATTGCTGACATTCGCGGAGTACAGCGAACGGAACGGGATGTGATAGCTGCCGTCTGAATACATATGCTTTGAGCCTGACTCTGTAGCGTACACTCCCTGCGGCGGATGCAGATCAATGGACCAGCCTCCGAACGCCACGCGGTCCGGGAATTCACGCTGAGCCAGGATATCATTCTGATTCAGGACATAATCGCCAATGAACCGGCGGTACTCCCGCTTGCCCGGAGTCGAACCGACCCATTCCAGCGTCATGTTGTCCGCGTCGAATTTGCCGGAGTTCTTAATATAATCCCAGATCCCGTAGATCACAGACCACAGCTCGTCGCGGATGGCCTCATTGTCATGAACGGTGTCCTGCTCGCCGCCGAATTCGATCCACCAGTAGGCGCAGCCGTTGTCGCCGCTGCGGATGATACGGCGCTCGGCGATAGCGGTTTGTGTAATATCCTTTGCCATGGCCGGAGCGATATATTTGACCGGATGGCCTGCGTCCTTGGTATAGAAGAGCAGTGTGCTGCCGAGCGTAATATCATCGGCAACCAGTGGTGCCCATTCCTCATTATATTCTTCGCGTGCTTCACGGCCCAGCCGGTACTCTGCACCTGCCAGGAAGCCTACCAGGCCATCCCCTGTACAGTCCAGAAAGACCGCGCTCTCAAAAGTAATTCTCCGCTCCGACCCCATCATCCAGCCCGTCACGGACCGGATGCTCCGCTGGCCGCTGCCATCCTCGGAAGCATCGGCCTCATGTACATCCGTGTTCAGAAACAGCTGAATGTTCGGTTCGGCCTTAACTGCTTCAAGCACAACCATATCCCAGAGATACGAATTGCCGTCTTTGTTGCGGTACTGGTTCTCCACAAACAGCTCGCCCATGATCCCCGTTTCACGTGCATACCGGTGGATACCGTGTGAGGTTGCGCCGCAGACCCATACCCGCACCTCGCTGCTGGAGTTGCCGCCGAGCACCGGACGGTTATTAATCAGCGCCACACGCTGGCCCAGCCGGGCTGCCGCAATCGCCGCGCATACCCCTGCCAGTCCTCCGCCTACCACCGTTACATCCGTGTTGACCGTTTCACTACGCATTGTTGAACCTCTCCTTTGGTGTATGTTAATATATCCGTAGTTTCATGATAGGATAATCATTAATCAAATGACATGCATTTAATTTCTTGATTTATATACTTTATTTCGCTGAATAATGCAATCGGAGGGGAGTCAGACATGCGCATGAATTGGTCGGTTCGTCCGGCAGCCTATATCTATTGGGAGCAGAAAAAACAGTTCCTGCTGGAGCACGACACCTATCCTGTGTGGACGTTATTTGCGGTTGAGCAGGGACATTTCGCTTATCGCTTCGGGGACCACGAAGGGGAGGGCGGATTCGGGGACATCATTGTATGTCCGCCGGGGACAACTTTTTACCGGAGAACGCTTAGTCCGTTGACTTTTCATTTCATACAATTCGAATGGGAGGAAGAGGGGGCACCGGAGGACGCTGCAACGCTTGGAGGCAGTTGGACAGTCAGGGACGTGGAGCGCCTAAGATCTACCTACCGCTATATGCGGAGTATCGGAAGAGGGATTCAGGAGGAGCCGGGGTATAGCCGGATGAAGCATATGCTGGAGGATCTCTGGAGGCTGCTTGAAATCGAGCGCAGCAGTGCATCCGAGGAGCTGCGCTCTGAAGAGACAAGTCCGGGCCCGCTGATGCAGCAGGCTAAGCAATGGCTGCTGGAGCACGCTTGTACACCTATGACCCTGCAGGAGTTGGCCGCTACCCTTGATATTACTCCAGTACAATTAACGCGGCGTTTCCGTGCGGCCTATGGGACGGCCCCGTCAGACTTCGTAACCGGACTCCGGCTTAGACGGGCCTGCCAGCTTTTGGAGGATTCCAGACTGCCCATTGAAGGGATCGCCCAGCATTGCGGTTACGAGAACGGCTTCTACCTAAGCCGGGTGTTCACGGCGAAGCTGGGATTAACGCCCTCCCGGTATCGTAAGCTGCACCGCATATAATTAATAACAATTGTATAATTTAACATATTACATTAGTATGTAATTAGTTATTTATCTAATTTGATATGGACTAAATAGTTTTTCGCTGTAGAAAGGATTGAATTGTAATGAAAATAGATGCTTCTGTCATCGCCGCAAGAAATATTATGGATGAGAGCCAAGGTAAGAGTTATCCCACATTTGCGTATTCGGTATTAGATCGTTACATTGACGGGGACATCATCATCGATAAGTCTTCGGCGCTGATCGGTATTTCTTCAGGCATTTATACAGTGGTGGGGGATGAAACGAATGATGATTTTGCATCCAGGCTGCTGCACGAATTCAAGCATAGAGAGAGGCTAGATCAGAGATTTACGTTATTTTCATCCTCTGAGGGGTGGGATCGCAGAATCAATGAGCTTTTAGGGGCGAAGCTGCAGAGGCTGCAGAGGTATTCTTTTACATTCAATGAGCAGCGTTACCTGCAATCGGGAAGAGCGGGTATGCAGGAGGGCTTCCGGCTGAACAGGATAAATGAGGAATCGCTTGAGGGGGATAGAGAGTTCGATGCGGCGTACATCCGGAAATATTGGGGACTAGTGGAGCGTTTTGCGGACAAGGGCTTCGGTTTCTTTGTTACGGAACTCGAAGTAATTGCTGGAGAGTGTGTCTCTATATTCTCGTCCGAACAGTATGCGGAGATTGATATTGTGACAAATCCTTTGTATAGGGGAAGAGGCGTGGCGTGGTGTGTTGCCGAAGCTTTTATCCTGGAGTGCTTAGAACGTCAGATCACACCAAGATGGGACTGTGACCTTCACAATATTGCCTCCATCCGATTGGCGCAGAAATTAAATTTTGCCGCACCAGAGACCTATTCGCTCTATGTAAGGAAGTAAGGCTGAATCACACAAGTGATCCTGAACAGTTAAGAGAATATGCTAAGACGTTTGATTAAAATAACGAGAGTGAATTCTACTCCATAGTGCAGCGACAGTAAGAGACGTTATCCGTCCCCTGCTGCCGCTGTTTCTGTTTCCAGGACAAGAAAGTATAAAAAATAGGAAAAAGAACATAGAAAGCGCAAGAAAATTAAACTTATACGAACTATAATTGGTTATGCTTACATATCGTTGATTAATTATTCGTACCTATCGCCCGCGTGAAGGAGGACTTCCGAATTTGAGAACATTCCGTAATCCGGTGCTGCCGGGCTTCTACCCTGATCCTTCGGCTATCCGTGTAGGTGAAGACTATTATCTGGTCACTTCAAGCTTTGAATTCTATCCCGGGGTTCCGGTCTTTCACAGCAGAGACCTTGTCCACTGGCGCCAGCTGGGCCATGTGCTGGACCGTCCGTCCCAGCTTAATCTGGACGGGATTCTTCCGTCGAGGGGGATTTGGGCGCCGACCCTCCGGTACCATCAGGGCCTCTTTTATATGATCACGACGTTTGTTGATAATCACAAGGAACCTCATAATTTCTATGTAACCTCCGCTGATCCGGCGGGGGACTGGTCCGACCCTGTCTGGCTGGAGGATGCGCCCGGCATTGATCCTTCCCTGTTCTTCGATGAGGACGGCAAGGTCTATTATACCGGTAACCGGGTTCCTCCCGAAGGCCAGGATTATCCGAAGCATATGGATATCTGGCTGCAGGAGATTGATCTGGCGCAGGGCAGACTCACCGGTCCGAAGCACAGCCTCTGGCAAGGTGCGCTGAAGACTGCACATGCCCAGGAAGGGCCGCATCTGTATTCCATCGGAGGATGGTATTATCTGCTGATCGCCGAGGGAGGCACCGGCCATACCCATGCAGTAACGGTTGCCAGAAGCCAGAACGTGACGGGGCCCTATGAGGGATGCCGGGCCAACCCGATTCTGACCCACCGCCATCTCGGCAGGGAGTACCCCATCGTGAATACGGGCCACGGGGAGCTTGTGGAGACGCAGCACGGGGAGTGGTGGATGCTCTGTCTGGCCTCCCGGACCTGCGGGGGATATTACCGCAACCTGGGCCGGGAGACCTTCCTGACTCCGGTCAAGTGGGAGGACGAATGGCCGGTAGTGAATCCCGGCAAGGGCGTCCTTGAGCTGGAGGGGCCAGCGCCGGATCTGCCGGTGACGCAGTGGCCGCTGTTGCCGGTGCGGGATGATTTTGCTGCCGGGGAGCTTAACCCCGTCTGGAACTTCCTGCGCACGCCGCGCGGTGAATTCTGGAGCCTCAGCGAGCATCCGGGGCATCTGCGGCTGCGGCTGAAGCCGGAGGTGCTGGCGGAGACCGGCAATCCGGCTTATATCGGAAGACGGCAGCAGCATCTCAGCTTCAGAGCCGCAGCGGCAATGCGCTTCCAGCCGGAGGCCGCAGGCGAGAGCGCCGGACTGGCCCTGATCCAGAATGGGGACAACCACTTCCGGTATGAACGGGTGGTACAGGACGGAGGGCAGCTGCTGAAGCTGACCGTCCGCAGCAGAGGAGCTGAGCAATTGCTGGCCTCTGCGCCGTATGCGCAGGATACGGTACAGCTTAAGGTAGAAGCCAGGGGGCAAGATTATAGCTTTTATTATAGAGCCGCAGATTCTGACACCTGGACCGCACTGCATGAACGGGCTGACGGCCGGGTGCTGAGTACGGATTGGGCCGGAGGTTTTACAGGGGCCTATATCGGAATGTATGCCAGTGCGGGTGGAGCGCAGAGCAGCAATGTTGCGGATTACGGCTGGTTCAGCTATGAAGAGCTTGAATAGACACTGAAGGAGGAATACGATGAAAACAATACATGATTCCGCAGCTTATCCAATCCCGGAGCTGCCGCAGATTCCGCAGCGGACTTTCCGTATTACAGACTATGGGGCAGAAGCTGAAGGGCTGCTGTGTACGTCTGCTATACAGGATACCCTGGATGCCTGCGCTGCCGCAGGAGGAGGAACGGTGATCATCCCGCCGGGAATCTGGCGCACCGGGCCGCTGACGCTGCACAGCCGGATCAATCTGTGTGCCGAGCGGGGGGCGCTGGTATGCTTTGAACCCGACTACAATCTGTATCCGCTGCTGTTCTCCCATTACGAAGGGACTGCCGGATGGCGTTGCCAGGCTCCGCTGGACGGGGAGAATCTGATCGATGTAGCCATAACCGGTGAAGGCATCTTCGATGGCAGCGGCGAGGCCTGGCGTCCGGTGAAACGCTTCAAGCGGACGGAACTGGAATGGAATAGCCTGCTTGCCTCCGGGGGGGCCTTGGATGAACAGGGTGAGATATGGTGGCCTTCCAAGGAAGCGCTTGCGGGAGAAGCTTATGTTCTGCAGCTGAAGGAAAACGGCGAGACAGCAATGGAAGCCTATCTCCCTGGCCGTGCGTATCTGCGTCCTGCGCTGCTGAGCCTGCGGAATTGCCAGAGAGTGCTGCTGGAGGGGCCGACCTTTCAGAGTTCTCCTGCCTGGTGTCTGCATCCCATGGGCTGTGAGCAGGTTACAATCAGACATATTCAGGTCCGTAATCCGTGGTATTCCCAGAACGGGGACGGGCTGGATCTGGAGTCATGTACACATGCGCTGGTGGAGCATTGCAGGTTCGATGTAGGCGACGATGCCATCTGCCTGAAATCCGGCAAGGATGAGGAAGGCCGCCAGGCAGGAAGAGCCTGCCGGTACATTACGATCCGCCATTGTACGGTCTATCACGGACATGGCGGGGTAGTGATCGGCAGTGAAATGTCAGGCGGTGTGCAAGCGGTCCGGGTGAACGACTGCGTGTTCATGGGTACGGACATCGGGCTGCGCTTCAAGAGTACCCGGGGAAGAGGCGGCGTCGTGGAGGATATCCTGATCGAAAATATACAGATGTCAGGCATCGTCCATGAAGCGGTATCCTTCCACCTGTTCTATGCCGGGGTTGAGGGGTCTGAGGGTTATGACGAGCAGGAGGTTCCGGTCACGGAGGAGACTCCGCAGTTCCGTAACATCACGCTGCGGAATATGGCCTGCCACGGGGCGGCAACCGCGCTGCTGGTGAACGGGTTACCGGAAATGCCGCTTGCTGCGCTTACGGTGGAGAACTTCAGCGCCATAAGCAGGCGGGGTATCATCCTGCGCCATGCAGCAGGGCTGAAGCTGGACCGGATCAGGCTGCAGACGCAGGAGGAGCCGCAGGTACAGATGCATAAGTGCAGTGATGTGGAGCTTGTCCGTTCAGGAGACCTAGCCATCACCGAGCTTTAACCTTAGGACTCCGGTGCAGGCTGTGACCCCGCTTCCTTGCGGTACTGGAGCGGGGTCAGACCGGTTGATTTTTTGAAAGTTTTATTGAAATGGGACAGATGCTCGAAGCCGACTGCTCCAGCGATCTCCTGAATTCTGGCGGGGGTACCGGCCAGCAGGCGCTGGGCCTCGCGGACCCTGATATGGACGATATATTCCCGGAAATGAAAGCCGGTCAGGCGATGAAATACCCGGCTCAAATAAGAGGGGCTGATGAAAAAGTCCTTGGCGGTCTCTTCCAGCGTAAGCGCTTCCCGGTAATGGGCGCGGATATAGGTGGCAACCTCGTTTACCAAATGGTGCAGCGGATGGCGGGTCCCGCCGGCCTGGGCCGTACTCTCTGAACGCTGGAGCAGAACCATCAGCTCGGTCAATAGAGCGGTGACACTGACTTCGTACAAGGGCCGCCGGATGCGGGATTCCTCCAGCATGCGGTTCAGCAGGGACTCCGCTTCATTCTGCTCGCGCAGGGTTAGCCTGAACAAGCGGTAGCGGTGGCTCTGAAACCATTGCTGCTCGTCCCTCAGCACCGGGGGCAGCAGCAGCGGGTCATAATTGATCAGAATACGCTCGAATTCGGCCTTCTCGGAGCTTGCCGTGGAATGGAGCTCGCGGCCGGGAATCAGAATCAGCTCGCCTTTGTGAACCGTAACCACCCGGTCGTCCACAAAATATACACGCTCCCCATCCGTCAGGTAATACAGCTCAGTCCATTCATGGCTGTGGGGACGCGGCATCGCAGTGATGCCTTTACGCTTCATATGCTGGATGCTGAAGCGTCCGTCTTCAAGATGATATTTGGGATTAGGGCCAGATACGCTGTTCATACATCTCCTCTTCTCCTGGAAGCTGTTAGAGTTATTATAGAATATATTCAGGTTGCTGTGAAAGGAGCCATCCATGTTAATTATAGTCTCGAAGAATGCCGGAGAAGGATACAGTAGTCTGCAGGAGGCGCTGGATTCCATCCCGCCGGGGGAGACACAAGCCGTAACCATACGGATTAAGCCCGGGATCTATGAGGAAAAGGTTACGATCGCCCGCGAAGCCCCGCCCATCCTGCTGCTGGGAGAGGACCAGCATTCTACCATTATCTCGTGGAATGATAATGCCCATACGCTCGGCGCGGACGGTGAACCGCTGCGTACCTTCCGCACCGGGACGCTGAACGTGTTCGCAGAAGACTTCACTGCCGAGAATCTGACCATCCGCAACACTTCCGGCCCGGGAACAGGACAGGCGGTCGCGGCGTTCGTCGATGCCGGGCAGGCTGTGTTCCGGCGTGTACGTCTGTTAGGTGACCAGGATACCCTGTATACCGGGCCGGGACGGCAATATTATGATGATTGCTACATTGAAGGGGATGTGGATTATATTTTTGGTCCGGCGACCGCGTTGTTTGACCGCTGCCATCTCCATAACAAGCGTTCCAGAGGGTATATCACAGCGGCTTCAACGCCGGAGGGAGCCGCCTTCGGTTATGTGTTCCTGGATTGCCGGATTACCGGCGGCGAAGGGGTAAGCGAGTGCTATCTCGGACGCCCTTGGCGCCCTTACGCGCATGTCGCCTTCATCCGCACGGTGATGGACGGTTCAGTGACCGGCGAAGGCTGGCATAACTGGGGGCAGCCGGACAGGGAGCAGACCAGCCGCTATGAAGAGTATGGCAGCAGCGGCCCGGGCGCTTGCCCCGAGGGCCGGGTAGCGTGGTCACGCCAGTTAACTGCGGAGGAAGCCGCGCAGTACCGGATTCTGTCTGTGCTGGATGGTTGGCATCCCGAGGGCTATTAATCGCTTGGACTGTGGTATACCCGGACCCGGGAATTCAAGATTGGAGGATCTCCAAGATGGAATCACTGGAACAATACATCAATCAATTGACGGCTTCTGTACCTCGGAGTTCTGCCTTCCGCAAGGACATCCCCTTTGCGGAATGGCGGGCATCCCTTGCCGCGAGGTTCATAGAGCGGCTGGGCGGATTTCCCGCTCAGCGGGCGGCGCTTGAACCGGTACAGCTGGAGCGGACGGTCTGCAGCGGATACATCCGCGAACGTATAGAGATTACCACTTATGAAGGACTTAGAATGGCCCTGTATCTCCTGATCCCGGAGGTGCCGGCAGGCTCTCCCTGCCCGGCTGTGCTGGCTATTCACGGGCATGGCTACGGCAGCCGCGAGATTACCGGCTTGAACCCGGACGGGTCGGAGCGGACGGGGGACCCGGGACTGCATAAGAATTTTGCCGTCTCCCTGGTGAAGCAGGGCTTCGTCGTTGCGGCTCCCGAGGTACTCGGATTCGGAGACAGGCGTCTGGCTGAGGATCTGGCCAGCGGCGAGCCTGGACGTAATTCCTGCTTCCGCCTGTCCTCGGCGCTGCTGATGGCAGGGCAGACGATGGCAGGCTGCCGTATCTATGAGACGATGAGGACGCTGGATTATCTGCAGGAGCGGAAAGAGGTTGACGGGGAACGGATCGGCATTATGGGCATCTCCGGCGGCGGGCTGGTGGCGGGCTTCACGGCTGCACTGGATGAACGGATCAACAGTGCGGTTGTTAGCGGCTATGCCAATACGTTCCAAGCCAGCATTCTCACCCGGCATCATTGTCTGGACAATTATATTCCGGGCATTCTGCTGGAAGCGGAGATGCCGGATCTGCTGGGCCTGATTGCACCACGCGGGCTGTTCCTGGAGGCGGGAGACGCGGATCATCTGTTTGGTCCCGCCGGCGTGAGGGAGGCTCTGGAGCGGCTGGAGCAAATCTATGCCGCAGAGGGCCATGGCGGGCAGCTTGCGGCGGATTTTTTCACAGGGGGCCATGAGATTCACGGGGAACCGGCGTATGCCTGGCTGCTTAAGCAGCTTGCCGGTCCGCAGGAGTAGGGTTACAGTAACGCAAATGACAGGAGGAATAGAGATGTCTATATCAGAAGCAGTAAGCACAGGCTTATCCCGCAGAATCGCGGATACATTCATCGGTCAATGCAATGAACAAGGGGAGCACGAATATGTAATGGAGCGCTGGGCGTATGTGCCCGGTATGCTGCTGATGTCAGTGGCCCGGGCCGGGGTGCAGCATGGCGAGCCTGAGTACCTCTCCTTCATGCAGCGGCATATGGACAGCTTCATCGGGGAGGACGGAAGCATCCGCTCCTACACGCTGGAGGAATATAACCTGGATCAGATCAATCAGGGCAAGAATCTGTTCTGGCTGTACGCTCAGACGGGTGAGCAGCGCTACGCGGAAGCCGCCCATCTGCTGGCAGCGCAGCTAATCGGACAGCCCCGGACCTCCGAAGGCGGCTTCTGGCATAAGAAAATATATCCCTTCCAGATGTGGCTGGACGGGTTATACATGGCTTCGCCGTTCCTGGCCGAATACGGGGCAGTCTTCGGGCGTCCGGAGCTGATCGATGAAGCGGCCCGTCAGCTGCTGCTGATTGAGCGCAGAACCCGTGATCCGCGTACCGGCCTGTTCTATCACGGCTGGGATGAATCCGGGGAGCAGGAGTGGGCGGATTCCTCCACCGGATTGTCGGCTCATTTCTGGAGCCGGGCGATGGGCTGGTACGCGATGGCCGCCGTGGACTGCCTGGAGCATTTCCCGCTGACCCATCCGCAGCGGGGAACGGTAATGGGGATTTTTCAGCGGATGTGCGGTGCGCTGGTTGAGGTGCAGGATCAGGAGAGCGGCCTCTGGTATCAGGTGCTGGATCAGGCGGGACGCAAAGGCAACTACCTCGAAGCGACAGGCTCCTGCATGTTCGTCTATGCAATGGCCAAAGCTCTGCGGCTGCGTTATCTGGAGCCTTCCTTCAAGGCAGCGATGTTAAAAGGCTACGAGGGAATCCTTAAGCATCTGGTTACCGAAGACGAACAAGGCGTTCATCTGCACAAGATCTGCCACGGGGCCGGGCTCAGCAAAGACCGTAACGGCTCCTACGACTACTACATTTCCGAAGCTGTTGTATCCGATGTACCAATGGGTGTAGCGCCGTTGCTGCTGGCTTCTCTTGAAGTGGAAAGGTACCTTGCCGGTCAATAACACTCAGCGGGATATGGGCCATTGTTGCCGGGATTTTGCTGGAAGGACAGCCGGTTCCCTGGCCGCATTTTATGGCATCGGGCAAAACCACATTTGCCGGTCATCTGACCAGTCTGCTCGGGCAGGAGAATGTGAATCTTTTGAATACGGACCCTTACAATAAATTATTCATGCATCCGAATCATGAGAAGTTCGATATTGTGATTAGGAATCAGGATTAAGCATCGTTTATATCCAAAAGAATGATAAAAAGCTGCGGCTCCATCTATCCAGATTTCAGTGGACAGACGGGGCCGCAGTTTTATGATTTAGAGACTGCAACTGATGCTGCATATTTCTCTATCTGCTTCTTGTGATGCTTGTCGTGGGAGATGAAATCTCTCAGATACTTGCGTATGCTGAATTTCTTGCCGTCACCATCCCGATGATTCTGTTCAAGGGCCGTATCGCTTAATGAGGCCGCAAGCCCGGTAATCTTGGTCCGGTACAGCACGAATTGCTGGATGGCTTCCTGCCGGGTTACTGTCCTGGCGTATAGAACCGCATTGGCATTGAATACATTGAAGTCCAGATGCGCAGCTGTCAGCGGCAGGCCTTCTTGGATTTTGACCAGGGCCTCCTCATAAAAGTATTTGTCCCACAGTATGATGTGGCAAAGGACATCCTGCAGGGACCATTTTCCGGCCTCCAGCGGAGCCTCCCAGTCTGCATCTTCCATGCTGTCCAGCGATTGAATATAGGGGATGAAGGATTCGAATTCAAGAATGAGCTGCTTGTTGGTTTTGGCTGCCATGATCATACCACCTTGTCTGTCAGATTGAATAAGAGATTATATCATTCATTATAATAGGAGGAACTGGACCACGGCCTGTCAGGTTCAGAGAATGTATACGGAGAACAGCACCCTTTCAGTTCATTTTCAATCTATATAGAATCCGGCACGGACAGAGGGTATAATTTCAAATAGATGGTAGACAGAGTTAATTACAGGAGGTTCACTATGCAACAGAGGGTGCTGCTGATCGAGGATGATGAAGCGATCAGCGAAATGGTCCATTCTTATCTGACCAAAGAGGGCTATGAGGTGGAGATCGCATATGACGGGGACATGGCAGTGAGCAAGTTCCTGGGCGGTCTTACTTACGATCTGGTATTGCTGGATCTGATGCTGCCGAAGCGCAGCGGCACGGATGTGCTGCAGATTATCCGCAGCGGCAGTCTTGTGCCGGTACTGATTATGTCGGCGAAGGACAGCGATGTGGACAAGGCGCTGGGGCTGGGCTTCGGCGCGGATGATTATATTACGAAGCCGTTCTCGATGATTGAGCTGGCAGCCCGGGTGAAGGCGGCGATCCGCCGGGCGGGGTATGCTGCATCTGGAAGCCAGGCTGTTGTCGGGAGCGGAGCGCAGGGCAGCGGGGAGTCGCAGGCAGAGAAGCCGAAGGTTATCGAGCTGCGGGGACTGACCGTGGATCTGGATAATTTCTCCGTACGCAAGAACGGGCAAGAGCTGAAGCTGACCGCCAAGGAGTTCCACATCCTGAAGCTGTTCGTGAGCAGTCCGGGCCGGGTATTCACCAAGGCGCAGATCTACAGCCAAGTCTGGGAAGAGGATTATTATGGCGATGAGAACGTAATTAATGTACATATGCGCAGATTGCGCGAGAAAATCGAGGAAGATCCCTCCCGTCCGGAGTATATCAAGACGCTGTGGGGGATCGGCTACAAGCTGGGGGATATGCTGCTGTGATCATTCTGTTGCTGGTTCTGCTTGTCCTGTTGCTTGTGGTCTCTACGCTGCAGTTCCTGAATTCACGGCAGCATGCCCGCCAGTTGGACTACATTCATCATAAGCTGGAGAGCATCATAGAAGGCGGATCGCATGAGCGGCTGCTGCTAATGAGCAGCAGTCCGCAGATGCAGCAGCTGCTGACCGATCTGAACCGTCTGCTGGATGTTAACCATCAGGGAGCGGCCAAGCGGAGCAAGCTGGAGCAATCTATGCGCGGAATGCTGGCGAATGTGTCGCATGATCTGAAGACGCCGCTGACGGTAGTGCTGGGCTATATTGAGACGCTGCTGCATGATGAGACGGTATCCAAAGAAGAGCAGGAACGTATGCTGCGGACGATTCATACCAAGGCCGGCGAGGTCATTGCGCTGATGAACCGGTTCTTCGATCTGGCGAAGCTGGAGTCGGGGGACCGGGATATCCCGCTCTCGCGGGTAGAGCTGGGCGAGGTCTGCCGCCGGAATATTCTGGCCTTCTATGATCTGCTTAGTGAGAGCGGCACGGATGTGCAGATTGAGATTCCGGAAGAGCCGCTTCATATCATGGGCAATGATGAGGCGCTGGACCGGATACTGACGAACCTGCTCTCCAATGCGATTACCTACGGTAATGCAGGGGGAGTGCTGGGGCTGAAGCTGTACCCGGACGCCGGACGGGTCTGCATAGAAGTGTGGGACCGGGGCAAGGGCATCGCCGAAGGCCACGAGGATA
The DNA here is from genome assembly GCF_000517865.1 of Paenibacillus sp. FSL R7-269. NCBI lineage: Bacteria > Bacillati > Bacillota > Bacilli > Caryophanales > Paenibacillaceae > Paenibacillus > Paenibacillus sp. FSL R7-269. The sequence continues at coordinate 20,191 of NZ_ASPS01000015.1, forward strand.
AGGTGTTCGAGCGGCTGTACACCCTGGAGGATTCGCGCAACCGCGACTATCAGGGCAGCGGCCTGGGGCTGACGATTACGAAGCGGCTGACCGAGCAGATGAACGGCACTATTTCCCTGAGCAGCCAGCCGAATGTGCGTACGGCATTTACGCTCTCTTTTCCCAGACAGTCCTTCTGAAGCTTCTTAAGAATTAAGTAAGATTTCAGTAAGAAAAAAGCAAATTCCGCCCTGTAGAATAAATACCAGGAAGAACAAGACGAGGCTAAAGGGGATAACGGAAAATGACAACGATACTCCAGACATGGGATCTGACCAAGGTCTATGAGGATAAGGAAATTGTGAGTAGTGTGAATATGGAGATTAAGCGGGGTGAAATTTACGGATTCCTGGGACCGAACGGCGCGGGCAAAACAACGGTGATGAAAATGATCACAAATCTGGTGAAGCCGACGGCGGGCGAGATTGAATTTGCCGGGGAGAAGATGACCCACCGCTCTTACGACATGCTGAAGCGCATGGGCAGCATTATTGAATACCCGGTGTTCTACGACAAGCTGAGTGCCCGCGAGAATCTGGCGCTGCATGGAGAGTATATGGGCTTTTATGATGCCAACGCGATAGAGGAAGCGCTCGAATTAGTGAAGCTGAGAGCGGTGGACAGCAAACCGGTGAAGAATTTCTCCCTCGGGATGAAGCAGCGGCTGGGCATTGCCAGAGCGGTCATGACCAAGCCGGAGCTACTGATCCTCGATGAACCGATTAACGGGCTGGACCCGCTTGGAATCAAGGAACTTCGCGAGGTGTTCCGTATGCTAAGCCGTGATTATGGCATGACGCTGCTGATCTCCAGCCACATTCTGGGCGAAATCGAACAGATTGCCGACACAATCGGCGTAATCCGTGAAGGGGTACTGGTGGAGCAGGTGGCAATGGATACGATCCGGAGCCAGCAAACCCAGTATATCGAGCTGGTGACTAGCGAGTGTACGAAGGCCGTCTTCGTCCTGGAGGGGAAGCTGGGCCTCCGCAATTACAAGGTGCTTGACCCACGGACCATTCGTGTATACGAAGATATCCCGCAGCTGGAGCTGAGCCGGGCCCTGTCCGCAGCAGAGGTGGAGCTGGAGAGTATGAGCAAGAAGCATCATTCGCTGGAGGATCATTTTGTGGAACTGATGGGGGGCAACAACCATGCTTAAGTTAATCCGGCTGGAGCTGCGCAAGAGTAAATTCACTTTTCTTAAAGGTGTGCTGATTGCAAATTTGGCCATTCTGGGCTTCATGATTCTTATTGCTTTTACGGGGATTGATGAAGGAGACTTCGGGACGTATGGCGATTTATTTCAAGGGGTATCTGTTTTTGTAAAAGCAATCTATATCATCTTCGCCTCTGTACTGATCAGCAAGCTGGTCATCGACGAGTATAAGAATAATACAATCACAGTGCTGTTCATGTATCCGGTACCGCGTAAAATGCTCATGGCGGCCAAGCTGATTATTGTCTTTCTATTCACCTTCCTTACTATTTGGTTGTCTAATATAGTGATCAGCGGTATTCTTGCAGGTGTTGGTTATTTCCTGCCTGACCTCATTCAGGGAACGCTGACAATGGATCTGGTTATTACCTACTCTATGCAAGCCGGAATGGATGCGCTCTACGCAGCCGGTATCGGACTGATTCCGCTATACTTCGGGATGCGCCGCAAATCGGTGCCGGCTACGATTGTCTCCGCCGTCCTGATCGTGATGCTGATCTCCTCCGGCTTCGGGAACGGAAGCTTCCGCATGGGTGATCTGCTTGGGATCTCGGTTAGCCTGGCCCTGGCCGGGGTGGCGGTTGCCTACTTCTCGATCCGAAATATCGAGCATCAGGATGTAAGCTGAGGCTGCCGGAATCGTAGCCGGTCCACTCTTAGAAATGCAGCAGACAGTGTGGTCCTTCTGAAGGACTTGCACTGTTTTTGCCGTTGTACAGACTGGCTAGTGCAATGTTTTTCTGGCGACCGCATACGTTTTTTTTGCTATAATAGGAACTAATTCAGAGAGTTCTACATAATCAGAGCGTTTCTGCAGTCTTCGGACGCTAACTATAGCATAGTTGAAGCAAGAGCGGAGGAGGTGGGCTATGCTTAAGGACTGGGCTACTATTCTGGACAACGCGCTATCAGGCGAAAGTACGTATAGAGCGTTGTTTGATCATCATCCAGACTTCATCATTGTGCTGGACAGGCAGGGGCGATACAGGGACAGCAACCGGATGTTAAGTGCCGAGGAGGCAGGCAGACTGAACGAATGCCGGATGCATCCGCCCGGCGAGGTTCATTTCGCATCTGCCCTGGCCGGGATTACATCAAGCTTCGGGCTGGCCTTGGAAGCCGCGGAGGGACATGAAGAGACGGGCAGCGGTACTGGCGGTGCGGGGAATGCCGGAGGTGCGGGAAGTGTGGTAAGTGCTGGTGCTGGAGGTGTGGGAAGTGCTAGTGCTGGAAGTACTGGTATGGGAGATGCCGAGTGTGCAGTTGTTACAGTACGCTATGTACCGCTTCACACAGACGAAGGCATTGCCGGTGTATTCGCTATTCTCCATGATCCCGGGAACCGCCCCCTTTCCAGTCTGCTGCGTAGCTGGGTGAGTATGAGCAGCAGCCTTGCGGCAAGGGCTGAGCGGAATGTGCAGGCAGGAGACGGGTATTCTGCGTATGCGGATGAAGTAGCCGCCACGAAGGATGACGATGAGCTGCCGGTGGCTGAATTCATCTTCGAGATGGCTGAGGACAAACGGCTTAGCCTCATTCTGAACTCTGTCTCGGCCGGAATTTTCGGCCTGGACAACCTCGGCCGGACCATCTTCATTAACCGTGAAGGGGCAGAGATGCTGGGTTACAAGCCGTCAGAGCTGACCGGGCTGCCAATGATGGAGATGATCCATTCTCTGCATGGAGGTGCGCCCCGCCATTCCCTGCTGGAGTGCCCCATTATGCTTACCCTGCAAGACGGAGTTACCCGCAGCATGGCGGATGAAGTCTTCTGGCGCAAGGATGGAACCAGCTTCTTCGTGAATTACCGGATCGCTCCGCTGCTGGACCGGGGGAGGATCTGCGGTGTGGTTATTTCCTTCAGCGATATTACGAACGAACGGGAGGTTCTCCGCGCCAAGGAATCAGCAGAGCGGGCTGCACAGGCCAAGTCGGATTTCCTGGCGATGATGAGTCATGAGATCCGCACGCCGATGAACGGAATGATCGGCATGGCCGACCTGCTGCTGGAGACCGAGCTTGGGGAGGAACAGCGCAGCTACGCCGAGATTCTGCGCAGCAGCAGCTACAGTCTGCTGCAGATTCTTAATGACATCCTCGATTTCAGCAAGATGGAGGCCGGCAAGATGCCGCTGCAATCCGAACGCTTCGATCTGCGGGAGATGCTGGAGGGCGTCATCGATTTGTTCACTCCGAAGGCGGAGGAGAAGAAGCTCTCGTTGCGCTGGTGGGCAGATACGAGTGTGCCGGACATCGTCACGACCGATCCAAGCCGGCTGCGCCAGATTATCGTCAATCTGGTCGGCAACGCGCTGAAATTCACCGAGCGGGGCAGTGTCACTTTGTCAGTCAAGAACATCCCGTTGCCCGCCTCACCGGAATATCTCCTGGAGTTCTCGGTCCGCGATACCGGCGTAGGCATTGCCGACAGCAAGCTGAATCTGCTCTTCCAGTCCTTCTCCCAGCTACATCCGTCTATTAACCGCAAATACGGCGGGACAGGATTGGGACTTGCCATCTGTAAGCAGCTCGTGGAGCTGATGGGCGGAACGATCTTTGTGGAGAGCGAGGAGGACCGGGGATCGATCTTCCGGTTCATGCTGCCTTTTATGAAGGAAGAACTGGAGCCTGAATACTCTCCTGAGGCTTAGCCGGGGCCGGTGGGAGGGGCGGAAGTTCACTTGTGTTCTTGTCAATCGAGTCACTCAACTGTATACTCAACTATCGAGCCAGACAACCCGTTCCCCAAGATACAGTGGGAGCGGGTTATTTCTGTCTGTTATTTCCACTCTGACGCATGGGCAGCGTAAACAATTGGATTTTCTCCACTTGCTTATCTTCGATAGGCTCTTACTGGGATAGCAGTTGGAAAATCAGCACTTAATTTAGCCCAATTCAGCCTAAAAGGTAAAATCATCAATTTTAGTTGCTGTTTTTCCACTTGTTGGTCCATGATCCGCTGAATCCGGCGAAATAAGCTACGTTTTTCCATTTGCTTGCTGGCAACGGCCATCTTCTCTCAGACTTCTTGGTTCATATGTAAGAATTTATTTGGCGCAGGCGTTTTGCTTGTTGCATTATAAGCAGATTATAGTAAAATCAGAGAGTATAATTTCCAAATTCTTCTTATAAGGGGGAGTAACATGCAAGAGCAGATGTCACGTACGAATAAGGCGGCGTGGGAGACAAAAGCGTATCAGGCTTGGACACACTATCATGGTTCACCTGAGGAGCTTGCATTGCAGCTGCAGCAAGATCCCGCACATACGCTGCGGTATTGGCTTAAGTACACAGGCGATCCGACAGGCTTGAAGGTGCTGAATCTGCTCGGCTCTCATGGCAGGAAGGCGATTTGCTTCGCCTTGCTGGGGGCAGAAGTCACCGTCGTGGATATCTCGGAAGAGAACCGCTTATACGCCTGTGAAGTGGCGGAGGCAGCGGGGGTGAAGCTGAATTACCTCTGTGCAGACGTCATGAATATCCCCGAAGAAGAAGCCTTGGGAACGTTCGATGTGGTGCTGATGGAGTTTGGGATTTTGCATTATTTCGCAGACTTGAATGAGGTGTTTGCCTTGGTCCGCAGACGGCTGAAGGCAAATGGACGGCTCCTGCTGACCGATTTCCATCCGTTCGCCAGGGCATGGCTGACCACCAAGACGCTTCAGCATCCCACCGGAAATTATTTTGACGATACGCTTAGAGAAAGTGAAATTGCATTCGCCAAGCTGCTTCCTGAAGAGGAGCGTTCCGGCGTAGGACAAGTGGTGGTGCGGAGTTGGACGCTGGGGAATATCCTGACCTCTGTCGCTTCGCAAGGGCTATCTATCCGTGCCTTTGAAGAAATCAAGAGTGCCGAGCACCAGGGATTCCCCGAATTCTACACGCTGGTTGCCGATGCTGCTGAGGGGCTGTTAAGACCGTTATATCCTGATAGGACAACATAATAGTATCCAGCAAAAAAACAGCAGGTCTCCATTTGGGGACCTGCTGTTAGCTTGAAGCAAGTAGGCGGAATGTACGCGAAAAACCGAACACAATTGGAGCAGCGGATAGTATATCGGCCAAAATGTAATCGAAAAACCGATCACATTGCACTATCGTGAGGCAAATGAGCCAAATGTAATCGAAAAACCGATCACATTGTGCTGGCGCGATGGTGAGCAGTCCAGTCAGCTTAAGTTCTTACAGCATTCACCCGCATGGTGGTGCTGTCTTGGTGAAGCAAGCTATGCAATCGGGGCAGCCACTACCGGACCTGATGCCTGCTACTGGCTCCACCCGCTCTAGCGCATATACATCAGACCTACCGTAGCAGGTCCGCAGTGACTCCCGATGACACAGCCGGCATGAATGACGGCTATTTCCTCGACACCGGTCTGCGCGCGCAGCGCGGTCTCCAGCATCTTGGCATCCTCTTCTGCCAGCGTATGGGCAATAATGAGCAGCTCCTTGTCCATATCGGCGGCATTCGCGAGCGCATGCTGAAGCATTTGCTCCACCGCTTTCTCCTTTTTGCCGCGGATGCGGGCAACAGGGACAATGGCTCCGTCCACCAGCCGGAGAACCGGACGGATCTTCAGCAGGCTGCCGATGAAGTTCTGCATTCCCGAGCAGCGTCCGCCCATGTATAAGTAGTCCAGCGTATCGACCACGAATTCCGATTCCACCCGGTTACGGGCTTCGGTAATCATCGCTGCGATGTTGGCAGCGCTCTCGCCTGTGGCTGCGGCACGGGCAGCCTTCATGACCAGCAGCGCAATTCCGCCGCATAAGGTCTCAGAATCTACGACATGCACCCGGCCCTCCGGGAATTCACCCGCTGCCAGCAGTGCATTCTGATATGTAGAAGATAGAGCAGAGGATAGACTGATATAGACAATATCATGGCCGCTGCTGATCACTGGCTGGAACGCGGCGATGAAATCAGCAGGGGAAGGCGCAGCGGTCTTAGGCAGAGCACCACTCGCAGCGACCCGGCGGTAGACCTCCTCAGGGGTGATTTCGACCCCGTCCTTGAAGGTACCGTTCTCAAAGACTACATATAACGGCACAATGCCGATATCATAGGTGTCCTTCCAGCCTTGCGGCAAATCGGAAGTGCTGTCTGAAAAGATTTTTACGATAGACATGAATATCTCCTTCACCGATCTCGGATGAGAATACACTAGATTAAGAAAACTATAATCTGTTTATTATACCAAGCTTGGGAAGAATCTCAAAACAAAAAAATGTAACCTGACAGACACACAGCGCCCCCGCCCACGCCAAAACGGCCTCACCGTCCATGTTAGACAGCGAAGCCGTTCCCGGATACCACATCCAGCCTTGCAGCTTATTTCTTCATCACCGGAATCCATACTTCACACACATAATCCTCAGCAGATGTATCGCCGGGCGGGTATAGCTCGATCTCAGGTCCGCCGGTATGCTCGTAGCCGGTTCCCGGGAACCATTCCTGATAGATCCGCTGCCAAACCCCTTGAATCGCATGCGGTAAAGCGCCCTCTGACCGGAAGACCGCCCAGCTGGCGGCCGGAACGACTGCCGTCTCATACCCCTGTGCATCCGTATCCGGTGTTCCTTCCACTCCGATCCAGTAGGTAAGCATTTCCTTCTCCATATCCATACACATGCAGATGCCAAGCCATTCACGGGAGGCGCTAAGCTCAATCAGCTTGTCGGAAGTGCCGTCTTCATTGCATTCGTCCCAGAACTGCGGGATTCTGCGGAAATTCTCCCCGTCACGGGTAGTGACCTCCATTGATTTGCCGATAACAGTAAAAGCTGGTTTATCCACGATTTTGTAGTCCATGTCCTGATCTCCCTTCAATGATAGATGGAATGAGATGCGGGGGAAGGCTTTGAGCTGGACGCCCGATTTACGCGCTTCCGAAGGGGTAATCCCATGCGCCTTGCGGAACGCCTTGGCGAAGGACTCCGGCGATTCATATCCGTATTTCAGCGCCACATCCAGCACACGAACCTTGGATACGGCCAGCTCCTGGGCGGCCAGTGTCAATCTGCGTTTGCGGATATAGTCGGCCACGGTGAAGCCGGTCAGCATACTGAACATGCGCTGGAAGTGGAACGGTGAGACATAAGCTACCTCAGCCACATCCTCGATGCGCAGCGTTTCAGTCATTTTCAGCTCCATATAGTCCAGTGCGTTCTTCATTCGGATCAGCCATTCCAAAGCTCCCCATCTCCTTCTGAAATCATTCTATCATGTTACCGCACGTATGTTCCTGTTATTCTCTGCTCATTAGTGACAGGTTTCGTCCGGCAGTCTGTCCATCTATGATGCCATGGATGAAGGGATTTGTCAGCCTTCGTTACGCTATCCGATCCGGCAGACTCTGGCCTCGTAAGGGCGGAGGGTGCTGCGGTCCATGGCAGCGGGCTCCTCTGAATAATTTCCGATGATCGTTGCGGTGACGGCATTCAGCTCCTCCGTAAGCTCTATAGTCTGCGGGGTATCACTGAAGTTAAGCAGGATTAGCCACTTTTCACCTTCCAGGGCGCGGGTATAGGCATAGATATATTCATGCTCCGGCAGCAGCAGCTCATAATCGCCATAGACCATAATCAGATGCTGCTTACGCAGCTGAATCAACTGCTGATAATAGTAAAAGACGGAGTCCGGATCAGCCAGCGCCTGCTCGACGTTAATCTCGGTGTAGCGCGGATTGAGCTTCAGCCACGGGGTTCCATCGGTGAATCCGGCATTGCTGGAGGCGTCCCACTGCATCGGCGTGCGGGCATTGTCGCGGCCTTTGGTATGAATCGCCTGAAGAATGGTGTCGTGGTCTGCGCCGCCTTCGGTCACCTTTTCCCGGTACATATTGAGAATCTCAATGTCCTTATAGTCTTCAAGCGTGGGAAACTTTACGTTAGTCATACCGATTTCCTCGCCCTGATAGATGTAAGGTGTGCCTTTGAGCGTGTGCAGCAGGGTAGCCAGCATTTTGGCCGATTGCACGCGGTATTTGCCGTCGTCTCCGAACCTGGAGACCATCCGCGGCTGATCGTGGTTGTTGAGATAGAGGCTGTTCCAGCCCTTGTCTGCAAGCCCCACCTGCCATTTATGCAAAATATCCCGTAGCCCCTTCAGCGTCCACGGCACCACATTCCACTTCCCGCCTGGGCCGGAGTCCACGTCCATATGCTCGAACTGGAACACCATCTGCAGCTCATGGCGGTCTTCGTCTGTGTAGAGAATGGCATCCTCGACCGTTGCTCCCGGCGTTTCCCCGACGGTCATTACGTCATATTTGGAGAGAACCTCACGGTTCATCTCCTGCAGATACTCGTGGACCCGTGGACCATTCATGTAGTATTCGCCGCCGCCCGCCAGCTCCCCGGGTGCGAGATCCTCATGTTCGACCGAAGGCAGGCCTTCCACCTTGGAGATCAGATTGATGACATCCATCCGCAGTCCGTCCACACCCTTGTCGAGCCAGAAGGCAATCATCTTGTAGAGTGCCTCCCGCAGCCGAGGGTTCTCCCAGTTCAGATCCGGCTGCTTGCGCGAGAACAGGTGGAGATAATATTCGCCGGTCGCCTCATCCCGCTCCCAGGCCGGTCCGCTGAAGATGGAGCTCCAGTTGTTCGGCAACGCGCCGTCCGGTCCGCCGGGACGCCAGATGTAATAATCCCGGTAGGGATTATCCTTCGAAGAGCGGGATTCCGCGAACCAGGCGTGCTCGTCCGAGGAATGGTTGATGACGAGGTCCATCATCAGCTTCATGCCGCGTTCATGCAGTCCGGCCAGCAGCTCCTCCCAGTCCCGCAGCGTGCCGAACTCATCCATAATATCCTCGTAATCGCTAATATCGTAACCATTGTCATCGTTCGGCGATTTGTAGACCGGCGACAGCCAGACGACAGTAACGCCCAGCTTCTGCAGATAATCCAGCCGGGAGACGATACCTTGCAGATCACCGATGCCGTCTCCGTTGCTGTCCTGGAAACTGCGCGGGTAGATCTGGTAGACTACGGCTTCTTTCCAAAAGGTTCTTTTCATTGGGGGATGCTCCTTCTATGGTATATTCATTTTAATAGGTAATAAGAAAAGGAAGTGATTGAACTGATAATCCAAGCGGTTCTTTTTGATTTGGATGGAACACTGCTGGACCGTGACACCTCTCTGTTAAAGTTTGTCCAAGATCAATACCGGCGCTACCCGGAACTTCAAACCGTTGATCATGAGCTGTTTGTCCAGCGCTTCATCGAGCTTGATAATCACGGTTACCTGTGGAAGGACAAAGTGTATCAACAGCTCATACAAGAGTTTTCTATTCCAAAGCTGGACTGGAGCTCACTGCTCGATGATTACTTATACAACTTCCAGCAACATTGTACAGGTTACCCGAATTTGTTAGCTATGCTTACTGAGCTCAAGAATCATGGTCTGAAGATTGCGTTAATCTCGAATGGTTATGGCCAATTTCAATACGATAATTTCAAGGCGTTGAACATCGGGCATTTATTCGATGAGGTGCTTATCTCCGAATGGGAGGGACTGCGCAAGCCAGATCCGGCTATTTTCCATCGTACATTGACCCGGCTGGGTGTAGCCGCAGAGCATGCTATTTTTGTTGGCGATCATCCGGATAACGATATACGTGCGAGCCGCGAAGCAGGAATGAAGGCTGTCTGGAAACGGAATGATCCGTTTGTCACAGTGGCTGAAGCGGATGCTGTCATTGATGATTTGGCAGAATTAGTGGAGCTCTTATTGAAAAAAAGCCCCGAAGAAGCCAAATATCTTCGGGGCTGATCAAATTACACCGTGACGGAAGCACCCCCGGCACTGACAGTGCCCAGTCCGTTCACTGTATACTCCTTGCCGTGAATGGTGAGGGAGGCTGGAACCTCGGTTTCGTTGCTGACGGTAACCTGTGCATCGGTCACGGTGACCTTCAGCCGCGAGCCGCGGAACATGATTTTGAACGAATAGGAGGTCCAGTGTCCCGGGTTAGACGGGTTCAGGACGAGCCGGTCGTTCAGCACGCGAAGTCCGCCGAAGCCGTGAACAACCGACATCCACGTGCCCGCCATGCTGGTGGTATGGCAGCCGTCCTCCGTATCGTTATTGTAATTGTCGAGATCCAGACGCGAGGTCCGCAGGTACATCTCATACGCCTTTTCCTTATAGCCCAGCTCACAGGCCAGTATGGCATGGATGCAAGGGGAGAGAGAGGACTCGTGAACGGTGATCGGCTCGTAAAAGTCGAAGTTGCGCTTCTTAGTCTCCAGATCATATCGGTCGCCGAGGAAGTAGAGTCCCTGAAGCACATCCGCCTGCTTGATGAAGCAAGAGCGCAGAATCCGGTCCCATGACCATTTCTGGTTCAGCGGCAGGTTCTCCGGCAGCACATCCTTGACCTGGATGATCTCCTTGTCGAGGAAGCCGTCCTGCTGGAGGAAGATGCCGCGTTCCTCGTCAGCCGGATAGTACATTTTGGCGATAATCTCATTCCACTTGGCCGTTTCGCTCTCCAGCAGCTCCAGCTTATCAGCCAGCTCGGCGTAACGCGTACCCTCATTCTCCTGCAAATAGGCCAGAGCCTCCAGCGTGTATTCCATCGTCCAGGCGGCCATCCGGTTCGTGTACCAGTTGTTATTGACGTTATTCTCGTATTCATTCGGGCCGGTGACGCCCAGCATGACGTATTTGTCCTTATGCGCCACATAGTTCACACGCTCCTCCCAGAAGCGCGCAATCTCTACCAGCACCTCCAGGCCGTATTGGCCCAGATAAGCCTTGTCGCCGGTATAATTCACATAGTTATAGATGGCATAGGCAATCGCGCCGTTACGGTGAATCTCCTCGAACGTAATCTCCCACTCGTTGTGGCACTCCTCACCGTTCATCGTGACCATCGGGTAGAGCGCGCCTTTACGGTAGCCGAGCTTGCGGGCATTCTCCTTGGCCTTCTCCAGATGCTTGTAGCGGTAGATCAGCAGATTGCGGGCAATCGCGGAGTCGGCGGTACTGAGATAGAACGGCACACAATACGCTTCCGTATCCCAGTAGGTGCTGCCGCCGTATTTTTCCCCGGTGAAGCCCTTCGGTCCGATGTTGAGCCGGTCATCCTCGCCCGTATAAGTCTGATTCAGCTGGAAAATATTGAACCGGATCGCCTGCTGCGCTGACACATCGCCCTCAATAATAATGTCGCTTTCCTTCCACTTGTCGCCCCATGCCGCAGCCTGTTCTGTCAAAAGCGCCACAAACCCCGCCTCCCGCGCACGCTGAAGTGCAGCCGATGCGGCATCCACGAGCTGTCCCAGACCGTAATTGCGGGAGGTGACATTCGCAGCATACTTATAAATAACCAGCTGATCGCCGGATTGTACCGGAACATTCACTGTACTGCCCACATATTTGTCCTGTTCCAGCACTCCTGCTTCGGCCGCAACCGGCTCACCATTCAGCAGAATATCGAAGACGAAGGCGGAGGTGACATGGAAATCGAGCTTTTTGGTCTTCAGGGTCAGATGTCCGCCTTCTGGTCCAGCCTTCTTCTCCACCTCGTTCCAGAACTTCTCGTCATAGTTGGAGTCCTTGTTCTTGATATCGCCGTCCAGGTAGGGGGTTACGGTAATATTCCCTGCGAAATTGAGCGGAGTGAGCGAATAGCGGATCGCCCCGATCTCATGACGGACCATGCTGACGATCCGAATGCTCTCCACTTTAACTTCTTTGCCGTCCTGGGTGGTTGCGGTGAAGCTGCGGGAGAGTGTGCCTTCCTTCATATTGAGTACCCGGCGGAATTCGCTGACTGTGCAGTGGGCCAGATCCAGCGGCGTCCCGTCCAGCTCGATGTTGATGCCGATCCAGTTAGTGCTGTTCAGCACTTTGGCAAAATACTCCGGGTACCCGTTCTTCCACCAGCCGACCCGTGTCTTGTCAGGGTAATAGACGCCAGCCATGTAACTGCCTTGCAGGCTGGGTCCGCTGTACTGCTCCTCGAAGTTTGCTCTGCCGCCCATGTATCCGTTCCCGATACTAAATACGCTTTCGGATATTTCCTGGGTCTGCGGATCAAAGGACTCTTCGATAATGGACCATTCGTTGATTGTTAAGTATTGTTTCATGGTTATGGCTCCTTTAAGGGGGGATGTGAAAAGAACTGAACTTCGTACTAAAATCATGGGGACTGCATCGCCGCTGCGCGAAAGGTTTGGACTTCCGGCCGCTGTTATAATCAGATTTCTTTATTGAAGTGGTTCTCAGCGGATGAAATCTGATTATAAAGGCGGTCGCTAACGCTCCTACAGCTCCAAACTTTCACTCCGCAGCTTCATCCCCATAAGTTTAATAACTACCCTCAGTTCTTTTCCTGAGGGTAGGGTAGAAGATGCAAGTGCAGCATCCGATCTGACTGTAGATCTGAGATGATGAATTAAATTGATAAGTGCATACAGTAAATGCCGCTTTTCGCACCCGGAGCAAAGCTCAGAGGCTTAGACTTTGGTTAGTTGTATTCTGTGCATTTAATAGGCGCGATTAGAGGGACTGAAGCCGTATAACTGTAGTCTGTACAACTAAATCTGCTCTAAAAGGTCATATCAGCCTAAAAGTGATTGCATAATTGTACAAAGTACAACTGAGCGGAGGAATGGGAGCTAAATTGGCAATATAGTTGTACAAAGTGCAGTAAGGCTGTCCGGCGGGCTAGATGCAGCGTGAGCGGGAGGGCTCACGGCTCGGAACGGTTCACGTTCCTACTTCTGTTACTATTCGTCACACAGTGGAAAAAGATTCCTTCAGCGTGGCAACAGTAAGCTGCTGTAGGGAAGGGACAACTAGTGTTGCTCCGCTGAGTGTCTCGGGGGAGCCGATGCCCACGCTGCGCATACCGGCACGGGAAGCGGCCAGGATACCGGCTGCGGCATCCTCGAAGACGACGCATTGTACGGGAGCGGTGCCAAGAGCCTTCGCGCCCAGCAGGAAGACCTCCGGGTCCGGCTTGGCCGCGCTGGTATGTGTGCCGTCGATGATGGCATCGAAGTATGGGGTCAGGCCGGTATTGTTCAAGATGGTCATCGCGTTCTTACTGGCTGAGCCGAGGGCAACCTTGATGCCGTCGGTCCGGCATTCCTTCAGGAAGTCCAGGGCGCCGGGGAGAATCTCCGAGCTGTCCATCTTGGCGATATACTCGACATAGCGGTTATTCTTCTGTTCCGCCAGTCTGGCTTTGTCATCTTCGCCAAGCGAGATGCCGCCGATTTCCAGCAGGATTTCCAGCGAGGCCGCCCGGCTGACTCCCTTGAGCCGCTCGTTATCCTGCTCTGTAAAGACAAATCCAAGCTCCTCGGCCAGCTCCCTCCAAGCAATATAGTGATACCGGGCAGTGTCTACGAGAACGCCGTCCAGATCGAACAGGCAGGCTTTGATATCTGACATATTAAACCTCCTAAAATGATTAGTGAATACACTCCATATGTTAGCGCAAACGTTTGTACAAAGCTCCAAAAAATAAATGAAGCGTAAGTCTGCTTCATTCATTTTCTTGTACATGCCTTAGTTTCCCGGAGCATGCATAGAGGACTCCCGTACGATTAAACGGTGTGGAATGACAAAACGGTTCGTATAACCATCCTGATTATCCGGCTTCTGGATGTTCTGGATCAGTACCTGCGAGGCCGTATAGCCAAGATGATAGATTCCGATATCAATACTGCTGATCGGAGGACTGGACAGCTCGGAGAGCGGGATATTGTTGAAGCTGACAATCGCCAGATCCTCAGGGACCTTGTACTTCAGCTCGTTCAATCCGCGGAGTACCCCGAAGGAGACCATATCATCCACCGCGACAAGCGCTGTCGGACGGTTCGGAAGATTCATGAAGAAGGACATCGCCCTATAGCCGCTGTCCTGCAAGAACTCGCCTTCAACGATCCATTCATCCTTCATCGTAAGACCCTTACCCTGCATGGCCTTGCGGTAACCCTCCAGCCGGTCGCGTGAAACGATGAGGTTCGGCGGGCCGCTGACGAAGCCGATGCGTTCATGTCCCATGGAGATGAGATGATTCGTCGCATCATAGGCGGCCATAATATTATCATTGTCCACTGACAGAATATCCTCGTAGCGGTCGCTCCGTCCAACCAGGACAAAGGGATAACCGCCCGACTGCAGAAAATCGATCACCGCATCGTCTTTACGGGAATACAGCAGAATAACGCCGTCCACGCGGCGTCCCTTAAGCAGACGGGAGACAGCTTCAAGCTCCTCCTTCTCGTTCGCCCCGGAACTGATCAGCACATCATAGCCGGAACGGCTGGACTGAGTGACGATCCCGCGGATTAATTCCATAAAAAACAAATTGGAGAACAGCTCTTCAGCCGGTTTCGGAAGAATGATGCAGATACTGTTAGTGGTCTTGGATACCAGACTTTTGGCCATCATATTCGGGGTGTAGCCCATTTCTTCCATAATCACTTTGACCTTACGGGAAGTTTCTAAGCTGATTCTGGGATGGCCTGACAACACCCGGGACACCGTTGAGGGAGAGACTCCCGCTTTCTTGGCAACGTCCTTAATGGTAACTGTCATAGAAACCTCCTAATGGAACCGTTTGCTTTACACAGTAATATTAATCGAAGTGGGGTTGATTGTAAATAGTGAACCTCGCATAGGGCGCAATCCCCGTGACTTATACGTTCTGAGCACCACACGGCGATACGGCTTAAGCTATTATGAATTTGGAAGTGGAGCAGAGGTATGTGCAAATCAGTGCAATTGTAAAAGGGTTTTTGTGCAAAATTAGTGCAAAGAGAGCAGGGTGTTGCTGATAAATCTTTAAAAAGTAAGCAGTTGAACATTACTTTTTCGGAAGATTAGCAAGTTAAAAAAATTCAACAGACCCTATAAATACTGAATATACAAAGGACACAACAGAATTGATTCTATTGTGTCCAGTACTAAGTAGTAGCTCTGTTTCAATATACAAACGGTTGCGCTAAAATGTTCTGAATCAGCTTATAAGAAAGCGGGCAGAGTTTAGGACATGTTTGCCTGAAGCACGGCGAAGCCGTATGCCGGCAGCCGCAGTGACAGCTTGCCGCGTTCGGCGCGGAGCGCTTCGCCGGTCCAGAGATTCTCCCAATTGCGTTCCTGAACATCCAGCCGGAAGGTCTGCACCGTCTCCTCCGTATTGATCAGCACGATGATCAGATCATCGCCCAGACTGCGCTCGTAGGCCAGCTTACTGCCTCCGGCTCCGGCTTCAAGGAAGGTGAAGCGTCCGGTACGTAGCGCCCGGTGGCTGCCGCGGATCTCAATCAGCTTACGGTAAAAGTTGAACAAATCGCGGTCCTGCCGCTCCGGGTCCCACTCCATGCATTTTCGGCAATCCGGGTCTCCCCCGCCATCCATTCCGATCTCGTCCCCGTAGTAAATGCAGGGCGTGCCCATGAAGGTGAACTGGAACAGCGCAGCCAGCTTCATGACGTTTTTATCACCCTCTGCCACAGTCAGCAGCCGCGCAGTATCATGGCTGTCGAGCAGATTGAAGGCAACCTCGCTGGCCTGGAGCGGATACCGGGACAGCTGTCTGCCGATCGAATGGGAGAAGCCTTCTGCATCCAGGGTTCCGTAGACGAAGAAGTCAAGCACCGCATCCGTGAACGGGTAGTTCATGACGGCATCGAATTTGTCGCCTTCCAGCCAAGGGGCTGATTCATGCCAGATCTCGCCCAGAATGTAAGCCTCGGGGTTGGCACGCTTCACCACTTTGCGGAAATCACGCCAGAATTCGTGATCCACCTCGTTGGCCACATCCAGACGCCAGCCGTCGATGCCGACCTCCTTAATCCAATACTCTGCGACCTTCAGCAAATATTCCTTCACCTCAGGATGCTCTGTGTTCAGCTTCGGCATCAGCGGCTCGAAGGCGAAGGCATCGTAGGTCGGAATATTGTTCACGACCTGGAGCGGATATTCCCGGATATGGAACCAGTTCTTATACTCCGAATCCTCACCCTTCTCCAGCACATCCACGAACGGAGCGAAGGTACGGCCCGCATGGTTGAAGACCGCGTCCAGCAGCACGCGGATGCCGCGCTCATGACAAGCATCGACCAATCTTTTCAGTGTGGGCACATCACCGAAATGCGGATCGACCTGCATGTAGTCCTCCGTGTCATATTTGTGATTGGTGGTGGCAGTGAAGACCGGTGTGAAATAAATGCCCGTAATGCCCAGCTCTGTCAGATGGTCGAGATGATCTATGACACCCTGCAGATCTCCGCCGAAGAAATTATCCGGCCGGGGGGTTCCGCCCCAAGGCTCCACATGATCAGGACTTATGTCAGGATTGCCGTTCGCGAACCGTTCCGGGAAAATCTGATAAAACACCGCATCCTTGACCCAGGCCGGAGGCGTGAAGACATCACCGCGGCTTATGTAGGGAAATTCAAACAGCCGGTTGGGATTCGCGGGACGCTCCTTCTGGAAATCACTCTCTGTCATCCAGATCCGGTCCTGGCCCTGCTGCAGCAGGAAGCCGTATTTCAGCCTGCGGTAGAGCGGAACCGATTCGCATTCCCAGTAATCGAACATCGCATCGGAAGTGAACAGGGTCATCGGGATCAGTTCCTTGGTGGTGTCCCAGGCATATTTATCACCCGCCCAGGCGAAGACCTCGGTCAGGTCCCCCTTCTTGGCCCGCAGCCGCAGGTGGATGGTGTTGTGATCGTAGGCGTACGACCAGTTCAGACGGGGACGATGATACACGGCTTCTAATAACATAATAATTCCTCCTAGATTTAGTTTGGCTATATAGATTACGCACCCGATTCTGCACATGGCAAAGAGGCACAACCGCCGGTTAGATTACGCCGAGGTTGTACCCGATAAGGGACAGTGCCTTTAGATTGGTGAAGAATGGGGTGTTTCATGATGGTTTGGATTATAGCACGGAACAAAATGAGGTTCAAGAGGTTTGTACAAACAGTTGCACAAAGGATAATCAACGGGAAACCGATTTCCAAAGTCTGTAAATTGATAATATTTAGCAATTATACAACAAAATTCGTCTAAGTACGACAAAAAATGCAAGAATAAATTTTGAAATTAAAGTATATCGAAGTTATTTAAAGTAATCATGCGATAAAGAGAGTAAAGTCAAAGAAATGTATTTTAAATGGCTTAATTTCATTGATTTAGCTATGTGCAAACGTTTTTACAACTACAAGCCTGCTGATGTATTATGGATTCAGGAATGAAGCGCTTTCTAAACAAGGCATGATGCATTCGGAAGAGGCAATGGTAGAAAGCAGAATTTTTTTTGAATCCTCTGAAATCGTTTGCGCAAAGTAGGGGGCATCATCGTCAAGGCAAAAGAAGCATCATCGTCAAATCAAGTAATATACACACACAGGAGGGGTTAAAAGGAATGGATCTCAAAAAACTTATGGTTCTCACCGCAGCGTGCTCGATGGCAATATCAATTACGGCATGCGGCTCCAACAACAATACGGGGGGGAATGCAGCGGCGACTAATGCTCCTTCGGATAATGCAGCGGCTACGGATAATGCCGGGGGCGGCAGCGACAACGCTCCGGCAGCGGGTGAGATCGTCCCTGAAGAGGGCGCATCCCTTGTGATCTGGGAGAGTAAGGAAGAAAGACAGTTCGCCGAAGAAATCTCCAAGCAATTCACTGCCAAATATAACGTTCCGGTCAAAATTGAAGAGGTAGCACCGCCTGACCAAGTTGGCAAGCTGACCCAGGATGGTCCTTCCGGTCTGGCAGCAGACGTTACCGTCATTCCGCATGATAATCTCGGCAAGGCGGCAAGTGCGAGCCTGCTGCTCCCGAATGATGTCTTTGCAGAGCAGACCAAGGCTGAGAACACTGAGGCTTCAATTGTCGGTTCCTCCTATGAAGGTGAGCTGTACGGCTATCCAAGAGCGGCGGAGACCTATGCGCTGTTCTACAACAAGTCTCTGATAAAAGAAGCTCCGAAATCCTTCGATGACGTCATTGCCTTCAGCAAAACATTCACGGATAAAGCTAAGAACCGTTACGGCATTATGTGGGAAGTCGGCAACATGTACTTCAACTATCCGTTCATCGCCACTACCGGAGGCTACCTGTTCGGCAAAGACGGTACCGACAAAGACGATATCGGCCTGAATAATGAAGGTGCGATCAAAGGTCTGACTGAATTTGCGAAGCTGAAGGAAGTATTGCCGATTAAGAGCGGTGACATTAACCCGGACATCAAGCGCAGTCTGTTCAACAGCGGCGATGTAGCTATGGATATTACAGGACCATGGGAGCTTGCCGGATATAAAGAGGCGCTGGGCGACAACCTCGGAATCACTCCGGTTCCAACCATTGACGGCAAAACCGCCATTACCTTCTCCGGGATCAAGATCTTTACCGTCAACGCCTATACGCAATATCCGAATGCTGCTAAATTGTATGCCCACTTTGCTTCCGGCAAAGACTCGCAGCTGACGCTCAACAAGCTGGTCGGTTCCGTGCCGACCAATAATGAAGCCCTGCAGGACCCGCAGATTACGGATGATCCGTTCGTATCCGCTTTTGCCGAGCAAGCCAAGAACTCCCAGCCGATGCCTTCGATTCCTGAAATGGGGAACGTCTGGAGCCCGGTGAACGCAGCACTTCCGGCAATCTGGGATAACAACACAGATCCTAAGACTGCGATGGACAAAGCTGTAGAACAAATCAAGGACCTGAACAACGGGGCCACTGCCCAGTAATTACACAACCATCAGCTTACCGTGGAATTAGAGTTGCCCGCCGCATAGCCTGCGGCGGGCAGTTTCCTTGAATTCCGCACGGAGAGGAGAACGGAAGGGAAATGCAGCGACACAAAGCGAGAGCTGGAATACTGTCGGCCATTTTTATGGGATTGGGACAAATATATAACCGCCAATTCATCAAAGGGCTTATGTTCATGGCTGTAGAAGCTGTGGCACTTATCTATTTCATTAGCAATCTGGGAAGAGCCTTCTGGGGGATCACCACACTCGGGGAATCTCCAAGCCGTCTGGAAAAGGTAAAGGGAATTGCCAAAATGGTGCCCGGGGACCATTCCATCGTCATTCTGATTGAAAGTCTGATTACCCTGCTGTTCTTTGTGTTATTCCTGATTGTCTGGTACATGAATATTAGGGATGCCTATAAAACCGGAGCAGAACGCGAAAACGGCCGTCCATCGCATACATTTACACAATCCGTACGTTATATTCTGGATTATAAATTTGCCCAGAGCTTCCTGCTGCTCCCGGGGCTTGGAATTCTGTTCTTCACCATTATGCCGATCTTCTTTATGATCATGCTGGCTTTTACCAACTATGCCGCACCGAATCACATCCCTCCGGCCAAGCTGGTGGATTGGGTGGGCTTTGAGACCTTCCGCAATCTGCTGGTGCTGAAAACCTGGAGCCATACCTTTTACGGCGTACTTACCTGGACCGTCATCTGGGCGGTTCTGTCCACAATAACAACTTATTTCGGCGGGATGCTTGTTGCCCTGCTGATCAACCAAAAAGGGATACGCTTCAAGGGCATGTGGAGAATGCTCCTGATCATTCCTTATGCCATTCCGCAGATGATCTCGCTCCTCTTGATGCGCAACCTGTTTAACGGGCAGTTCGGCCCGATCAACCAGTATCTCGGCTTTTTCGGGCTGAATGGATTGCCCTGGCTGACAGATCCGTTCTGGGCCAAGGTTACAGTCATTGTGGTGAACATGTGGGTGGGTATCCCGGTATCCATGCTGCTGATTATGGGGGTGCTGACCACTATTCCCCGCGATATGTACGAAGCGGCTGAGGTGGACGGTGCGACCAATTATCAGAAATTCCGGATCGTCACCCTGCCGATGATTCTGTTCTCCACCGCGCCTACGCTGATCATGCAGTTCGCCGGGAACATCAACAATTTCAATGCAATCTTCCTGCTGACAGGAGGGAACCCGGTGAACGGGAACTACCAGTACGCCGGCTCGACGGATCTGCTCGTCACCTGGCTGTATAAGCTGACGCTGGATCAGAACAAGAATAATATGGCGTCTGCTATCGGCATTATATTGTTCCTCATTGTTGCCGGGTTCTCCCTGTACAATTACCGCCGGACCAAATCGTTCCAAGAGGAGGACATGATTCAATGATCATCGGACGCAAGGCAGCGAATTTTATTCGTCTCTGCTTAAGCTATATCGTTCTTGTTGCACTGGCGGTTGCTGCGATCTATCCGGCACTCTGGATACTGCTTGCATCGTTCCGGCCGGGTAAATCCCTGTACAGTAAGACGCTGATTCCCGAGACATTCACCCTTGCCCACTATAAAGAGCTGTTTACCTCACCGGTCTATATGTTTGGAACCTGGTATGCGAACACGCTCAAGATTGCGGTGTTCTCGATGCTGATCGGGTTGGTGCTGACGCTGTTAACCAGCTATGCCTTATCCCGGTTCCGGTTCAAAAGCCGCAAGACCACCATGTCCACACTGCTCATCCTCGGGATGTTCCCGGGCTTCATGAGCATGATCGCCATCTATCTGCTGTTGAAGGAGTTCAATCTGCTGGATACCCATCTGGCGCTGATTATCGTCTATGCGGCCGGAGCGCCGCTCGGAGGAACGCTGATCGCCAAGGGCTTCCTGGACACGATTCCGCGTTCACTGGATGAGGCGGCACGGATCGACGGGGCGAGCAACTTTGGGATTTTTACCCGGATTATTCTGCCGTTATCCCGTCCGATGATCACCTATATAGCGCTGACCCTGTTTGTCGGCCCGTGGGTCGATTTCATCTTCGCCAAGCTGATTCTGCGGACCAAGGAGAACTGGACGGTTGCCGTGGGGATGTGGGATATGGTCAATACGATGCAGAATTCCAACTTCACGCTGTTCGCGGCGGGCGCCGTGCTGATCTCTGTACCCATTATGATTCTCTTCGGCTTCCTGCAGCGTCTGCTGGTTGACGGCCTGACGGCTGGGGCCAGCAAGGGATAGGGAAATAACAATTAGTCAATGTATGTACGAATAACGGGTGCGGCCTTGAAGCAGTTCTTAGGGGCTGCACCTTTCTTACGTGGAGAAATCGTGATCTGGATGATAAGGGGAGAATGTAATGCAGCGGCGGCGATTCATTAATTTCAGCTCGGTTGGCGTCAAGTTATTCGTAATTCTGTTCTGTACGATTGTCCTGTTGTCCTCAGTTCTGGGCTTAACCTCCTATTATGCGGCAAAAGGGATCATTACCGATGAGGTGGCAGCTGCCTCCTCACAGTCCATTGTCCAGGCGGCGGACAAGCTGGATTTCCTGTTCGCTGAATATGAAGCGCTCTCCAGGCAATTCGCTGTAGATCCGGCGCTAAAGGCTGACATGGAGACGGTTAATCTTCCAACCGCCGGTACGGTTGCGCGGGCAGCCGCAGAGGACCGGATACGCCGCAAGCTGGACTCCGTCAGAGGATCGGATGAGCGGCTGCTTGGTGTCAGGCTGGTCGCAAGAAGTATGGTCGACGCCGAATCCTACAAATCGACGGGAATTAGCGGAGTTCGCAGTGATGAAGGCATCCTGGCCCGGATGAAGGAGATTGATAATGCTAAAGGCAATCCCGTCTGGTTCCCCGTCCGGGCTAAAGGCTTCTTCGACGCGTACAGCCAGTCCGCTATGACGATGGGCCGTCTGCTGCGGAATATTCAGAATCCGGCGGCAGAGTATTACATGCTGATTGAGGTGAAGGGCCAGGCGCTGACAGATGTGCTGTCCAACCTGCATATCGGGCTGGCCGGAGAGATCCGCATTCTCGATTCTTCGGGCCGGGTTGCGTACAGCGCGGACGATGTGCTGCTCGGGCAGGCATCTTACATACATACCGGAGAGTTGAAGGCCGGGGAGCAGACCGGAGTGCAAAAGAGTGAGGGACAAGAGCCGGCCAGAGCACGCCAGGGTGACAGCGGGAAGCGGTCCTTCACGGCCGGGGATGAGCAGGGGAGCCCGCAGCTTGTAGTCTACCAGCCGCTGAGTACGGCGGATTGGACGCTGCTGGGGTACGCTCCGGTAAGTGATTTCACCCGATCGGCCGACCGGCTGCTCTATATTACCTTGCTGGTAGTCTTGGCTGCCGCTCTAATTGGTCTGGTCATCGGCTATGTCCTGGTGCGGCTGATCGGCCGTCCGCTTGGCAAGCTGGCCCGGCTGATGGAAGAGGGCGAGCGGGGCAATCTGCAGGTGCGGACCAGCTTCAAGGGCCAGGATGAGATCGGGCGGCTGGGCCACAGCTTCAACCGGATGATGGAGCAGATCTCCCGGATGGCCGGGCAGAGCAGCAGCTCGGCTGCGGAGGTATTAGCGACCTCCGCGCAGCTCGTTGCCGCTTCCGGTGCGATTAGCGGCCAGGCCAGTGAGGTCGCAACCGCCACTGGCGAAATCGCCGGGGGAGCCGCCAGTCTGGCGGCCGAGGCAGAGAGCAGCAATGCCAAGGTAGAGCTGATGGGCGGCAAGACCAGCGAAGTGGCAGAGAATAATGCAGTTATGGCTGCTTCCGCAAGGAAGGTCATGGAGGTCAGCGACCAGGGAGCGGAGCGGATGAAGAAGCTGGTCTCGCAGAGCGAAGGTGTGCTGAAGCTGATGGATCTGATTCAGGAGAATTCAGCCATGCTGCGGGATAGCACGGTGCTGATCCGCAGCATCCTCTCTCCGATGATTGCGATGAATAAGCAGACGAATATTCTGGCGTTGAACGCATCAATTGAAGCCGTGCGCGCCGGTGCCGCCGGGAGAGGCTTCATTGTCATTGCCAATGAGATTAGAGAGCTGGCCAATCAATCCAGCGAGTCGATTGCCTCCGTCTCCCGGATTACCGGGGAGATCAGCGGCCATATCGAGAATACGGTCAAGGTTGTGAATGAGGCTGCGCCGATGTTTGACAGCCAGCTGGCTTCGGTCCGGGAATCCTCACTCATCTTCGGGAGTGTAAGGGCCGAGATGGAGGTGTTCAGCGGAGTTCTGAACCAGTCCTCGGCGGCGGTCTCCGAGCTGACCGAATACCAGCAGCAGCTGGGACAATCCATGGCGAGTGTGATCTCGGTGGTGCAGCAGACCAGTGCCTCTACGGAAGAGGTGGCGTCCATGTCCTCACAGCAATTCACGGTCAGCAGGGAGCTGGTCGCCCTTTCGCACAGACTGGAGGGGCTGGCGGAGCAGCTGAAGCAGTCGATGATTTCTTTTCAGGGATGAAGGGATACAAGGATGAGGGGGAGCGGGTGAGGAAGCGTATTGCGGGAACCTGCGCTTTTCTATAAGATGGATGAGGTTAGATGCAGGATATCTTGAATACTGAAGGTGATGTCATGGACAAGCATTTATTTCTGAACGGCGGCGGTCCGCCGTTTACCCGTGGACTGGCACGGAGGTTCGTAAGCACGATGACAGCAGCCACAGAACCTGTCGCTGTGTTGTTTGAAGAAGGGGAAGACTGGCCAGACTATATGGCTGCTTGTATGCAGCCGCTGGCTGACGCAGGGATAGCCGAATTCTGTTATCTGCCGCTGAAGTCTACTGAGGTGAATACTGCTATAGAGTGCCTCCGGGCCTGCGGCGGGATCGTCATCGGGGGCGGGGATACGGATCTGTATGCCGACCTCATTGTGGATACCCCTATCGCTGAAGTGATCCGGCAGCGTTATGAGTCTGGAATACCGGTTGCGGGATTCTCGGCAGGAGCCTTGATTAGCCCGGAGCGCTGCGTAATTTCTGCCAAGGATAATGAGAGCAGACAATTCAAACACCGCAAGGGCCTCAATCTGATTCCTGATCTGCTGCTATCCGTCCATTTCACGCAGTGGGATGAGGAGGAGCATCTACGGACAGCGGTCCGTACCCTCGGCGAGCTGCCGAATTACGGAATTGATGAAGAGACCGGCATCTACCTGCTGAA
This sequence comes from Paenibacillus sp. FSL R7-269, assembly GCF_000517865.1. Lineage (NCBI taxonomy): Bacteria > Bacillati > Bacillota > Bacilli > Caryophanales > Paenibacillaceae > Paenibacillus > Paenibacillus sp. FSL R7-269. Next base: position 44,386 of record NZ_ASPS01000015.1, read on the forward strand.
TGGACAGCCCGAGGAGATAGAGGGCGGCGGGGTGTATAGTCTGGTGAATGGAATATTAACAAAGATTCACTGAGAATGATGAATGGGAGCAGAGGGCGCGGGCCTTCTGCTCTTGTTTTTTTGCGCCGGGATAAAATGGATAGGTCAGGGGAGTGGCAACCCGCTGCTTGTCCTGCCTGCGATCAAGCGATACACTTGTGCTATCGATAATGGCAGAGGGGAGGCGGGCGGCGTAGCGGAGATGAATGGCAGTCTATTTGAACAGGCGTTGCTGGAGAGGGATTACAGCCCGCACTTTCTGGCTTACTACTACAAGCAATGGAGCAATTATACGATGGCTTACCATCATCACAACTCCACGGAGATCATGTATCTTATCTCAGGCAGCTGTGTAGTGGAGGTGCGGAGTGAAGCTGGTGGCTACACACCTTTCCGGCTGAAGCGGGGAGAGATGATTCTGCTGGATGCGGAGGTGCCGCACCGGTTGATCGTGGACGAGGGCTCCTCTTGCCGGATGCTGAATGTGGAATTTGCTTTTACCGAATATGAGGGCGTAGTTCCTTCCATTGGCAGCTTGGCCCGGGAGGAGGAAATGCTTGCAGAGCTGCTGCGGCATCCGTTCGACAGTCTGGTGTTGTCCGATCAGGAGGAGGTTTTCCATGTGCTAAAAGCGCTGGTGCTGGAGCTGGATCAACGCGGGCGGAAGGGGAGTAGTATGGTGCATCTGCTCTTCGTGGAGCTGCTGCTGCGGCTCGCCAGACTGCGGGGGGAATCGCTTCCGGCCAGCCAGCAGCCCTCACAGCTCTATGTGCGGCGGGCCATCGAGTTCCTGCATCAGAATTATGACCGGAGCCTCCAGGTTAAGGAAGTCGCGCTCTCTGTGAATGTTCACCCGGGCTATCTGCACCGCATCTTCCGGACGCACACAGGGCAGACCCTGACTGACTACCTGAACCAGCTGCGTATGGAGAAAGCCCGGATGCTGCTGGGACAGGGCGAGATTCCGGTAGCGGAGATTGCCGACTATGTGGGGATCAGCAGCAGGCAATATTTTCATCTGCTATTCAAGAAATATTCAGGCTGTACTCCTATCGAATACCGCAACTCTATCGAACGCCATTACTGGAGTGAAGAATAGCTAGGTGTCCATGCCGTGATTGTCCTTCTGCACATAAGGTTAGGATTGTTGACAGGTTATCTGCAAAATGGTCATGATATTGGTTACGCTTCCGGCAGCCTCCTTGCTACAATGGACAGGAGTCAATAATTCATTGCCGGAGGATGATTATTATGTCTTTTAAAGTAACCTTTATCGGGGCAGGCAGTATCGGTTTCACCCGCGGACTGCTGCGCGATCTGCTGACTGTGCCGGAATTCCGTAATATCGAAGTTTCCTTCATGGATATAAACAGCCATAACCTGGACATGGTCACCGAGCTGTGCCAGCGGGATATTAAGGAGAATGGTCTGGATATCACTATCTCTTCCACCACGGACCGCAGGGAAGCGCTCAGGGGAGCCAAGTACGTATTTTGTACTATTCGTATGGGGGGGCTTGAGGCCTTCGCTACCGATGTGGATATTCCGCTGAAGTATGGCGTGGATCAGTGTGTTGGAGATACGCTGTGCGCAGGCGGGATTATGTACGGGCAGCGCGGGATTGCGGAGATGCTGGAGATCTGCCGTGATATCCGTGAGACAGCTGCGCCGGATGTATTGCTGCTGAACTACTCGAATCCGATGGCTATGCTGACCTGGGCCTGTAATAAATACGGCGGTGTGCGGACCATCGGGCTCTGCCATGGCGTACAGCATGGACATCAGCAGATCGCCCAGGTGTATGGTCTGGAGAAGTCGCAGGTGGACATTATCTGTGCCGGGATCAATCACCAGACCTGGTATATCTCCGCGAAGCATGAAGGCAAGGATCTGACAGCTGGTCTTCTGGAAGCCTTCGAGCAACATCCTGATTACAGCCGCACGGAGAAGGTGCGGATTGATATGCTCCGCCGCTTCGGCTATTACAGTACAGAGTCGAACGGCCATTTAAGCGAATACGTTCCGTGGTACCGCAAGCGCCCCGAGGAGATCATGGACTGGATCGATATGGGGGTATGGATTAACGGCGAGACGGGCGGCTACCTGCGGATCTGTACCGAAGGCCGCAACTGGTTCGAGACAGACTTTCCGAACTGGATGAAGGACCCGGCGATGGAGTATATCCCGGAGAAGCGCGGCGAGGAGCATGGCTCGTTCATTATTGAAGGACTGGAGACAGGACGCGTGTACAGAGGCCATTTCAATATGGTGAATAACGGCGTGATCACCAATTTGCCGGATGATGCTATTATTGAGGCGCCGGGCTATGTGGACCGCAACGGCATCTCAATGCCGCTGGTTGGCGACCTGCCGCTCGGCTTGGCGGCAGTCTGCAACGTGAGTATCTCCGTGCAGCGCCTGGCGGTGGAGGCGGCAGTGCATGGTGACGACAAGCTGCTGCGTCAGGCGTTCATGATGGACCCGCTGGTCGGTGCCGTCTGCAATCCGAAGGAGATCTGGCAGATGGTTGACGAGATGCTGGTGGCCGGAGAACAGTGGCTGCCACAGTACAGCGCAGCCATTGCAGAAGCGAAGGAACGCCTAGCTTCTGGTGATCTGATCCCCACAAATGCCGGCAACGAAGGCGCCGCCCGCCTCAAGGTGAAGTCAGTAGACGAGATGATGCAGGACCGCGAGGCCGCGAACAAGAACGCCGGGGAATCCGATAAGGGCAAGGACCGCGAGAAGGTGCAGTAAGCGGAGCAGGCATCAGTCTAACGAAGCGAAGAAATATTGGAATGAGGGCTGTCCCAAAGTCATGAAATGACTGCTTGGGATAGCCCTTTAATTTTGGCATAGGTGGAGGAGGATGTGCATGAGCGCGTAAGGTACGGATGTATGTGTATGCGAAAAACCGAACACAATTTACTCAGGGTAGGCGCTTCGCCGAATGTATGCGAAAAACTGCTCTGCTTGCCGCAATGGGGGTATAGGTGGATCTTGGGCATTTGTTATCGAACGGATCTACGATATTCCGGCAAGAGTTGGAAAAACAACACTTAAATGTTTGCATAGCGCCCACTCGGAGCAAAACCGGCCCTAGCAGATGCTGTTTTTCCACTTGTTTACCTATAATCGTAAGAAGTTGAAGAAATAAGCAGCACTATTCCACTTGTTAGCTGCCATCAAGTAACCCCTCACTCTCGGATCAGCTTCTCCTGCTGCAGCCGCGCGATCTTGCGGCGGACCGGCAAACTGAGCCACACGAAGAACAGGCCCAGAATGATAACGGACACTCCCACGATGAGGTTGATTTTGTAGATGTTAGAGGAAGTATTCAGCATAATCAGCATGATATTGAAGGAGCCGATGATCAGCTCAAGGAACGCAAGGGACAGATAGACTTTATAGATTCGCTGATAGTGTTTGATTTTGGAATCCGCATCGGTATAGATCTGGAAGGGGCCTTCCGAGGCCTTCCTTCTGAAGAACACCCAGCGCTGGTTCATAAATGCACGATTGGCCTTGGTAGGAGGCCCGGACGGCACACGCTCGGCCCCGGTCTCCTCCATGAATAGCAAGTAGCCTGCCGCCTCCTTAGGGTCCTTCTCCAGCAGCTCAATCCGGTAAATATACTCCCCCTTGGCGCTCTCCTCGAACACATAACGGGCCCAAGAATGCTCCACCAGTGCCCATCCCTTGGCAGACATCTCATTCAGCCACGCTTCTTCCTTCTCGAAATCCATGAAAAATTTGCGTACCACCTGACTCATTACACTTCGCCTCCCAGTAGCTTTCTTCCATTTGTGAGCAACTCGTCAAGCCTTGTCATTTCACTCTGGACTATCGATTTGCCAAGCTCCGTAATCTGATATTCCTTCTTGCGTGAATCTTCTCCACCGGCCAGCAGCTTGATCCAGCCCCGTTCCACCAGCGTGCTTAACGCTCCGTATAACGTGCCTGCCCCCAGCTCTACACGCTGATTGCTCAGCAGCTTCACATTCTGCATAATGCCGTAGCCGTGCATCGGGGTGAGCAGGGACAAGAGGATATAATAGACGCCTTCGGTCAGCGCCCCGTATTCATTGTTGCCGGACAATGCCATCACCTTCCTTATCTTGCATCTTTGGGTCTCATTCCACAGACCAGGTCATTTCCTTTGTATCCTTCGGCGTTATAGCATCTGACGGTATACCATCTGTCGTTATATCGTCAACCGATATAGTTATTATATCGGCTGACGATATAATAGTCAACAGACTTATGCGGCGCAAGTTCCAAGCCAGCACAAAAAAACCGCACAAAAACCCCGCACACCGCAAGAAGCGGCAGGGCGGGGCGGGAACTCACAACAAAAATGCGCATAGCCCGGGGTGGCCCGGGCTGACAAGTCTAATGTCAGGCTGCTTAAGCTTCAGTAACCTTTTTGCCGAAAAAAACTTTCAGCGCCTGATAGACTTCCTTCTTATCCTTAATTACATAATGCATGAACTGCTCCTGCTTCAGGTGGCGGTAGGCGGACATCAGAGTGCTGCTGCGGTTGTACTGGTTCACCTCACCGTAGCCGAACATATTGCTGCGCTTCAGCAGCTCGCCGATCAGCTTGACACAGCGTTCATTGTCGGAGGTCAGGTTGTCGCCATCCGAGAAATGGAAGGGGTAGATGTTGTATTGGGCAGGCGGATAGCGGCTGTCGATAATCTCCAGTGCTTTCTGGTACGCCGAGGAGCAGATCGTCCCCCCGCTCTCGCCCCGGGTGAAGAAGTCATGCTCGCTGACCTCCTTAGCTTCCGTATGATGGGCCAAGAATACGATATCCACCTTCTCATACTGGCGGCGCAGGAAGCGGGTCATCCAGAAGAAGAAGCTGCGGGCGCAGTATTTTTCAAAAGTACCCATCGAGCCCGAGGTGTCCATCATGGCAATAATCACGGCATTCGAGTGAGGGACCGTGATGTCATCCCAGGTCTTGTAACGCAGATCATCGGGGCTGATGCTGTGTATTCCAGGGTTGCCGCTGCTGGCATTGCGCCGCAGATTCTCAAGTAACGTTCGTTTCTTGTCGATGTTCGACATCATGCCCTTTTTGCGGATATCATTGAAGACAATCGATTTGACTTCAATCTCTTCCTTATCCTTCGGCTTCAGATGGGGCAGCTCCATGTCCTGGAACAGAATATCCTCCAGATCCTCGAGATCGACCTCGGCCTCAACGGTATCCGCTCCCGGCTGATCGCCCGCTTTATCCCCTTTGCCCGGCTGGGCCGACTGGGAATCACGCCCGAGGACATCGCCTACCTGGCTCTCGCCGTCTCCCTGTCCGACATGCTTCTGCTTGCGAAAATTATAGATAATCCGGTATTCATCCAGACTGCGGATCGGCACCTTCACAATCTGCTTGCCGCCCGACAAAATAATGTTCTCTTCAGTAACCAGATCGGGCAGATTGCCCTTGATGGCTTCTCTGACCTTTTGCTGGTGACGCTCCTGATCCTGATGGCCTTTGCGGTGAAGGGACCAGTCTTCTTTGGAGACGACAAAAGCGTATGGACCGGACGGCTGGGACAAGGATGACCACCTCCCATGGACTGTATTATTCGGTATTGTCACTATTGAGACTGAGACAAATGCAGCAGGTTGTAACTAAAGTATATTCAGGGAGATGGTGGATATGTGAGCTGTATTATTCACTGATTTCTTCCATCAGCAACTTGTAGGTGTTGGAACGGGCTTCGCCAGAGTACCGTCGTCCATCGATGGTGAACACATACAGGGCAGCCGCAGAGCCTTGAAGATCCTTGCCCATATAATCCGTATTTATTTTGACAAAATAAGTGAGTGTGACCGTCTGCCCGGCTTGCAGCGTTCCCAGAGCAACTGTTCCGCTGTACGGTGTACCGGGTATTACAGTGGCGCTTATCGTAACGATATCAGGATCAATGACGGTACCCTGCGGTACAATCCGGATCACTGAGACTTCAGCCGGATAATTCCCGCTGTTGGACACTTGAATGTTGAATTCAGCGATGCCTCCAGGCTCAATAACGGGCGGCTCACCCTGAATCTGAATAGAAATGATGGGCGTGAACAGCAACGTGGTCACCGCATTTGAGCGGGAGACCTGCCCGACATTGCGCCCGTCCGGCAGGGAGAATGTATACTGGACCACTCCCTGATTCTGAATAGCCGGAGTCTGGCGGATATCGGTGGCACCCGGAATGGATACGAGAAAATCAACCACAGCAACAGCGCCTGCCCGTAAAGTGCCCAGCGGGATTCTGTCCCCGGGGCGGAGGCCCTTCTGGGGAATCCCGTCCACACGGACGCTGTCCCAGACAAACAGTACGTCTGGCGGAACGGCGTCCGTGAGCAGCGCGTTCACAGCCAGATTGCCGCTGTTATTCACAATGAACTCGTACCGTAAGTTGTCACCGGGCGCTGCGCTGTAGAGATCAACCTTCAGCCTTACCGATAATCCGGGCTGGATGACCGTAATCTGAACCGTATTGCTTGTGGTGGAGGTTCGGTTGTCATTAGCCTGATAAGAGATCTGCGCGTTCGCAAGAATCGCTGATCCTGGAGGATTCAAGGTCACCCGGACACGGTAGGAGACCTCGGAGGCTGCTCCTGCAGGGAGCGAACCCAGTCCGATGCCTGAAGCCGGGTCGGCCTCAGGCTGATAAATCCCGCCAGCGATAACACTTCCGGGAAGGAAGGAGGTGCCTTCCGGAACGGGAAGCATAGCAATGACTGTGGTCAGCGGCAGGGTGCCTTCATTCCTGAGCTGAAGGGTGTAGGTGACGACATCCCCAATGAAGGTCGTGGGGGTGCTGGCTGAGAGCAGGGAAGACAACTGGTAGGACAGCAGGGAGACACTAACAGGGTTGGAGCGGATCTCCCCGTTCACCGCTCTGCCTTCAGGTGTATTGAAGGAATACGTGCCAACCGCTCTGTTATGCAGCGCGAGTGAAGGCGGAAGCGAGATGACAATGACCTGGAAGGCGATGCTGACCCCCGAATGGGGGGCGAGAATGCCAAGGGGAATGCCGGAAGACGGAGTGATCCCCGGAAGGGGGACACCGTCTCTAAGCACACTATTGGCAACGAACGAGACACCCGGGGGAAGCACATCCGTGATGGTGACAACCGCCCCGGTATTGCCGCTGTTCCTGGCGGTCACTGTATAGACGAGTGTCTCCCCCAGGGAGGCGATCTGACGGTCTGCTTGCTTTTGCAGCGATAATACCGGACCCACGACAAGCGTATTGACGGTATTGGAATAGGTAACCGAGTCCGTGCCCTCTGCCGAGCTGTATAGAACCATGGACTGATTACTTACGACAGGCTGAAGCCCTGAGCCGTCTGTCATATGACGATGACCTGAACCTGGAAGGTTACCGTTGAGGTTGCTCCCGGTGCGATCGTTCCGATCAGGATACCGGTGCCCGGATTTGCTCCGGGACGCGGAGTGCCGTCTACAGTTACGCTGCCTGCAACGAACTGGCTGCCGGCCGGGATCGGGTCAACGAGGACCACGTTGTTGACGGGAACAATGCCGTTGTTGGTGACGGCAATCGTATAAGTGATGATATCACCGACAACCGCATCGACAGCCGGAGTGCTCTTAACTGCGGTTACGTCCGGTGAAGAGACGGGGATGACCAGCGTATTCGATACGGCAGATCCGGAGAGCGAGCGGCCATCCGGTGGCGTGAAGGTGAAGGCTGCGGCGGCCTGGTTCACCAGCTGCTGCGGTGAAGGCAGGGAAGCCAGCGTAACCTGCAGGGTGACGAGCATGGTAACAGTAGCGCCCGCTGGAACTGTACCCAGGTTGATTCCGGTAGTCGGATCAGCGCCGGGAACGGGCTGGCCGTTAACCAGTACGCTGTTCGGAATGAATACAGCTCCTGCAGGGATGGAGTCTGTTAAGGTGACGACAGCCGCAAGATTGCCTGTATTGGTGACGCTGAGTGAATAGGTGACGGTATCTCCCACCGTCGCATTCGTGGTATCGGCAGCCTTCAGAATGCCGATAACCGGCTGGAATACCGGAGTGACCAGCGTATTGGAATAAGAGGCACCTGAGAATGCGCCGGAGGTGAAACTGACGGAAGCCAGATTGCTTAGTGTGGCCGGATTGGGCAGTGTATTGACCAGGATGTTGAAGGTAACCAGAACGGTAGCTCCCGGAGCTATGGTTCCGAGCGAAATCCCGTTTGCCGGATTGCCCCCCGGCAGCGGAGTGCCGTCCACGACTACGCTGCCGGCCACAAAGGAAGAGCCGGCCGGAATGGGATCACTCAGCACGGCATTATTAACCGGTGCAATGCCGTTATTGGTGACTGCAATACTGTACGCAACGGTATCCCCCGGGACTGCATCAATTACAGTAGTGCTCTTGGCTACAAGAACATCCGGCGATGATACCGGAATCAGATTGATGTTCGAGCTGGCGGACTGGTTGAAGACGCGTCCATCCGGCAGCGTATAGTTGAAGGCGAGGATGGCCTGATTGCTAAGCTGCTGGCTGGCCGGCAGCGTGTCGATCACTACGGAGAACACTACGGTCAGCGCTGCGCCGGCTGCAATACTGCCCAGGGTGATTCCGGTAGCAGGATCAGCACCCGGAGAAGGAAAGCCGTTAATCAGCACACTGTTCGGAACCAGAGTTGTACCTGCCGGAATCGTATCGGTCAGCGTGGCTGAGGCCGCATAGTTGCCTGAATTGCTTACATTGACGGTATACACAATGGTGTCGCCTACCGTTGCATTTTGAGCGCTGGAGCTCTTGGCTGCAGCGATGATCGGCTGGAATACCGGAGTGGTCACAATATTGGAGAAGGCCGCACTGGACAGGGCGCCGGAAGTGAAGCTGGCTGAGGACTGATTGTTCAGTAACCCGGAAGGAGGCAGTGCTGTAACCGTCACGTTGAAGGCCACTGTGACGGAAGCCCCGGGAGCGATACTGCCTATGGTCACCCCCGTAGCCGGTGAAGCCGCAGGGCGTGCCACGCCATCCACGAGCACGCTGCCCGGAACGAAGGCGGTCCCGGCAGGCAGAGCATCCGTGAATACCACATTATTGACTGTCGCAATACCGTTGTTGGTTAAGGTTACGGAATACGTGATGGTGTCTCCGATATTGGTTGCGGTGGTTGCCGTAGTTTTGACGACAGCCAGGTTCGGGTTCGAGACCGGCAGGGTCACGGTATTCGTGAGGGAAGAGCCTCCCAGGGTTCTTCCGTCCGGCAAGGTGAAGCTGGAAGCCACGGTTCCCTGGTTGACCAGAACCTGCGGCGATGGCAATGAAGTGATGACCACCGAGAATGTGACAGCTACAGTCGCTCCCGGAGCGATGGTACCTGCGGCGATTCCGGTGGAAGGATCGGCCTGCGGCAGAGGCTGGCCGTTAATCAGAACGCTGTTGGTCACAAAGGTAGTACCGGCCGGAATATTGTCCGTGACCGTCAGGCTGGCTCCATAGTTGCCCGTATTGCTGATGTTGATGGTGTAGGTCACGGTATCCCCGACTGTGGCATTGGTGGTATTTGCAGCTTTGGCTGCTGCGATCTCCGGCTGGAAGACGGGGACCGCCACAGGGTTGGAGAAGGTTGAGCCGGCGAAGACACCTGAGGTATAAGTGACACTCGCCTCATTATCAATGGAGGCATCTGCGGGTACGGAGGCGACGGTGACACTGTAAGAGACAACGGCTGAGGCACCAGAGGCAAGCGTACTGACTGGAATCCCTGATGCCGGATGGGCATTAGGGAAAGGAACCCCGTTCACGGACACGCTGCCGGGCACAAAAGTGGCTCCATCCGGTGTTGGATCGCTGAGGATCACATTGTTTACCGGGTCTGCCCCGTTATTCGTGATATCGACGGAATAGGCAATGGTGTCACCGATTGCTACTGAAGTGGAAGCGGTGCTCTTGACCACCGACAGGTTGGGGGCAGAGACGGCGATGGTTACAGTATTGGAGACGGCGCTGCCGCTGAGCAGCCGGCCGTCAGGCGGTGTGAAGGTATAGGTAGAAGCTGCCTGATTGACCAGCTGCTGCGGGGACGGCAGGGACACGATGAAGACCGTGAAGCTGACCGGTACACTTGCCCCGGGAGCGACAGTTCCGACAGTAATTCCGGTATCCGGTGCAGCCCCCGGCTGAGGAAAACCGCCGACAATGACGCTGTTAGGGTCAAAGGTAGTACCAGCCGGGATATTGTCGGTTAAGGTAACATTGGCGGCCAGGTTACCGGTATTGCTGACCACAACGGTATAAATGACCGTATCGCCAACTGTGGCGTTCAGGTCACTGGCGCTTTTGACAAGCGAGATCTGCGGCTGTGTGACCGGTGTGGTGGTAACATTGGACGATGAAGAGCCGGAGAAGACCCCGGAGGTGAAGCTGACGGTCGACTGGTTATTGACCTGTGAAGGAATCGGCATGGTTATTCTCACCTCGAATGTGACGGCAACGGAGGCTCCAGGCCCCAGGCTGCCGATTGGGATGCCGGCGGACGGAACTGCCAACGGCTGGGAGACGCCGCCGACAATTACGGTTCCGGGAAGGAACGCTGCATTCTCTGGCAAGGGATCGCTGAGAATGATGTTGCTGACAGAGGCAATACTGGTATTCGTCAGCACGGAGGTGAAGGTGAGGATATCACCGGTGACGGCATCAATGGCATTGACGCTTTTGACCACACTGACATTTGGTGCCGAGACGGGTACGGTAAGGGTGTTCGACACGGTGTTACTGCCAAGCTGACGCCCATCCGGCAGGGTGAACGTGTAGGAGGCCGCTGCGGTATTGGGCAGCTGCTGGTTCGGGGGGAGCGCAGTAACCGTAACAAGGAAGCTGACTACGACGCTGTCTCCGGGAGCAAGCGGCCCCACCGGAATGCCCGTTAATGGGCTATACCCAGGCAGCGGCGTCCCGCCTATACTTACGCTGTTGGTCTCGAATACCGTCTGCGGCGGCAGGGCATCAGTCAGATTCAGCATGGCCGCGATATTGCCGGTGTTGCTGGCCAGGATGGAGAAGGAGAGCAGACTGCCTACAGAGGCCTGCGCAGGGCCTACGCTTTTGACAAGTCCAATGACTGGAATGAAGACCGGGGTAGACACTGTATTGGATAGGGCCGTTCCGCTGAATGAGCCGGCCGTAAATGAGGCGCTGGCCCGGTTGCTCAGTTGTGGCGGGCTTGGAATAGAGGTCGCATTAACCTGGAAGACAACGATGCTTGTTGCGCCCGCAGCAAGTGTACCGAGAGCAATCCCGGCATTTGGATTGGCAGAGGGTACGGCCGTCCCGTTCACCGTGACAGTCCCCGCTACAAAGGCACTGCCTGCCGGAGCCGGATCAGATAGCACTACATTGTTAACAGCTACACCGCTGGGGTTGGATACGGAGACGGTGTAAGTAAGATATTCGCCTACAGCCACAGAGGTGAGATTGGCATTTTTGAGAATCGTGATGTTCGGGGCAGAGACTGGAATAGTCACTGTATTAGATACACTTCCGCCGGACAGAGAGCGTCCGCTGGGCAACTGATAGGTGTAACTGCTGCTGCCCTGGTCCGTCAAGGTTGCCGGAGACGGCAGGGATTGAACAGTGGTGAGGAAGGTTACGGTCAAGCCGGCTCCCGGTGCTACGGACCCGAGCGGAATTCCGCTTACGGGAGAATCTGATGGACGGACCACGCCGTTCACTGTGACGCTTCCGGCGACGAAGGCAGACCCGGCAGGAATCGTGTCAGTTAAGGTTACCGTTGCTGCGAGATTGCCGGTATTTTGGACTTGCAGGGTATACAGCACATTTCCCCCAACCGTGGCGCTGCCGGGGCTTGCGCTTTTGGTAATACCGATCACGGGCTGGTATACGGGAGTCAAGGTTGTGTTGGACTGTGTGATGGCGTTGAAGGACCCCGAGCTGTAAGAGGCCGATGACTGGTTAGCGAGCTGGCCGCTTCCCGGCACAGAGTTGACACTCACCTGGAAGGTTACTGTTACGCTGGTCCCTGGCGCAATGGTGCCGACAGATATCCCCGAAGCCGGATCAGCGGCTGGCCGCGCGGTTCCCGCCACCACCACACTTCCAGGCACTAGAGTGCTGCCTGCAGGTATCGGATCAGAGAGCACAACATTCGTGATGGCGACAATTCCGTTATTAGTAACCACAGACGTATATTGCAGGGTATCGCCTACGGCGACATCCGGGAAGCTGGCGCTTTTGACAAGTGCGACATTCGGCAGTCGAACCGGTATGGTGAGCGTATTGGAGGCTGCCGTACCGTTCACGGTCCGCCCGTCCGGAACCAGGAAGGTATAGGCGGCTGTAGCCTGGTCAACGAGCTGCGGAGGAGAGGGCAGGCTGTTCACCAGCACGCGGAACTGGACGGTCGAGCTTCCTCCTGCTGCGATGGTGCCGATGGCGATCCCGGCGGCAGGATTACCCGCCACGGGCGTACCGTTTACCGTGAAGCTTCCCGGAATATAGGAGCTGCCGGCAGGAATGTTATCTGTGAGCGTAGTCGTGGCGCCGATATTGCCGGTATTGGAGATTTGCAGGGTGTAGAGAATCTGGTCTCCGACGGTTGCGTTGGAAGTATTGGCGCTTTTGACAATGCCGAGAACCGGAGAATATACCGGCAGCGATTGTGTATTGGATGGAATAACTCCGCTCACAATCGGGCCTCCGGCCACACTCTGGAAGGTGAAGGCGGCGGTGGCTGTGTTGGGGACGAACTGCGGATTCGGCAAGGAAGTCACCCTGGCTTGATAGGTAACCGTTATAGAAGTGCCAAGGGCCAGTGATCCCAGCGGGATGCCGGAGGTTATATCATAAGTCGGCCTGGAAACACCGGCAACCACCACGCTTCCTGCGACAAAAGTAAGACCTGCCGGTAAAGTATCTGACAATACAACACTGGCTGCACTTGCCGTACCGGTATTGTTGACCGTTACGGTGTAGGTGACCAGATCGCCAACGATGGTACCGGCGACATTTGCGCTTTTGGCCAAGGAGATCTTGGGAGCATTGATGTCAATTTGCAGCCCGTTGGCGTTAACGACATAAGCATCGCCTGAAGTAGTCAAGGTCAGGAGTGCGGAGGACTGGTTATTGACCAGACGCGCGGATACATCCACATTCGTGATATCCCAGCCCTGCCGCCCCCCGACAATGTTGGAGCCCGGACTGCCGTTAGTCTGGTTGCGGGTGCCGAACGTGCCGGTCGTATTCAGATTGCCGGTATCATTGTTAATCTGCGAGGCGAAGAAGTTATTGGCAAAGTTATTAGGCCCGGACAGGGCGACCTGGGTGGCGGAGGTAGGGCCGAAAAGCGCCTGGTCGCCTGATCGGTTGGCATCTCCTTCCTGGGCGCTGAACTGGATACGTCCGCCCAGCGCACCGGTGACTGGTGTGGCGAAGCCGGTAATGGTGGTGACCACCGGCGCCGAGGAGGCTTGGACAAGGACCGCACCTGCACGCAGAGACATGTTGCGGAAGGGCAGCGACGGATTCTGGTAGATGACGGCAAGTGTCCAGCCCGCATGGTTGGCAGTGGAATCACCAGGAATAACAATAGTCCCGACTACACCGCCAGTGACATAGGTTCCGGCACCGGAGGCTTGAATGGTGCTGGTGACATTGGCGGAACGGACATACGCGAGTGCCCCGCCACCCAGATCCACCGAATTGGCTGTGGCTGAATCGGGGGTGACGCTGACCGTGTTCCCGAGCGGTGTAGTAAAGGATACAGGGTTGTTGATTGCCGTAGTGAGATTGACGTTGCCGTTAACATAGGAACCGCCCCAGATCAGCTCGGCATACAGAACCGTGCTTCCGGCAGGGAGTACTAGAACTGCTGCTGAACTGTTGCTCTGATATAAACTGGTAGTGCCGGCAGGGTAAGTGCCGAATACAGAAGCAGTATTGATCGTAGAGAAGCCTCCGATACTGTCCTGTGTACCCGGTACACCGACAACATCAGAGCGGCTAAGTCCAAGTGTGTTGCCTGTAAAAGTGATGGCGCCAGTTGCGTTAACCGTAGACCGAACGACTAGAGGAATAATTTTCACCTCCTTTTGAATAGAAGCTCAGACAGCAAGTGGAAACGGCTTTGCCGTCCTTGTAAAGGACGGTACCGTTTCAGCGAGAAATAGAAGGATAAGTTATCATGTGAAACAAATAAATTCTTCTATTTTCAAAAAAAAAGCAGACCGGCTCCTGCGGGAAGCCGATATGCGATCTTGCTTGTGTTGTATTAGCCTATGTCCAGTTTTGAGCAATCTTGTATGTCCATCCCAAAAGTTTACAACATATATTTCCTGTTCTGCAGCCGAAGCCGGCGTTCTAGCAGCGACTGTGGTTCAGGCAGTACCTTCCGGCTCATCGCCTCCAGTTCCTCATCGGTAATCTCCCGCTTAATGACGGCGAAGTGGTACATAATTTCGTGAATGACATTGGACTGCAGCGTCTTCAGCACCTCCAGCTCCTCCGTATCATACAGATTGTCGTCATAAGGATATTGATAGAACAGCTCCATCCGCAGCAGTCTGAAGTCAAACGGCGGCAGCGGCACAGGATAATCCGGGATCTCCGGGCACAGCGGGCTCTGATGGGGCTGGAAGAAACTTCCGGTGAAATAACGGGGGGTATACTCATCGAACTTTTGCTTAAACATAGGATTGGAGGCATGCGGGAAGCTATGGGCATAGGGTGAGAGAATACACACAACCGCTTGGTGCGTGCTTATTCTATAAATCTCTGACATCGCTGTAAACAGATCGTTCACATAAGGCATGACCCGGCTGGCCATTACGAATTCGGCCGTATTGTCGGGCAGGGGGATTCCTTCGCAAATATCGCAGACGATATCCACCCCGGGGTACTGTGTGCGGTCGATTCCCAGACACCCGGACTCTTTGCCGGGGCCGCAGCCGATATCGATTCTCAAGGATACCACTCCTTCAAATGCTGAATAAGGCTCTTCATCTATTGTATTAGTCCGGCGCTTCTGTGCGTACGGCTGATGCCCAGCCCGTAACGGCAAGTTTACACTACCCGGCTTGCTGGGTAATCTTTAGGTAAGGTAAGCAGCACACAACTAAGCAGAGGAGGCATACATCATGAGACTAGAGCGTACGCTACCCGCTATGACAGCAATCGCTGCATTGATGCTCACCTTGACGGCTTGTGGCGGGAACAGCCCGGCGGAAGCCCCCGGAGAATCGTCCTCAGCAGGCTCTTCGGTCATCCCTGTACAGACGGCGGCGGTACCTCTCGCCAGTCCGGTGCTTAAGTCTAGTCCTTCCGCAGCCGCAGAGTCAGAGAAGATTCAAGGCTCAGGCACTTATGTCGGGCAGATAGATACCCATTCCGTGGAGATTGTGACAGAAGAAGGGCCGACGGCCTTTGAACTCGGTGCAGGTACAGAGGAGGCGCCGGAAGGGCTTGAGATGGATGAACCTGTAGTATTTACTTATGTGGAAAAAATAGTCGGAAAAGATCCTGTCGTGATTCAGCGGGTATTGTCCAGTCTGACCAAAGCGGACTGATTCGGCAGAGTACCCGGAACCAGGACTGCAATGGCGGAATACCTCATAGGTACCCTCCTGTTGCAGTCTTTTTGCTGTCTTTGGAACCGGCTCTAAAAGTTATTTTTTTGTAACCGGATTTGAGAGAAACTTTTTCTGCCCAGCTTGCGTCAAAGAGATAGAAAAATGAGAGATGTTTCCTATCCGGGAGGGTGAGCTTGTGAAAAAGTTATGGATTTCGATTGTAGCAGGATTATTGGTGTTCCCGATGTTGTTTCAGGCCCCTGCCCAGGCAGCAGCCAAACCCATCAGAGTTATTATTGATGGAGTGACCTTGTCCACCGATCAGCCGCCGGTAATGGTGAACGGACGGACCATGGTACCGCTGCGGGCTATCTTTGAAGCCTTCAATGCCGACATCAAGTGGAATCAGAAGACACAGACAGTAACTGCTTCCCAGAATGATACAACGATTGTACTGAAGATTGGCTCCAAGATCGCAACTATCAACAATAAGGCAGTCAGCCTGGATGTGCCGGGCCAGAATCTGAAGGGCCGCACAATGGTGCCTACCCGGTTCGTCAGTGAAGCGCTCGGCCGCGAGGTCGGCTGGAATCCGGCTGCGCAGATTGTAACGATCACCACTCCGGTTCCGGTAGGCGGGAATGCGGCTCCGGTATCGGGGGTAACCGCCCAGGATATCGGCGATTATGGAGACGGCCGGGATCTGCAGGTCAGCTTCAACCGTGCGGCCGACGAATCGCTGGTGGATCAATACCGCGTGCTTGTCGCCAAGACTGGTACTTCACTGAACCTGTCGTCTGCACTGGCAGTAGGTTCCAATAACTACTCCGTTGCTCTGGTAACAGGAGCCAATCCTGTTGTGAAGCTGAACGCTGCCGCCAGAACGATCGATGGTGACCTGATTAAGAATAATCAGGGATATAGCGTATATGTAGTAACAGTCGGCAAAGGCAATAATACCAGTGCCCTCTCCAGTGCATCTGCCGTTATTACATTGCAGAACAAGGCAGTTCCGGCACTGGGCACCGTCCAGGCAACAGATACCAGTGATTACGGGGACGGCCGCGATCTCTCCGTCAGCTTCAATAAGCTGGCCGATGAGAGCAAGATAAGCTCTTACCGGATCTTCGTAGTCAAAGCGTCGAATACCCAGGTGTTTGATCTGGGCAGAGCTAATGCGGTCTCCAGCAGCAATTACACGCAGCTCAACAAGACGGGCAACAATATCAGTATGAACCTCACCTCAGGCTCCAGAGATACAGATGGAGCGCTGATCAAGACGGGTGTCAGCTACCGGATATATGTACTGGCGGTTGACAGCAGCAATGCAGCGAATAATGTGCTGTCACCTGCTTCGACGGCCCTTACACTCGCCAATGCAGGGGTATCCAACCTGAATGTGACCGATGTGAACGATTATAATGACGGGCGGGATTTGAAGGTTACCTTTAACCATGCTTCAGACGAGACCAATATCAGTCAGTACCGCATTCTGGTTGTGCCTGTGAACTATTACAGCAGCTTCAGCTTAAATGATGCAAATAACGTATCCAGTGCCAATTATACGGCGGTAAACACATCAGGAACGTATACCGAACAGATTCTGAGCTCCTCCAGCAGAGATGTGCGCGGATCCCTGATCAGGAATGGAACCAGCTACAAAGTGTATGTGCTCGCGGCAGGTAACTGGAACAATTCGGGCTCGAATGTGCTATCTGCTGCTTCTCCGGCGATTACGCTGGTGAATACCTCCGGCCTCAGTGCCATATCGAATCTAAGTGTGAGTGATGTGAACGATTATGGAGACGGCCGTGATCTGAGAGTATCGTTCAATCATGCCGGAGATGAATCCTACATCAGCCATTACCGGATTCTGGTGGTGCCAACGAACTACTACAACAGCTTCAGCTTGTCGGATGCGAACAATGCGGGGAATTATACTACCGCAGGTACATCCGGGGACAGCACCAATCAGGTGCTTGATGCCTCAGCCAAAGACGTCCGCGGCACGGCCATCAAGCCGGAAATCAGCTACAGAGTATATGTCTTGACTGTCAGAAACGGCAGCTACCAGGGAGCTAACGTATTGTCGGAGGGAACGGCAGCTATTAGCTTATCGGCTAAGCTACCTGTCACCTCCGTGACGAATGTGACCTACGGCATGGATAACGGCAAAGTTGTGGTTAACTTCACCAAATCCTCCCGTGAGTCGAATATCTCCGAATACCGGGTATTCGCCGTCCCTTCCAAGCAGAGCTTCGGCAGTACAGAAGCCCTTGGCGTGCAATCCTCATACTATAGATCAGCAGTCCCTAACGGAAGCAATCTCTCGATAGCGGCTGCAGCGAAAGACATTAACGGTAATCCAATAGTGAAAGGCACCAAATATAAGGTATACGTGCTTGCCGTAGCCAACAGCTCTGGAGTGCAGAATGGCGGACTGTCCGACTCAAGCGAAGAGTTCGAGATCTAAGTGTCCAGCACTGCTATATGGCTTCACAACAAAACACAGCATGTCCCGGTTCGAGGGGATATGCTGTGTTTGCTGTAGAACGGTTATTAGGACGCTCCTGCATTCACCAGAACGACGGATAGCAGAAGCATGAACAGGAGCAGGAAGCCCGCATTGATGATGGTGCCGATGACAGCAAATACCTTGCGCCGTCTGCGCAGAGTCAGACCGATAATTCCGGTAACCGCCCCGATGATATTCACTGCGACAAGGATCAGCATGGTCAGACCCAGATACATGATCGTTTCTGCCGAATCGGCAATCAGTTTATTATGCTCATTCATCAGAGAAGACGCTTGCGCTCCTACATACACTAAGGTAATGGCATAGCAGACCAGTGTGAGCAGAGCAATTACGAACGAAGCGATACCGGGACCGGAGTGCTTAAAGTCGCGTTTGTTCTCCTGGTATACATAATCCGGATTCGTGTCTTGTTCGGGAGGTGAATGATAATCCATGGGCTGCACTCCTTGGGATATAATAGGTTATTACTACCACTTCATCATAACACCGCTCTAAATGCAAGTCTTCAGGGCATATATGCTCTGAATGATGCGGCTGGCAAAAGGCGGAGCAGATACGTTAAGATAGGAGGAGTTCAACTCAGGGAAGGAGTTGTGTATCCATGCAACGAAGATTGATAGGCTGGGGAGCCTTGCTGGGTATGCTGTCTGTTGCCATCGGCGCGTTTGGATCGCATATCCTGAAGCCAAAAATCAGTGAGCACTATCTGCAGGTGTACGAGACGGGTGTCCAGTATCATATGTTCCATGCGCTGGCCTTGATACTTATCGGGCTTACCGCAGGGCAATGGGGCGAAAGTGTCCGTCTGCGCTGGGCAGGGCGGCTGATGGTTGCCGGGGTGATCCTGTTCTCGGGCAGCCTGTACATCCTAAGTATTTCCGGTATCAAAGTTCTCGGAGCGATTACTCCGCTGGGAGGCGTATGCTTCATTGCGGGCTGGCTCTGCTTGGCCTTGGAGGCCTTCTCGCGCAAGAAGTGAAGTACAGCTGGAGCATTGTATTCGACAATAACTGTAAGACAAAGAAGCACCCGCCCCAGGGAACCTGGAGCAGGTGCTTCTTTGTCTTACAGGAATTCATCGATTTCATTAAGCTTGAAGGTGTAGACCTGCTTCTCGTCCACATGGTATACACTCAGCGAATTCGCCGTTTCGTCAAAGTTCAGAATACGGCAAGGCATGGACACCTGCTTGCCGTGCCGGTTCGCACGCAGCCGGACCAGCTGGTTATTCTGAATGTACTGCCTGATTTTGCCGAATACATCAGCAGGAGTTTCTACCGGTGCTGCCGCCGGCTTCTTGGCTGCTGGCTTCTCCGCAGGCTTGTCTGCCGGAGGGTCTGCCGGCTTCTCCGGCAATTTCACCGGAGCAGGTGTGAAGGCGTCATTCTTCAGAGCCATTTTTGCAGACTTCAACAGATGATCAATGGCTCTTCCAAGCTCCAGCCCGGAGTTGATGTTGAAATCCGTGACTTTGTCGCTGGCATTCAACATTTCAAGCAGGAACTGCAGCGCAAGCGGGTTCGTACGGGCATTAATCAGGATGTCGACATTGAATAGATAATTGCCGTCGGTGTGTTGTAGTTTCTTATCCATTAATCCCCCAGCGTAATCGTTAGTCACGATTTCTTTAATTTAAATTAGTATATAAACTATACCACTAAATAAGCGGAAATTATATACCCTCTTGCATAGAAATAAGGACTTCCGGCCCTTCAATTTCTCTATGAACTAGGACCATCGTCCACACGCGCTCTGAGCCGGAAGCATAACCTACAACGTGAATGTGAAAAGAAGGAGGTGCTGCAAATGGTAACGTTAGAGCCTATGATGGTGGGCAACCATGTCCTGGTAGGTGTTGAGGTGAAGCTGCCCAAAACTACGCTGCTCAGCATCAGTACAGACAAAGGATATATCATGTGCGGGGCGCTGGATATAGGACTGCTGAACGAGGTGCTGAGCGACCGGCAGATTATTGCGGCAAGGGCTGTCGGGGTGCGCACGCTTCCTCAGCTGTTGGCCGCGCCGCTGGAGTCTGTAACCATAGAAGCAGAGAAGCTGGGAATTGTTCCAGGCATGTCCGGTGCAGAGGCCTTGCTGCTAATGATGTAAGGCGCATAGCGATGTGCAGTCAGCCAAGGGACTTCCCAGTCCTTTGGCTGACTTTATTCTGTCTTTGAACCGTATTATTTAGCATAACCAGCGACTGCTTGGTTCATCCTACGGGGTAGGACAGAAGCTTGCATCTGGCGGCGGGGATGAGGGCATGTCCGGGTTCAAGCTTGTTTCGCCCTCCAGGCAGAAGGGTAAATGAAGAATAGACAACTGCAAGGCCGGATAATGGACAAGCAGCCGGCTAAATTAAAGTGGATAAGGAAGGGATCATCTCATGGCTAAAGCATCAAATAAAGTGAACACTGCTTCATTGGAACAGGTACTGAACCGTCAGGTTGCCAACTTGAACGTATTGTATGTGAAAGTTCATAACTATCACTGGTATGTGAAGGGTGAGCAGTTCTTCGCCTTGCATGTGAAGTTCGAAGAGCTGTACGATGATATTACACTCAAAATGGATGAGGTGGCTGAGCGCCTGCTGAGCATCAAAGGCAGCCCTGCAGCAACTATGAAAGAATATCTGGAACTGGCTACCATTCAGGAAGCCACAGGCAAAGAAGATGCCCGCGGTATGGTTCAGGCGCTGATCGAAGATTTCGCTACAGTGGCTGAAGAACTGACAGAAGGCATTGAGCTGGCAGAAGAAATCAGCGACCAGCCGACAGCAGACCTGTTCATCAAGATCCGCACGGATCTGGAGAAGAACCAGTGGATGCTGCGCGCTTTCCTGGGCTGATTGCCAGGCAGGCGTCCAGAATGAAGAAGACGAAGGCAAGCCTCCCGCGGGAGGCTTTATTTTTTTGATAGTGTGGTTATTTTGGACTATGATCAATTATTGTTTGGACGAATTTCAGGGAAGCCTGCAGCTCCGGCTCGGTGAAGGAGTTCATGCTCTCGAGAAATTTCTGTTCAAGGTGCTCATGCATCTTGGCGTGGATGTCAAAGAGCTGTCTGCCTTTAGGGGAAAGGCTGAAGTATACCTCTTTCTTGTTGTCGTTCATCCGGCTTCGCTTGATGCAGCCATCCTGCAGGAGCTTGGTGCTGATTTTGGTGATGCTCGCCTTGGACAGCTTCATTTTGTCCGCGATTGCAGTGCTGTTAATCGGTTCGTTATTGCCGATACAATCGAGGACATGAATGCTGGTTAGACTGGTTGATGAGAACGTAATCCCGTGCTCCTGCAGGAGTTCAGCCAAAGTATTCTCTTCAGCGGCAATATATTCCTCTGATAAATGGGATAAATGGATAAAACGGTCATACAACAGGCGCTTAAGTCCTTCGGCTGGATACATGGGGCCAGGCCACTCCTTCTTGTAACTTGTATTTACTAAATCTATTCTAATTCATTATTATTCACTAGTAAACTAATTATTTAACGGATTTATCGTTTAAAATAATGGATTGACATTCCCCATATTTAAAAATATAGTTTACTGGTAAATTAATTTCATGCCAAAGCTATATTTGGGGAGGAATGAGAGTGAAGAATGTATCCGGAACCATAAGAGAACGGCGGACGATTAGGAGATTCAGCGATATGCCAGTTGAGCAGGAAACTATTGTATCTGTGCTGAATGAAGCCGCCGGTCTATACGAGGCCGAGGGAACACCTCACTGGCGCTGTCTTTATGCCGGAACCCCCGAGTCCCGGGATGAACTGGCAGAATGTATGATCGCGAAGGTTAAGGGAAGCACTCTTGCCAAGCTCCTTCCTTCCAAAATGACCGTTCTTCTGAAGAAGCAAATAATGAATACGCCGGCCCACATCCTCTTCATTGCTGAAGCCGCTGAAACGCAGCAGCAGCGGGATGTGAATTATGCCGCGGTCTGCAGCATCATGCAGAACGTTCAGCTGCTGGGCTGGGAGCAGGGACTTGGTATGCTGTGGTACACAGATCCCATAATTCTCAGCGAGTCTTTATATAAAAAAATTGGTTTGCGTGAGGGAGAACGGTTTGCCGGAATTCTGGAAATCGGCTATTTTGACAAGGCACAGAAGGGGCGGAAAAGAACGCCGGCTGAGCGAAGCTGGACTATCATTGGTGAGGAGGGCAGCTTGCTTGCAGATTCCACTCTGCCTGCTCCACAAAGCGTACAGAAGCTGCTGAACGAAGCGGTCTGGGCACCGAATGACGGCCTGAGGGAACCGTGGAGGTTCGTCTACGTAACCGGCGGCGAGGTTGCCCGTCAACTCAGCTCTGCAGAGGAGCAAGCCCTGCTGCCGTTGCTGCTGGTTGTAGCCACAGAAGAAGCCGATCCTCATAAGCAGCAGGAGGATTATGCCGCAGTCTGCTGTCTCGTTCAGAATTTTCAGCTTCTGGCCAAATCTGAAGCGTGGCGGGTACGCCGCCACATTCCGGAATGGGTGTATGAACGGGAACGGTGTAAGGCACTTGGACTTCGCCCGCTGGAGCGGATCGTTGCTGTGCTGGAACTGGGCGGGGACAAAAGCGGCCCAGAATCCAGAGCTTTGCCTCCAGAAGTAAGAATAGAGCTGAATTCATTTGTAAAAACCGGACCTTTGTAATAAAATTAGTGAGAATCATTGATAATCATCCTGATTCACTTTATAATAATTACAATGTGATAAAAAATCTAAATGCTTGTAATCAGGGTTAACCTGTGACAATACAACTTTCTGATTTCGCAAATCGATCAATGGAGGGAATAATTATTATGGCAGCAGAATTTGTCATTGAGGGACTGAAAGCGACGATTGAAGGAAAAGAAATTCTGAAGGGAATCAATCTTCAGATGAAGGGCGGAGAAATTCACGCCGTGATGGGACCGAACGGTACGGGTAAAAGTACGCTGGCTTCGGCGCTGATGGGACACCCTAAGTATGAAGTCACAGAAGGCACCGCTGTACTTGAAGGGGAAGACCTCCT
The DNA here is from genome assembly GCF_000517865.1 of Paenibacillus sp. FSL R7-269. Lineage (NCBI taxonomy): Bacteria > Bacillati > Bacillota > Bacilli > Caryophanales > Paenibacillaceae > Paenibacillus > Paenibacillus sp. FSL R7-269. The sequence goes on from NZ_ASPS01000015.1 coordinate 67,528, forward strand.
GGAGATGGCAGTGGACGAACGTGCCCGTGCCGGATTGTTCCTCGGGATGCAATATCCGAGTGAAATCAGCGGAGTGACCAACTCCGACTTCCTGCGCAGTGCGATTAACTCCCGCCGTGAAGAGGGCAGTGAGATCTCTCTAATCCGTTTCATCCGGCTGATGGAAGCCAAGATGAAGGAGCTGGATATGAATCCTGAGTTCCTGCACCGTTACCTGAACGAGGGCTTCTCCGGCGGGGAGAAGAAGCGTAACGAGATTCTGCAAATGATGATGCTGGACCCCAAGATCGTCATCCTTGACGAAATTGACTCCGGCCTGGATATAGATGCACTCAAAATTGTTGCTGACGGTGTGAACTCCATGCGCAGTCCGGAACGCGCATTCCTGGTTATTACCCACTATCAGCGTTTGCTTAATTACATCAAGCCTGACTATGTGCATGTCATGATGCAGGGACGGATTGTCAAATCCGGCGGTCCTGAGCTGGCACAGAGACTGGAAGCAGAAGGTTATGAATGGATCAAGGAAGAGCTCGGCATCGAAGACGAAACTGTAGGACAAGAAGCTTAGAAACGCTGGAAGGAGGAAACCACTTATGACGACGCAAACCATTCTTCCCGTGGACGCCCAGCAGCTCAGCGCACAGTCGCAGAGCAGCGGTGAACCGGGTTGGCTGAAGGACGGCCGCTTGAAGGCTCTGGAGCTTGCTGCTGAGCTTGAGCTGCCGAAGCTGGAGAAGACGCGGATTGACCGCTGGAATATCAACAACTATGGGGCATACAAGCCAAGCCAGTCGCTGGCGGCACTTCAAGAGGCACCGGCCTCTATTGCCGGGCTAATTGAAGGACAAGAAGAAGGCAGCCTGATTATTCAACGGAATTCAGGGGCTGTATATGCCCGCCTAGCCCCGGAGCTGGCTGCGCAAGGGGTCATTTTCACCGATTTGCAGACTGCAGTCAGAGAGCATGGAGACCTTGTTCAGCGTTATCTGCATAAGGCAGTATTGCCTGAAGAGCACTCCATCGCCGCATTGCATGCAGCACTATGGAACGGCGGGGTATTCCTCTACGTTCCGAAGAATGTCATCCTCGAGACTCCGCTGCAGGCGGTGCTGCTCACGGATGACGCTGAAGCTGCCTTTGTACCGCATATTCTGATTGTAGCCGATTCGAATAGTTCCGTGACTTACGTAGATAACTATGTATCGGATAAGTCCGAAGCGGGTCTGCATAACGGAGCGGTTGAAGTCTTCGTCGGTGCTGGCGCTACAGTGAGATACGCTACGGTGCATCAGCTCGGCCAGGATACTACAGATATTACTTACCGCCGTGCCGTTGTGGAGAATGACGGTTCGATCGAATGGATCATCGGTGAGATGAACTATGGCGATACAGCCAGTGATACCAAATCGGTGCTTAAAGGCAACGGTTCAAGCTCAGATGCAAAGGTAATTGCTGTAGGCTCCGGCTCGCAGAAGCTGAGCTACACTACACAGGCGCAGCATTTCGGACGGAATACACCGAGTGATATGATTACCCGTGCTGTTATGCGGGATTCAGCAACCTCGATCATTAACGGAATTACGAAGATTGAGAAGGGCGCAACCAGAGCTGACGGACAGCAGACAGAGAAGGTTCTGATGCTAAGCCCTAAAGCGCGCGGAGACGCCAACCCAATTTTGCTTATAGATGAAGATGATGTTACCGCAGGCCATGCCGCTTCTGTAGGACAGGTCAATTACGAGCAAGTCTATTACCTGATGTCCCGGGGATTATCGCGTCATGATGCAGAAACACTGATCATATACGGCTTCCTTGCACCTGTTGTGTCGCAAATTCCACTGGAGGGACTGCGCAATCAGCTCCAATCTCTTGTGGAAAGGAAGTTAGGCCAATGATTAGCAGTCAGATCCGGGAGCAGTTTCCCATCCTGAACCAAGAGATTAACGGCCATCCTCTGGTCTACCTGGACAGTGCAGCCACTTCACAGAAGCCGCGCCAGGTCATTGAGGCGCTCAAGTCTTACTACGAATGGGATAATGCCAACGTACACCGCGGGGTGCATACCCTGGGGAGCCGGGCAACCGATGCGTATGAAGGCGCCCGTGAGAAGCTCAAGAACTTCATTAATGCCCGCAGCGTGAAGGAAATCATCTTCACACGCGGGACAACGACCGCGCTTAACATTGTAGCTTCCTCTTACGGTCCTTCCGTCCTGAAGGAAGGGGATGAGATTGTGATTACCCAGATGGAGCATCACAGCAATTTCATTCCCTGGCAGCAACTGGCCAAGAACACCGGGGCCACCCTGAAATTCCTTCCGCTGCAGAAGGACGGGACGATTACGCTGGAGGATGCTGAGCAGACGATTACTGCTCAGACGAAGATCGTAGCCATAGCGTATGTATCCAATGTCATGGGGGTTACCCATCCTATCAAAGAGCTTGCAGCGATTGCCCACCGGAACGGTGCAGTAATCGTTGTGGACGGGGCACAGAGCACACCTCATATGAAGGTGGATGTGCAGGACCTGGATTGTGATTTCTACGCCTTGTCCGGGCACAAGATGCTTGCGCCTACGGGTATCGGTGCTCTCTATGGCAAGAAGGCGCTGCTGGAAGCTATGGATCCGGTCGAATTCGGCGGCGAGATGATCGATGATGTCGGGCTGTATGAGTCTACCTGGAAGGAGCTGCCGTGGAAGTTCGAAGGTGGAACACCGATTATTGCGGGTGCCGTCGGATTAGGGGCAGCGATTGATTTTCTCCAGGAGGTAGGGATGGATGAGATCCACCGCCACGAAATGCAGCTGGCTGCTTATGCGGAGCAGCGCCTGTCGGAGATCGGCGATCTGACGATCTACGGTCCCCGTAACCGTCAGGTGGGGGTAGTCACCTTCAACCTGGGTGATGTCCATCCGCATGATGTAGCCACCGTGCTGGATGCGGAAGGCGTGGCTGTCCGCGCGGGGCATCATTGCTGTCAGCCGCTCATGCGCTGGCTGGAGGTCAGCTCCACCGCAAGGGCAAGCTTCTACCTGTATAATACAGAGCAGGATGTAGATTCGCTGGTTCAAGCCTTAATCAAGGCAAAGGAGTACTTCAGCTATGAACTTGGATGACTTATATAGACGCGTAATTATGGATCATTACAAAAATCCCCGGAATCGCGGCTCATTTGAAGACGACGCACTTAAGATCGAACTCAATAACCCTACCTGCGGCGACCGTATTACACTTCAGCTTAAGGTGGAGGATGGCGTTGTCCAAGACGCCCGTTTCAGCGGCGAAGGCTGTTCGATCAGCATGTCGTCGGCTTCGATGATGACGGAAGCGGTCAAAGGCCAGACAGTAGCGCATGCGCTTGAGATGGCCGACAGCTTCTCCTCTCTAATGAAGGGTGAGGCAGCCGATTTTGGAGACTACGAAGATATTGAGGCCCTCTCCGGTGTTAATAAATTTCCTGCGCGGATCAAATGTGCCACTCTGGCCTGGAACGCGCTTCGCAAAGGCATAGAAACGTAAGAAGCTTATCAATAACATTACACAAGGAGGCTGACACCATGGCTAAGAAAGCGCCTGATATGGAGGAATACCAGTACGGATTCCGTGACGAGCACAAGTCGATATTTCAGTCTGGTAAAGGACTCACGGAAGAAATCGTCCGGGAAATCTCCGCTATCAAAAACGAACCGGAATGGATGCTGGAATTCCGGCTGAAATCCCTGGAGCAGTTCCGCAAGATGCCAATGCCGCAGTGGGGCGGGAATCTGGATGATCTGGATTTCGAGGATATCCAATATTATGTTAGACCTTCAGAGAAGCAGGGCAAGACTTGGGAGGAAGTTCCTTCTGAGATCAAAGAGACCTTCGACAAGCTGGGGATTCCGGAAGCGGAGCAGAAGTTCCTTGCCGGTGTCTCTGCACAGTATGAATCCGAGGTCGTCTATCACAGCATGCAGCAGAACCTTGAAGATCAGGGTGTAATCTTCACGGATACAGATTCTGCGCTTCGTGATCATCCGGAGCTGTTCAAGAAGTTCTTCGGTACGATCATTCCTCCTGCTGACAACAAGTTCGCCGCACTTAACAGTGCCGTATGGTCCGGGGGCAGCTTCATCTATGTTCCTAAGGGTGTGAAGTGTGAAGTTCCTTTGCAGGCCTACTTCCGCATCAACTCCGAGAATATGGGACAATTCGAGCGTACTCTGATCCTGGCAGACGAAGACAGCTTCGTGCATTACGTTGAAGGCTGTACTGCACCGATCTACAGCACGAACTCTCTGCATAGTGCAGTGGTTGAGATTCTCTGCATGAAGAATGCCCGTGTCCGTTATACAACAATTCAGAACTGGGCACCGAACATCTATAACCTGGTTACCAAACGTGCGGTTGCCGAAGAGAATGCTACCATGGAATGGGTAGACGGCAACATTGGCTCCAAGCTGACAATGAAATATCCAGCGGTTGTTCTTAAAGGCCGTGGAGCCAAGGGCTCTGTATTGTCCATCGCGGTAGCGGGCAAGAATCAGCATCAGGATGCAGGCGCCAAAATGATCCACTTAGCACCGGATACTACCTCAACCATCGTATCCAAGTCGATCAGTAAGCACGGCGGCAAGGTCACTTACCGTGGACTCGCTTCCTTCGGCCGCAAGGCAGAAGGCGCGAAATCCAATATCAAATGCGATACGCTCATTCTGGATAACGAGTCCACCTCGGACACGATTCCTTACAATGAGATCATGAACGATAACATTGTGCTTGAGCATGAAGCGACGGTCTCCAAGGTGTCTGAGGAGCAGCTATTCTACCTCATGAGCCGCGGCCTCTCCGAAGCCGATGCCACGCAGATGATTATCATGGGCTTCATCGAGCCGTTCACCAAAGAACTGCCGATGGAATATGCGGTCGAGATGAACAGATTGATCAAGTTTGAAATGGAAGGCAGTATCGGGTAACCAGGAGCTTCCTCCAATATTCAAAGATATATGTACTGAGTGTCCACAGAACTTTGATGCAGGTTGGTCAAAGCTCTGTGGGCATTTTTGTGTTCTATTAGGACTGCTTGAGTTTTTTTCTGTAGTAGGGATGAGGTGGACTGAGAAGCTCTTATATCTTCAAAAAAGCTCATATTGGTGCTGAAACGGACTGAGTTTCCCTTATATTGTCTTTCGAGATGTTAAAACAGGGCCGGTCTGTGAAATAAAGGAACCTGAGTCCGATTGCTGAGTAAATACTGCTGATTTTCCCGATTAGCGGAATCTCAGTCCTCTTCAGAAGCCATTTCGCAACAAAAATACATAAAATACCTTTTATTGGGCTTCTAAAAAGCTGTTTCACATCGTTGAATCTTGCTATTTCTTAATTGAGCAGTATTTGCGAGGAAATAGCAGCATTTAAAACGACGGGCGTCCTTTAGCCCCTGCTTAAGCCCGGTTTATTCCGAAAAAAGAGGGAAAACGGTGGTTTCTCCCCTTTGCCGCATTAAATTAGGGATGATAAACTGCTTAAAGTCACTAAATTGGAAGCGCTAAAAAAGCTAGCTTGCGGTGCGATATTTAGAGACCAAGTTCTTGCTTACGAGGAAGGTTACTTCGTAAAGCTAAGTTTATGCTTACGAAGAAGGTTACTTCGTAAAGCTAAGTTTATGCTTACGGAGCCAGCTTTACTTCGTAAAGCTTTAAGGAGGAGAGATATGGATGTTCTCAGGCAACTGCGGGGCTTTTATCGGGAGAAGCTACACTATCTGATTCTGTCGATTGTATGTTTGGCGGCCGCAACTGCAGTGGGGCTTATTACCCCCAATTTGTTAAGGAGATTGATCGATGATGTTATTGTTCCCCTAAAGTTTACTGAGGTGCCCGTACTCGCTCTCAGTGTGCTTGCTGTCATTATTGTCAAGGCGTGCCTGCAGTTTGCCCATGGATTTTTCGGCGGACGGCTGGGGAATTTCCTGGCTTACCGGCTGCGTAATGCCTGCTATGAGAAGCTGCAATTTCTGTCCTTCCGGTATTATGATACGGCGAAGACAGGTGACCTGATGTCCCGGCTGACCGGGGATTTGGAAGCGATCCGCATGTTCATCGGCTTCGGATTTGCCCAATTGTTGAATGTGTTCTTCATGGTTCTGTTCGGCTCCATTATGATGTTCACCATCAATTGGCAGCTGACGCTAGTTACTCTGATCACTATGCCGTTTCTGGCGGTCGTCGCGCTTAAGTTTGAATCCAAGATTCATCCGGCCTTTCAGGAGATGCGCCTGGCGTTAAGTTCCCTGACAACGGCTGTACAGGAGAATGTCACCGGGGTAAGAACGGTCAAATCGTTTGCCAGAGAGGCTTACGAAGTTGAGAAGTTCTCACACCGTAATGAACGTTATAAAGATAATCAGATTTTTGCAGCCGAGCTGTGGAGTAAATTCTTCCCGTTCATGGAGCTGCTGGCTTCGGTCAGTGTCGCCATCCTGCTGGGTGTCGGCGGTACTCTGGTTATCAATAAGCAGTTGTCGCTGGGTGAGCTGGTTGCGTTCTTCAGCCTGATCTGGTACATCATTGGCCCGGTCTGGGGACTCGGGTTCCACATCAATAACTATACCCAGTCGAAAGCCTCCGGTGAACGTGTGCTGGAAGTGCTGAATCAGACAATCGATGTCCGGGATATAGAGAATGCCCGCGAGCTTGTATCGGCAGAAGTAAAGGGTGAGGTAGAGTTCGATCATGTCACCTTCGCTTACGGCAACAAAATGCCGGCAGTCAAGGATATTCATTTCCATGCCGAGCCTGGTGCGGTCATTGGCTTCCTTGGCGGAACGGGGTCCGGTAAATCCACGATTACCCAACTGATGATGCGTGCCTATGATGTGAATCAGGGCAGTATCAAGCTCGATGGCGTGGATATCCGCGAGTTCCAGGTCCGCAGTCTGCGTTCGCAAATATCGACGGTGTTCCAGGAGACCTTCCTGTTCTCCTCATCGATCCGCAATAATATCTCTTATGGACTGAAGAATGTCAGCATGGATGAGATCATCCGTGCCGCTGAGCTGGCGAAGGCGCATGACTTCATTATGGAGATGCCGGAAGGCTACGATACGGTAGTCGGGGAGCGGGGAATGGGTCTCTCGGGCGGCCAAAAGCAGCGGATTGCCATCGCCCGCGCACTGCTCAAGAATCCGCGGATTCTCATTCTGGATGATGCGACCAGTGCAGTGGATATGGAGACGGAACACGAGATTCAGGCCGGCTTCCAGGAGGTTATGCGCGGACGGACCACCTTGATTATTGCCCACCGCATCTCCTCCCTGCGCCATGCCGATCAGATCATTGTCATGAATGAAGGGAGAATGGTACAGCAGGGCACCCATCAGGAATTGATTGCGGTCCCAGGGCCATACCAGGATGTGTACCGGATTCAGTACGCCGATTACTTAGCCAGGGATAAGAAGCGAGAGGCAGGTGATCCGGCATGAACCTTGAGACCTCCAAGCAGACCACTGACGGTGTAAAAGATACGGATAACAGTAAGGTAGAAGAACAGACGCTGGAAGAACGCTTTATCTATAAAGACGATGATGTGATCGACAAGGCTTTTGACTGGAAGCAGTTCACCCGCTTATTCAGCTATATGAAGCCATATGCGAAGCAAATGCTGCCGCTGGTCTCGATCATGATGATTCTGGGTACGATTACCAAGCTGACGGTTCCGTTCCTGACCAGTATGGCGATTGATAAAGCAATTGCTCCAAAAGACGGAAACACCAGCTTGACGCTGCTATACACGTTAACGGCTAGTGTAATCATTCTGTATCTGATTCAATGGATTGCCGGCGTATACCGGATCAAATATACGAATGTGATCGGCCAGCGGGTGATTTATGACCTGCGATCGGACCTGTTCCGGCATATCCAGAAGCTGTCCTTCAACTTCTTCGATAAACGTCCGGCCGGATCCGTCCTGGTCCGGGTGACCAATGATATCAACTCGCTGCAGGATTTGTTCACCAACGGGGTCGTCAATCTAATGATTGACTGTGTGCAGCTGCTGGGCATTATGATTATTCTGCTGCTGATCAACTGGAAGCTGGGGCTGGCGGTGATGGTTACCGTACCGATCATGTTCCTGATCTCCACCAAGCTGCGGCAGAGAATCCGCATCGCCTGGCAGGATGTGCGTATGAAGAACTCTCGGATCAACTCGCATCTGAATGAGTCGATTCAGGGGATTCGCGTTACTCAGGCCTACACCCAGGAAGAAGAGAACATGTATTATTTCGATGCCATGAATATGGACAGCCGCAAATCGTGGAACAAGGCTTCAGCGATGAACCAGGCGTTCGGTCCGATCATTGAAATCACCGGCGGCTTCGGGACGATGGTCCTCTTCTGGCTCGGGGCTTATCTGATCCAGTCCGGTGAGCTTACGGTCGGTCTCCTGGTGGCCTTCAGCAGTTATGTCAGCAACTTCTGGGACCCGATCAACCGGCTGGGACAGATGTACAATCAGCTGCTTGTTGCGATGGCTTCCTCAGAGCGGATCTTCGAGTATCTCGATGAGCAGCCTGCCGTTCAGGATAAGCCAGGAGCGACAACGCTGCCCAAGATCCAAGGGGATATTCACTTTAATAATGTTGTGTTTGAATATGAGAAGGGCCGTGCGGCACTCAAAGGCATTAATCTGGATGTCAAAGCAGGCCAATCGATTGCTCTCGTAGGGCATACCGGCTCCGGCAAAAGCACAATCATCAACCTGATTGGCCGGTTCTATGATATCAAGAGCGGCGGCATTACCATTGATGGACAGGATATCCGCGAGGTGAAGCTCCAGAGTCTGCGCGAACAGATCGGGATTGTCTTGCAGGATACCTTCATCTTCTCGGGAACGATCCGCGACAACATCCGCTTCGGGCGGCTGGATGCCACGGACGAAGAGATCGAAGAGGTCGCCAAGGCCGTAGATGCTCATGATTTCATCACCAAGCTGCCCGGGGGTTATGATACCGAGGTAGAGGAGCGGGGAAGTGCACTGTCCATGGGCCAGCGCCAGCTGCTGTCCTTCGCCCGGGCGCTGCTGGCCGATCCGCGTATTCTGATTCTGGATGAGGCGACAGCCAGTATCGATACGGAGACGGAGATCAAGATTCAGGAAGCGCTGAAGCTGCTGCTTCAGGGACGGACCTCCTTCATCGTCGCTCATCGCCTCTCGACCATCCGGCATGCCGATAAGATTGTGGTCCTGGATCACGGCGAGATTAAGGAAGAAGGCAATCATGCCGAGCTGACCAAGCATGACGGTATTTATAACGGATTAATTGAAGCGCAGTTCCGCTTCTTGTAGAAGCACATGTAGAAGCACATGCAGCAGCCTGGCCCCGATATGGGGGATGGGCTGCTGTTTTTATGTGCTGGAAAGTATAGGTGGTGCGCTGAGCTCCCTTTCCATCAAGACCGTTTCCCCGGCTTCCCGCTTACCCGGACCTCCAGCAGCTGCGCGCTGATCTCTTGTTGCCACTGGGTATCATAAGTATCTGCTGCCAGCAGGGCTTCGACATGGAGGCGCGCCATTTCCCAGCAGTAGACGGTGTTAACATGCAGGCAGTGCTGAAGCTCGTCTTGTTCCGCCGGAGCCAGCGGGCGCTTCAGACTCAGGGTATATAGCTCGGCAAGGCGCTGGTGAACCGCAAGCATCATATCTCCTCCTTGTATTACTGTCTGCTATTAGCGTGGCCCTCAAGATCCGGTTTCAAACCGAATCAAGCCTAATATGAATATTTAGATCTTTATAAATAAAGTTCTTGAAATCGCTTTTATTTATGCTACAATAGCAGTAATACAGGATTGTGACCGGTAACGCGGGCAATGCCTAAGCTGATGCGAGTATCATTTTATGAATGATATTGGGATCAACTTAGGCTTTTTTTGTACAAACTATGCGGCAGGAGGTGAAATAGAGATGATTATCGAGAAGGTGCTGAACAATAATGTGCTCCTGACCAAGAACCAGAAGGGCAAGGAGGTTATTGTGATGGGCAGAGGGATTTCCTTCAATAAGGTAGCGGGGGATTATGTTGATCCTGCCAAGGTGGATAAGATTTTTCTGCTGAATGAGAATGAATTCACTGCCCGGCTGACTGAACTGCTGAATGATATTCCGGTAGCTCACCTGGAGCTGGCCAGCGGCATTGTCACCTACGCGAGTGGAGTGCTGCACACGGAGCTGAACGATAATCTCTATCTGACGCTGACGGATCATATCCATTTCGCGCTGGAGCGTTTTGAGAAGGGGATTCAGCTGAAGAATGCGATGCTGTTTGAGATCAAGCGCTTTTACCAGAAGGAATTCGGGATCGGGCTGGATGCCTTGAAGATGATCGAACAGACCACCGGCCTCTCGCTGGGTGAGGACGAAGCCGGCTTCATTGCCTTGCATCTGGTCAATGCCAGAATGGATGGCACGGAGGTTAGATCGACGATCAAGATGACAGAGATCGTTCAGAATATTCTGAATATCGTTACTTATCATTATAAGGTGGTGCTGGACGAGACCTCACTTAACTACTCGCGGTTCCTGACCCATCTGCAGTATTTTTCCATGCGTGTGCTGAAGAAGGAGACCAATAATAGCGGGGAAGAGTTCCTGTACAACCAGGTGAGAATTACCTATGTCAAGGCTTTCGAATGTGTAGGCAAGATCAATGAATATCTGGAGAAATCGCATGGTCAGAGCCTCAGTAAGGATGAATATGTCTATCTGACGATTCACATTCAGCGTGTAACAGAACGCAATAATCTGGAGTAACACATAACAGATAACATACGCAGGACTACAACATTTCATATTTTCATATCATCTTTCAGGGTGTAACTGGTCATGCAGGCAAAACCTGAACTGATGGCAAAAAAAGCGTGTAATGACGCCTCTTTTGCCTTGAGTTCAGGTTTTTCTTGTTTGCAGAGGGGAAAGATAGAAAAGCTGGCACAACTCGTCTCTGCAACGATGCTTAAATACAGAACTTTCAAAGGAGCAAACTCAAATGAGCGATAAAGACTTATCCAAAAAAATCATCACACTCGTTGGCGGAGAAGGGAATGTGAATTCCGTCTTTCATTGTGCCACACGCTTAAGATTCAAGCTGAAGGATAACAGCAAAGCCAATAAAGCAGCGCTGGAGAAAACGCCGGGAGTCATTACAGTAGTGGAGAACAGCGGACAGTTCCAGGTGGTCATCGGCAACAATGTCAGCCAGGTCTTCGAGCAGATTATGAAGGAAACCTCGCTTCAGGATGCGGAGAAAATCGGCAGCGACGAGAGCTCGGAAAGCACCGGAGTTCTGGGCAAAGCGGTGGACATCATTTCGAGCATTTTCTCGCCGATTCTGGGTGCACTGGCCGGGGCAGGGATCCTCAAAGGCTTGCTGGCTCTGATTCTGTCCCTGGAGTGGATTAGCGCCACCAGCGGCACTTACATGATCCTTAATGCGGCGGCCGACAGCGTATTCTATTTCCTGCCTGTCTTCCTGGCGGTTACAGCAGCGCGCAAATTCAAGGCGAATCAGTTCGTGTCGATTGCCATAGCCGGAGCCTTGATCTATCCCGCAGTCATTGCGGCCGTAGGCTCACCAGACCCGCTGCACTTCCTGGGGATCAAGATCGTACTCATCAACTATTCCTCCAGCGTGATCCCGATTATTCTGGCGGTATGGGTGCAGTCGTATGTAGAACGGTGGTTCCGTTCCTTCATTCATGAGTCGGTGCGGAATATTCTTGTTCCCATGTTCGCGCTGCTCATTGTTATTCCGCTTACGTTCCTGGCCTTCGGACCGGTAGGCTCGCTGATCAGTGACGGACTCGCTTCCGGCTATACTTGGCTCTACAATCTAAGTCCGCTTGTGGCCGGAGCCATAGCCGGGGCGTTCTGGCAAGTATTCGTAATCTTTGGTGTACATTGGGGCTTCGTCCCGATCATGCTCAGCAATATTGCTACATTGGGTCAGGATACCATGCTGCCTATTCTCAGTGCGGCCGTTCTGTCGCAGGCCGGGGCTGTATTCGGTGTATTCCTGAAATCGCGGAACCCGCAGCTTAAGGCGCTTGCCGGTTCTTCTACACTATCAGCAGTCTTCGGAATTACTGAACCCACGATTTATGGAGTCACTCTGAAGCTCAAAAAACCGTTCATCTACGCTTGTATCTCCGGCGCTATCGGCGGTGCAATTATTGCAACAGGCGGCGCAAGAGCATTGTCCTTCTCGCTGCCGGGTCTGCTGGCCCTGCCGACGTATTTCGGCACCGGATTTGTCTGGGTAGTCATTGGTATACTGGTAGCATTTGTACTGTCCACTGTACTGGTGTTAGTACTTGGCTATAAGGAGCCTGAGACAGTTGCTGCGGCATCGGTTAATCCAGGCGGAACCTCGGGTATAACTACACCGACGCTGATTGATAAAGAACTGGTTGTAAGCCCGCTCTCCGGTACGCTGCAGCCGCTCAACACCCTGCCTGACGAAGCTTTTGCTTCCGGCGCCATGGGCAAGGGGATAGTCATTGAGCCCTCTTCAGGCATCTTGACCAGCCCTGTGAACGGTACCGTAACTACTGTATTCCCGACAGGACATGCCATCGGCATCACTTCGGATAGCGGTGCGGAGCTGCTGATTCATGTCGGTGTTAATACCGTGAAGCTTAAGGGGCAGCATTTTACCAAAAAAGTGAAGGAAGGCGACAAGGTGGTCAAGGGTCAGCTATTGCTTGAATTTGACCTTGAAGCCATCCGTGCTGCCGGATTTGTAACTGCAACACCAGTGATTGTGACCAACTCGGCACAATACCTCGATGTGCTTAAGAGCACAGGGACAGAAGTGCCTAGCGGCGAGCTGCTGCTCACACTAATCCGATAAAATGATAGCCTCCCCCGGCCGGGGGAGGCTTCAGTTGTTCTTCAACTTCAAGCAGCACTTCTGCGCCAACGCAGGGGTGCTGCTTGATTTATGTGAAATGTAAGGATTTATCCTGCGTAGAGGAAGTCTCGCTACTCCATGTAAATCTCAACGACGGCAATTGTGCGTTCGCGTGACAGGTCAAGGAACCTGCCTTCGCTCTGCACAAGCGGACGGAAGACATCCAGCGGGTTGTTCATCACGATGACACCCATATCACCGGTGTTCAGCAGGACGCGCTTCCCGATGAAGTTAGGCATCAGATGATTGATGAAGGCCTGAACCGGTTTGCCGTTCAGCTTACCGAAGCTAAGGGAGTTGATCTCACGCAAAACGGAAATTAGCTCCTGCTTGGACTGATAGACCCGGTGAGTGGTCATAGCGCTGTAAATATCCGCAACGGCTGCAATCTGGGCGTAAGGGTGAATGTCTGTCTTAGTCAGCTGCTTGGGATAACCGGAGCCGTCCTCGCGTTCATGATGCTGCAAGGCAACCAGAGCTGTGAAAGGATCGTTCATGGAATTCTGTATGATTTCGTAACCGTAAACCGTATGTAATTTGATCTCTTCGTATTCATCAGGCGTTAATTTGCCGGGTTTGTTCAGAATGGCGGGGGAGATGCGGCATTTGCCGATATCAATCAGGTATCCCGCACGGCCGATCTCGTAACACTCTGACTTAGAATAGCCAAGCCACGTAGCCAGATAATACGAGAGCATGCCAACCTGAAGGGAATGGTTATAGGTATAATTATCCTCCCGGTCCAGCAACAGCAGGAGGGTTACTACATCCTTGTGTTTGTCTAGCGAGGATAAGGTCGGCTGAAGAATATCATCCACTACAGACTGATTGAAGCTGCCTTTGCTGAGCGCTTCCATATATAGAGACTCAAAGCCGTCAATCATGGTATCGAAGCTGTTGGTTGCGGCCTGGATAATTGAGGTCCGGCTGGAAGGGGCGGGTTCTTCCTGTACCGTGTCAATATCTACATAATCAACGCCGTGCTGTATCAGCTTGGCGATTTCCTCCATTTGCAGCCGTGATCCCTTAGGGAGTACATGCAGCCCGCGAGAGCTGAAGGTATCCATCTGCAGATGATCACCCGGTTTAAGATCCATCACGTGTACTCTCAATGAATAGGCCACCTTACTATAGCAATTTTTTACAGCATAGCAACAAAGTCCGCAATATTCAATGGTGTAAGAGTACTGATTGTAGCTTGCAGATTGTGCAACCCGCTGGTCCTAACCTGTTGTGTTCCTGTGCATATTCGCGGAAGGGGAACGGTCCGGTTAACCGCCGGACACGGGCGGAATGAAGGCTACCTCTGAGCCTTCGGTAATATCTGTATCATCAGGCGCATATTCCTGATCAACGGCTACCAGGGATACACCGATCTGCGGCGCAGCATCGGGATAGGAGGCGGAGAGGAGTTCCTTCAGCCGGCCAGCTGTTACAGGGGACTCATGGGCGTGGAAGACCAGAGTGGAGGAACCGATAATTTCGGCCAGACCGGCGAACAGCCGGATAGAGATATGCATGTGTTCTTCACCCTTTCTGGACTTAAGCTTAGGACAGCTTATAATGATTACAATATACCATATTGAGTCTGAAAATGTTATGCTAACTCTAGAACAGAACAAGCCTGCCGCTTACTTTATAAACGGCTGTACAAGTGGGAGGGAAGCCAGCTTATGAAGCCTGGGCCGCAAAGATTAACCATTATTCATACCAATGATATACATAGCCACTTTGAAATGATGAGTCCGCTCGCGGCAGTGATATCCGCGATGAAGGCAGCGGCGGGCGAGGAGCCGGTGCTGCTGCTTGATATCGGAGATCATATGGACCGCGCTGCCGTAGAGACGGAAGGCACGATGGGACAGGCCAACATCGATATTATGAATTTGACCGGATACGATGCAGTCACCATCGGTAATAACGAAGGCCTCACCTTCTCCAAGGAGATGCTCTCAGCCATATTCACAGGCATCCAGTGTCCTGTAGTATGCTGCAATTTCCTGGAGTCCGCCACCGGTGAGCCGCCGCACTGGATGCAGCGCCGCGCGGTTCTGGAGAAAGACGGGATCAAGATTGGAATAACTGGTGCGACGGCGGCGTTCACCTCCTTCTATTCCTTGCTCGGCTGGGATGTGCTGGACCCGGAAGAGGCACTGCGCGAGCAGGTTCAGCTGCTTGCCCCGCAGGTGGATATCGTGATCATTCTGTCACACCTGGGGCTGCCCGCAGACCAGAGGCTGGCAGAGAAGCTGGAAGGCGTGCATGCCATTCTGGGCGGGCACACCCACCATATGCTGGAGCAGCCGCAGATGATTAACGGGACAGCCGTATGCGGCGCCGGCAAATTCGGCCGGTACGCCGGACGGGTGGTCTTCGAGCGGGAGCAGCCAGGCGGATCGTTTCACCTGGCCGAAGGAGTCTGCACGGCAGTCGATCCTGCCTTGACGGAGGAGCTTGTCGCTCCGGCGGCGGCGATCCATCTGCTGCGCGGGCGTGAAGCCCTGGAGGAGACGGTTGCCATCAGCGACCGCATGCTTTCGCTGGACCTGCAGGGGGAATCTCCTTTTGGCAACCTGCTGGCACAGGCGGTCCGCCAGTTCACAGGCAGCCCCATCTCGCTTGTTAATACAGGCCAGCTGCTTGGCCCGCTGCCGGAGGGCAACATCACCGCGGGCATGCTGCATGCCTTATGTCCTTCTCCGATTAATCCCTGTATTGTACAGCTGACAGGCAAGGATATCCGCACTGCACTGGAACAGAGTCTGATGGCAGAGTTCCGCAATAAGGTCATCTATGGATACGGCTTCCGGGGAGAAGTACTGGGCACCTTGGCCGTGGACGGATTAAAAATCTTGTACGATCCTAGGGTCATGCCTTATGATAACGGTATTGCGATTTTTGCCGGCGGGGAGCAGCTGGAGGATACCAAGGTATATAGTGTCGGCACGCTGGATATGTTTACGTTCCGTACAGGCTATGAGAGTATAGCCAACGGCCGGGAGGCGGTATTTATGCTTCCTCATTTCCTGCGCGATCTGCTGCGGATGGAGCTGCAGCGGCCGGGGAGTCTGGATGAGTGTGAAGCGGTTCGCTGGGAGAGGCAATCCACCTGATGATCCATACCATGTTTAATCAAATTGATAGTTAACGCATTACCAGGTTTCATTGACTAGATCAGGAGGAGTAATATGGATACAATTACAGCCATTATTCTGGCAATTGTGGAAGGAATTACGGAGTTCATTCCGGTTTCTTCGACGGGACACATGATTTTAACGACTAAGCTTCTGGGCTTCAATGAGCAGGATTCGATTATGAAGACTTATGAGATTGTGATTCAGCTGGGGGCCATACTGGCCATTGCGCTGGTTTACCGTCAGCGGATTGTGAATCTGCTCGGCTTCGGCCGCAGAGACAGAGGGGGCGTAATGCCGGCAGCCCGCCTGAACCTGATTCATGTGCTGCTGGGCATTGTGCCTGCGCTCGCTGTAGCTTTTTTTGCAAGGGACTTTATCAAAAGCCTCTTCGGGGCATCCACCGTCCTCTGGGCACTGGTAGCAGGCGGTATTCTGATGATCATTGCCGAATGGGTCAACAAACGCAAGATCCGCGTGACGGCGCATGACCTGGATGATCTGTCTTACGGGCAGGCACTTTCGATCGGACTGTTCCAGATTATTTCCGTCCTCTGGCCCGGGTTCTCCCGCTCCGGCTCAACAATTTCCGGGGGGATGCTGAGCGGGGTGAGCTACAAGGCTTCAGCCGACTTCTCCTTCCTCATCGCGATTCCGATTATGTGCGCGGCCTCGGGGTATGAGCTATTGGATTCGTACAAGAATTTCACGAGTGAGACCATCGGGTATTTTGTCATCGGCTTCATCATTTCCTTCATCGTGGCCTATGTGGTGGTGGTTCTGTTCATGAGAATGATCCAGAAGATCAGACCGACGCATTTTGCCATCTACCGCTTCATACTTGCAGCCGCCTTCTGGCTGTTTATTATGCGTTGATTCTCAGCCTGGCATCACAGATAAGCAATTTTACCGTTAAAGGCAGGAGTGAGCCAAGGTGCGTCTAGTATCCGTCAATCGGCTTCAGGCGGGAATGAAGCTGGGTAAAAAAATATATAATGATGAAGGGCTGGTTCTGCTCGCGGACGGAGTGGAGCTTACCGATCCCTTGATCAAGCGGCTCGCCAGAATCGATATCGGCTATATCTATATTGAGGATTCACTCACGGAGGATATTGTGATTCCCGGAATGCTGCAGGATGAGACGCGTAATCAGGCGCTCAAGGTGATCCGTAACCAGTTCCAGCAGATGTCTGGCGCCTCGGGGATTACCAAAGGCTTTTATCATCTGGACAAGAAATTCTCCAAGGTGATGGATTCCATCCTCGACGACATGTCCCTGCAAGAGGACCCGATGATCATGCTGCTTGACATGCACACGGCTGATAATTACCTGTACGTCCATTCCCTGAACGTATGCCTGTATACGCTGGTGCTCGGCATTGCCCATGGCTACAGCAAAGAAGAGCTGCGGGTCATCGGGCTTGGGGCGCTGCTGCATGATATCGGCAAGACGCAGATTCCTGTCAAAATTGTACAAAAGCCCGGTATGCTCAGCGAGGAGGAATTCCGCCATATGCAGGCGCATACCGAGATTGGATACCGCATTCTCAAGGAAGAGCCGAATATTCCTCTGCTGGCGGCTCACTGTGCTCTGCAGCATCATGAACGGATTGATGGTTCCGGCTATCCGCGCGGCCTGACGGGTCCGCAGATCCATGAATATGCGAAATGGCTGGGCGTAGCAGATTCCTATGATGCGATGACCTCCAACCGGATCTACAAAAAAGCCATGCTGCCCCATCAGGCGGTAGAAGCGCTGTATGTCGGCTCTGGAACCCTGTACGAACAAAAGCAGCTGGAGTTATTCAGAGACCGTGTGGCCATCTATCCGCTGGGACTTACGGTGAAGCTCAGCTCCGGCGAGAGCGGTGTGGTGGTCAAGATTGATCCCAGCACGCCGCATCGGCCTGTTGTCCGGGTGCTGAACGGACCCGAAGGCGAAACGGTTACCCCCTATGAACGTGATCTCAGCAAAGCCCTCTCTGTAGTCATTGTGGATGTGACGGACGGGGGAGAACCTGTAGTGAAAAGTACCGGATAGGTGTTCTGCGCAGCGAGGAGAGAATAGGGTATCTGCAGGAATTGCGGAGCTGTATTCTCCGCCTTGCTGTTTTTTTGAGTAGTCGTGGTATGATATAGCTTAAGTTATCGTTCTTTTTCTTTTGTTTTGGGTTAATAATAAGGAATAAGCATTAAAGGAGCCTTAAGAAATGAGTATATTAGAGCCATCATCTATAATCCCTGTAAAAGAGCTGTCGCCGGAGTATGATCCGTGGGACCCGATTACTTCACTCCGCGAATACGGGCAGCATGTACTGACCAGTGTAGAGATGACGGTCACGAATCTGTGCAATATGCGCTGCGAGCATTGCGCCGTCGGCGATAGTCTCACGATGAAAGAGGGAGAGCTGCTGCCTTTGACCCAGATGCTGAAGCGTCTGGAGGAGGTAGAGCACCTGCAGACCATCAGCATTACGGGCGGGGAGCCGATGTTCCGTGCAGGAACGGTGGAGAATACTATCGTACCGCTGCTGAAATATGCACGGGAGCGGGGTATCCGTTCACAGATCAACTCGAACCTGACCATGCCATATTCCCGTTATGAGCAGCTGCTCCCTTACCTGGACGTTATGCATATCTCGTTCAACTATGTGAACGGCGATGACTTCCACGAGGTGGGCTTCGCGAACAGCGGTCACCCGGTCTCGAAGGAGGCCGCCTATCGGCTGTATGACACGATGCTGGAGAATTCCCGCCAGCTGAGCAGCGATGGAATGCTGATCTCTGCCGAGTCGATGATCAACTACCGTACACACACCAAGCTTCCCGAGATTCACCGGCTGATTGGGGACATGGGGGCAAGACGTCATGAGGTACACCCGATGTACGCCTCCAGCTTCGCTTCGAAGCTGCCTGTGCTGTCGCTCCGGGAGATGAATACTGCGATTCATTCCCTCCTGGATCATCGTGACCCGGAGATGTGGATGCTGTTCGGCACGCTGCCGTTCTTCGCCTGCAGCTTCCTGGAGGAAGACCAGCAGCTGCTGAGCAGACTGCGCAGCGAGAAGAATGTAACGCTGCGTAATGATCCGGACGGAAGAAACCGGGTTAATGTGAACCTGTTCACGGGCGACGTCTTTGTAACGGACTTTGCCGATATATCCGCGTTTGGCAATATCAGCAGCGCGAAGCTGGATGATATTTTCACCGAGTGGCAGACTAAGCATCCCTTGAATCAGCAAGTGAATTGTTACTGCGATGCCGCAGGCTGCTGCGGGCCTAACCTGCTCGTGGCCGATATGTATTATCCCGGGGTCGATTTCAAAACCAGAAAAGCGATCACCTTGTAGAAATGGGGCGTTATTATAGTGCATACGGAATTTGACATAGGAAGATTAGTGCTTAATCTTTTGCTCGTTCTGGTGCTCGTATTATTAAATGGTATCTTCGTTGCGGCGGAATTCTCACTGGTCAAGGTCAGACAATCCCGTCTGACCCAGCTGGTCAGCGAAGGCAACAAAATGGCCGGATATGCGCTGAAGGTCAACAAGCGGCTGGATTCGTATCTCTCAGCCACCCAGTTCGGGATTACACTTGCTTCTCTTGGACTCGGCTGGGTCGGGGAACCGGCGATCTCGGAACTCCTGGTGGAGCCTCTGATGTACCAGATCGGTGTTACTGACCAAACGTTAATCTCTACGGTATCTGTGATCGTCGGCTTCTCCATTATTACCTTCTTACATATTGTGCTGGGGGAACTGGCACCGAAATCGCTGGCTATCCAAAAAACAGAAGGCTCGGCACTGCTGTTGTCCGCTCCGCTGATGTTCTTCTATAATCTGTTTCTGCCCTTCATTTGGGTGCTGAATGCGTCAGCGAACGCTCTGCTGAGACTGTTCGGCGTAGAGCCGGCCAGTGAAGCTGAGGCTGCCCATTCAGAGGAGGAAATCCGCATTCTGATGAATCAGAGCGCGAAGAGCGGGGTGATCGATCAGGATGAAATGAAGCTGATGGACAACATCTTCGAATTCTCGGACCTGCTTGCCCGTGAGGTGATGCTGCCGCGTACCGATATGGATGTACTATACAGCAATCTTCCGCTGGAGGAGAACATGCGGATCATTACGGAAACGAAGCATTCGCGTTATCCGGTGGCCTTAGAAGATAAGGACCGGATTATCGGCTTCATCCATATCACGGATCTGCTGTTCGCCCCACCTGAGCAGCAAAATGATCTGGCTTCCCTGGTCCGGCCGATTCTGAATGTACCGGAATCGATGGAGATTAGCCATGCGCTGCGACTGATGCAGAAGAACAAGGCCCAGTTGACGCTGGTAGTCGACGAGTACGGCGGAACTGCGGGGCTGCTGACCGCTGAAGAGATCCTGGAGGAGATCGTCGGCGATCTGCATGACGAGTTCGAGGATGAACGTCCCAGCGTGGAGCGTAACGGGGATTACATCTCCGTGGAGGGCCGGATGCTGATTGAAGACGTCAACGATCTCACGGGCGTTGTAATTGAGGATGACGAGGTGGATTCCATCGGCGGCTGGCTGTTCAAGGAGCTGGAGGGCAATCCGTCCAAGGGCAAGAAAGTTGTAGTTGGCGATGTCACCTTCGAGGTGGAGGAGTCCACCCGGCTGCGGATCACCCGGATCAACATCCACCGCGAGCCTTCTCCAGAGCCTGAAGAGGATGCGGAAGGTTGGGAAGAAGATAAAGAGTAAGCGGAGTTATTCCGCGCTCTTTTGTTATAACATCTTTGTGAAGTATTTTGGAGACTCTGAGAAACCTTGCCGATTATAGAACCGATGTGCGTCAACCCTCCGGGAATGGCAATGTACCTGGATTCTGTCGCAGTTTCTCTTTTTAGCTGCCTGGCTTGCGTATTCTTCAACTTCACGTCCAATGCCTGTACTTCTTGTTGTTGAATCAACAACAAGATAACTAATGCAAGCAATGTCCCCTGGAAGAGCTAGCTGGGGAATATAATGCAACGAAATGCAAGCTACAACTCGTCCCTCATCTTCATATACCATTAGCTCTTCGTCAGGATGAGCGATTAACTTTTCTATATTGCCTTTAATAAAAGAGCCGGTATTAGGATATCCCAACAGGTCAAGTAAAGAGGATATTTCCTTCCAATCATCGGCGGTTGCTTGTCTAATCATTGCGTACACTCCTCCATGCAAGAGATATTGAAACAACATCAACAATATCCCCTGAGAAAGAGTGTGTCCAGAACCACAATCAGGTCAATTTTATCGTCGGCTGGTACTTGATAAGGAGCAGGCAGGAGAGATGTGTTCTTACCCGTGATGTGATGCGCTTTAAATGAGGTAAGTTAATACCCAGTGGAAAGCTCCGCCTGCAGCCGAAGAGGATACAGAGGACGCGGAGGAAGAGAGAGTATGCTGAAGAGCCGCCGGAATAGCGGCTACCTTTACAACAGGGTACATCAAGCAGCCATGACAGGGCTGCTGATGTACCTTGTTTTTTTGCGCAGGGGTTCTTTTCCCTTCAGGAGCGGTCATAAGTTAGTTACGAAGGTAACTGTCAAAGATCTGGAAGCATGAAGGTATGCTCTCAACAATTAAGAGGAGGAATGATCATTGAACTCCCAGGATCGTGTATGGACACCGTACAGGGGACCGTTTGATCCTTGTCCGCCGGTGCCGTTCAAGACGTATGTTGTGCCGCCGAATCAATTCGTCACGTTTCAGCCCCCGAATCTGCCGCAGTTCTCCCTGCCGGAGGCGCTTAAGCATGGAACGTTATGGCCATCGCTATACAGCCCTTATGAGTCCAAGTTCAAAGGAGGGAAGTAGGCTATGGAAGCTAATCCTTGTGAGCCCCGTTATTACGAGATGCTGGAGCAGCTGCAGGTCCTTGATTTTGCACTCGTCGAGCTGAATCTGTTCCTGGATACTCATCCGGAGGATGTGAAGGCGATTGAGCAGTTCAATCAGCTGACCTATGAGCGCACCAAGCTGGCGAACCAGTTCCAGGAGCTATACGGACCTCTGCAGAATTTCGGCCGTGCCTATTCTAAGGCTCCATGGCAATGGATCGAGAGTCCCTGGCCTTGGCAAGTCTAAGACATGAAGCCGGAAATGAAATAGCCTTAAGGAGGGGGAAGTTCACGAATGTGGATCTATGAGAAAAAGCTGCAATACCCGGTGCGTGTCGGCAAATGTGATGTGCGGATGGCCCGGTATCTGATGGAGCAATACGGCGGTGCGGACGGCGAGCTGGCTGCGGCGCTGCGCTATATGAACCAGCGGTATGCTATACCCGATAAGGTAATTGGGGTACTAACGGATATTTCCACCGAGGAATTTGCCCATTTGGAAATGATTGCCACAATGATCTACAAGCTGACCAAGGATGCCTCGGTGCAGGAGCTGGAAGCCGCAGGCTTAGGCCCGAACTATGCGCAGCGGGATCATGCGCTGTTCTACAACAACTCTGCCGGTGTTCCGTTCACAGCCGCCTACATTGCGGCCAAAGGCGATCCGATCGCTGACCTGTATGAGGACATCGCCGCAGAGGAGAAGGCCCGGGCTACATACCAGTGGCTGATTGACATGACCGACGATGTGGATCTGCAGGACAGCCTCAAGTTCCTGCGCGAGCGGGAGATCATTCATGCGATCCGGTTCAAGGAATCGGTGCAGATTTTGATCGAGGAGAAGGATAAGAAGCGGGTGTTCTGAGCGTTGATGCTACTGAAGTAGGTTATCCACAGGTCAGTTCGTCCACTTAACTATGAATAGATACTCTTGAAACACATGAAGAAATCGTTCTATTGGTAAAATGGAGATACCAGTCATCGTCATCCATTTTATAAAGAACGGTTTCTTTATGCATTCTGAAGTCTGGACAGCCTATATTCGAGTTTAAGGGATGGTTGTATAGCCTGATAAAGAATTTTGTGGTAGTGTTATTTGATATTAACCTTAGGAGGAAAAATATTGAATTTCAAAAGAGTTTATACAGTCTGGACAGTCATTCTTCTGCTGTTTGCACTGCCTGGCTGCGGTAATAATGAAGCCGTTAGTATGGAGCCGGATACATTCTCCAAACAGGACATGGCCATCTTCAAGGCAGATAATAGCAAGGAAAGGGTTAGCTATGGTATGAGCCGCAAGGCCGCAGAGAAGGTGCTGGGGAAGGGTACGGTAGGCCTGCCTAATTCGTATTCTTATGAATTCGGAGTGAGTGTAATCTATCGAGATAATAAGGTCGTCTCCATGGCGATGGCGGGAGAACCGCAGGGGGTCTACCGGACCGCTAGGGGAGCAGAATTAGGGATGAGTAAGACAAGGATTAAAGAGCTGTATGGAACGAAAGCTGCCATAGAGAATGACAAATATATGGATTATTACTACAACTCCGAATCAGGACAGTTGTATGAAAGGGCAGTTAAGGAATGGAACTCGCTCACCGGAGATGCGCTCAGGGACATACAGATGCTTTCGACATTGTATGATGAAGCAGGGAATGCCAGGATAATCATACTGATGGACGGGCAGGTAGCTAACACTGCGCAATAATCTGTGAGTGTTCTTCCATAGCTCTGGAACAGCATTCCTGCATTGTTAATATTGTTTCGCTATATAGTAGGTATAACCCGAAGTGTTACATAGAACTGTACATAACGCCTCCATGACCAGTGAAACTGGCGGAGGCGTTTTGCCGTAAATCCAATACCATAAGAAGGGAATGTGAGATTTTGCTGTCTAGATTGAACTCATTGCAGAGAAGATAAAACAAGAACGTATGTACCTTTTGTTATGTCGAATTCCACTAAAATGGAATAAACTCACAAGAGACAAGCAGGATATAACAGGAGGCGACTAAAATACCCTTACCGCATGATGAGGCTTTTAAGAAGCTGCTGGAGACGTTCTTTCAGGAATTTATTGAGTTGTTTTTCCTGAGCTGGATTCCATGCTGGACTACAGTGAGACCCGGTTTCTGATGCAGGAATTACTCGTGGACATTGTTGGCGAGGAAGCGCGGGAGCTGGATCTGCTGCTGGAAATCCGCTACAAAGGATGTGAACTCTTTTGGTATGTTTTCATGCGTTTTTCTGAAATAACCATTAATAACCAGAATATCAAAGGAAATGATAGTATGACTTCGTTGGGGGAGTGTACAAGGGCCTAGAGGTATCCATATGTAAAATTATGTATAATTTTGAGCGTTGAGGAAACCTGCGTTTAGACTTACACTAAATATGTAAATAAATACCAAATAATCAGATGGAGGAAGGCGATCAAGGCGGCTGAGCCGATCAAGCTAATCAAACTGATTAAGCCGATCTAAGCCGTAATGCATACTCTCTCATACATCGTGATAAATACCCGCATGTAAGTCCAATACCATCAGAAAGGAATGTGAAATTTTGTGAACAGAGTTGCATTGGTAAGTCCCTTACGGACTGCAGTTGGTTCGTTTAACAACGGACTTTCGACACTTAGTGCTACAGAATTAGGAGCAAATGTGATGACGGCCTGCCTTCAGCAAAGCCATGTAGAACCTGCGTTAGTGGAGCAGATCTATCTGGGCAATGTCCTTCAGGCGGGAGAGGGCCAGAATCCTGCCAGACAGGCGGCGCTGCAAGCCGGTTTCCCGATTGAAGTCCCTGCAACAACTATTAACACCGTTTGCGGTTCTGGGCTTCATGCCGTCGCTTTAGCTTACAACTCTATTCGGGCTGAACAAGGGAGTATCCTCATGGCCGGAGGGATGGAGAGTATGTCGAATGCCCCTTATGTCCTGAGAAATGCAAGAAACGGCTATAAACTTGGGAACAGCGAGCTGGTAGATACCGTGGTGTCTGACGGCCTGACCTGTCCGATCAATAAATATCATATGGGTATTACTGCCGAGAACATTGCTGAGAAATATCATATTTCACGATTGGAGCAAGATGAATTTGCTTATGACAGCCAGATCAAGGCCGCCGAAGCTAAACGGAACCAGGTTTTTGCCGAGCAGATTGTGCCCGTGATGACCACCACTAGAAAGGAAAGCGTATGGTTCTCGGAGGACGAGCATGTAAGAGGAGAGGTCAGCATAGAAAAGCTTGCTCATCTAAAGCCAGCTTTTAAGGAAAACGGGTCGGTTACTGCTGGGAATGCCTCGGGGATCAATGATGGAGCGGCTGCTGTGCTGGTCATGTCGGAAGACAAATGCAAGGAGCATGAGGTAGAGCCTTTAGCTTATATTAGGGGGTATTCACTGGTGGGCGTAGACCCTGCGTATATGGGGATGGGTCCGGTAAGGGCCATTAAGTCGCTGCTTAAGAACCAGAACATTCCTCTTGAGGCCATCGATTTGTTCGAGATTAATGAAGCCTTTGCGGCACAGGCCATCGCGGTATTGCATGAGCTTGAGATTAACCCGGAGAAGGTGAATGTTAACGGCGGCGCGATAGCGATTGGACATCCTGTCGGGGCCAGCGGAGCCAGGGTACTCGTTACGCTGGTCCATGAAATGGTCCGAAGCTCTAAACATTACGGTATAGCCAGCTTGTGCATCGGAACGGGGATGGGCATTGCCATGCTGGTTGAGAACGCACGTTATTAACACAATTCTGACAGAAAGGGAGTTTAAGATCATTATGAATGCAAAAGAGGTGCTATCGCTGCAATCCATGCCTGCGGCTAGTCCGGGTTACGGGCGTCCGCCCTACCGCTTCATTGACCGTGAATTTATGGTCATCACTTATGAATCCGACCCTGCGGCGATCAGACAGGCGGTCCCGGAACCCTTGCAGCCGGATGGCAGTAACACCGTGTCTTATGAATGGATCAAGATGCCTGATTCGTCGGGCCTGGGAAGCTATGAGGAGAGCGGGATCGTGATTCCGTGTACCTTTCAGGGGGAGCCCTGCAATTTTGTAGCCCAGATGTATCTGGATAATGCGCCTGCCATTCTGGGAGGACGGGAAATCTGGGGGTTCCCCAAAAAGTGGGCCTCTCCCCGCCTGACCGTTGCAGGCACAGAGACGCTGACCGGCACGCTGCACTATAACGATGTCCTGGTGGCCGTGGGAACGATGCCTTATAAGCATAACCTGCTGGATACAGAGGACACTGCTAGAGCTATCGCCAAAACCCAAGTGAATCTGAAGCTGATTCCCGATGTGGATGGGACCCCTAAGATTGCGCAGCTGGTTGCCTACACTCTTGAAGATGTTCACGTAAAGGGCGCTTGGACCGGGCCGGCCCGCTTAAGCCTGATTCCTCATGTGAGTGCCCCTGTGGCCGATTTACCGGTGAAGACGTATCACGGGGGAAAGCATTTTATTGCCGATCTAACGCTGCCTTATGGGAAAGTCATTCATGATTATCTCCAATAACCAGCTTGTCTCCAAATAATGAACAAGGAGCCTGAAATCTATGATAAACAAATTAATCTCCGCCGAAGACGCCGTGAAGAGGGTGAAGGATGGAGATACCGTGATGGTTGGCGGTTTTCTGGCTGGAGGCCACCCCGAAGAGCTGGTGCGTGCGCTTGTCGAGACGCAGTCAGCCAGTCAGCTCTCGCTAATTTCCAATGATACCGGCACCCCGGAATTATCGATCTATAAGCTGGTTAAAAGCGGCCGGGTCAAGCGCATCTATGCCTCCTACATCGGCTCCAATCCAGAGACCGGAAGACTGCTAATGACTAAGGAAGCCGAGGTGAATCTTTTTCCGCAGGGCACGTTAGCTGAGAAAATCCGGGCCGGAGGAGCGGGGCTGGGCGGTGTGTTAACTCCTGTAGGAGTAGGAACGATTGTCGAGGAAGGCAAAAGAAAGCTTGATATCGACGGGAGGGAGTATCTGCTAGAGCTGCCTCTCCATGCAAATGTGGCACTGATCCGGGCCCATAAGGCGGACGAGGCGGGGAATCTTGTGATTGACGGCTCTTCCCGGAACTTCAATTTCGTGATGGCGATGGCGGCGGATTATGTAGTAGCTGAGGTAGATACTTATGTTAAGCTCGGGGAGATTGATCCCAATCATGTCAACGTCCCTGGAATTTTGATTGATGCTATTGTAAAGGTGGGGAATACGCATGAATAACCGGGAATTTATTGTGAGAAGAATCGCCCAGGAGTTCAAAGACGGTGATGTAGTGAATCTGGGGATCGGGATGCCGACCCTGGCAGTAGACTATATTCCTGATCATGTCCAGATTATGCTACAGGCGGAGAACGGAATTCTCGGGGTAGGCCCCAAGGCGGCGAAGTCTGAGGAAAACATCGACTGTATCGATTCTGGCGGCAGCTTCGTGACCACGATGGCCGGCGCCTGCTATTTTGACAGCGCGGTCTCCTTCTCAATCATCCGTGGAGGGCATGTGGATATTACCGTGCTGGGTGCGCTTGAAGTCGATGAGCAGGGCAATCTGGCAAGCTGGATGATTCCGGGGAAAAAGGTGCCGGGCATGGGCGGCGCTATGGATCTGGTAGTTGGGGCCAAGCGGGTCATTATCGCTATGGATCATGTAAGCAAGGACGGGCAGCCGAAAATAGTCAAAGCCTGCAAGCTGCCCCTGACAGCGGTGCATGTCGTAAATACGATTGTCACTGAAATGGCGGTCATTGAGGTGATCCCGGACCAAGGGCTGATGCTGATGGAAATCGCACCGGGTCTGACTGTAGAAGAGGTTCAGCAGGCAACGGGGGCCGAGCTATGGATCTCCCCGGCCCTGAAGGCGATTGCTGTTGCTGTCTAATACAATAAAATTTAATATGCTTACATTGTGATGATTCTACGAACATATTACGCCGTTATGCTGACTACTAGAACAGACAACAAGGAGCGTGAAAGTTCGTGAGTAATTATCCATTTGTAAAGAAAGTATGGAGCGGAATCTTGGCTATGACGGTTCTGCTTCCCACCCTTACCCCAGCTCTATCTCCGTTACCGACTGCCTTTGGGGAGGCAGCGGAGACCAGCGGGGTCGTGAAGGTTGAGGATTTTGAACAGGTGAGCTTAGCGGACTTAACCTTTGATAGTGCCCGCATTCATAGCGGCAGTCTGGCGCTGGAGTCGAACCCGAAATACGTACATAGCGGAGCGAAGTCCTTGCGGATTGATTATGATTTCATTGGCATAACCGATAACCCCTCTCAGGTTGCCGTTGGGCCAGCAACTCAGCTAGCGCTGACTAACCGAACCCCTAAAAGAATCGGGATGTGGGTATATGCCAATCAGGAAGGTCATGGTCTTACCTCCAAGTTCTACGTTTCTTCCACCGGCAAATCCAAAACGTATGAAATCAGGAGTGAAGAGACCGGGATAGACTGGAGCGGGTGGAAGTATGTTGAGGCGGATATAGGTTCAGACCTGACCATGCCGGGTACCCTGGCCTTCTACTTCCAGATGAAAGAACGACAAATGAGCAAAAAGAATAAAGGCTCCATTTGGATTGATGACGTCAGGCTGATCTATGATGAGCCCATTAATGAAGATATGGATGTGCCTGTGTTAACTCCGGCGGCACCGGCTCCTAATCAAACCTTGAGCGCTCCTGTCTCTGATCTTATTCTATCAGCGAAGGATGCCAAGTCGGGCATTGATCCGGATTCCATCCGGTTAACGGTGGATGGTCAGGCTGTGGCATCGTCAACGTATGCCTATGATCTGAATCTTCAGCAGATTACCTATCACCCGGCTCTTCCGCTGGCCGGAGGTTATCATCAGGTGCTCGCAGAAGTGAAGGATAGGGCCGGCAATCCAGCAGCGGCCGAATATGCTTTTCAGATTGAGCATGGGGCCAGATTTATCTTGGAAGCCCCGGAGGAGGCTGTTAGTAATGAGACCTACCGGCTGAAGCTGAAGGCGACGGACGTAGGCGAAGCCAAGAGCTTTCATGCCAGAATCAAGTTCGATCCAGAGACATTGCAGGCAAATGTGATTACTGCACGCTCCGGCCTCAGCCATGTGCAGACGACCCTCGATAATACAGGCGGCTATGTTGAAGTCAGTGCCGAGGGACTGCAAGGGGATCAGGCGGATGCGCTGGCAAGTATTGATTTTGAAGTGAACCGGTCTGCGAAAATGGAGCGCGGAGAGACAGCTAAGCAGATGACCATGGTGGAGGGCAGTTTCGGGTATGGAAGCGGAATGCCAGTTCCTTCCTTAGCCTCCCCTCTTCCTTATAAGATCGGGTTTCCTTACAAGATCAGCATCAAGGGATCAGCCCTGAACACGCAGAATATCATCACGGTTACCTCTCGCGCAGGAGCGCCGGTGGAAGGAGCCGGGATTGATTTTACCGATACCAGCGGTCCTCAGACTTATGTGCATGTAACCGCCGATGGGTCCAAAGTATATGCCAAAGCCGATTCAGCGTCCGCAGTGCTCCTTAATGTTGAGAAAAACGCGCGGATGTTCGCCACAGCAGGCAGTGCCTCCGGATTCATCAAGGTGTATTTGCCGGATGGCAGCAAGGCGGGTTACATCTCATCCACAGATGTGGAGCAGAGTGATCTTAGCACAGGAATAGGCTTGACCAATGCCTTGGGAGAGATCCATACGTCCCTGACGAACCTTGCCATTGGCACCTGGAGCGTGCAGGCTGTCAAGGATGGCGGGACAAGCGAGAGTATCAGTATGAATGTTGTAGCTCCATTTGGCGGGGAAGATCCGCAATATGTGCAGACCTTTGTTACCGAAGATATGAAGACGATGCTGAGTGTAGGGTGGCAGAGCGCGCCAACCGTTCAAGAAGCTTACATCCAGTATATGAAAGATAGTGATTGGGTGGATAGTGACCTGGCGAATGCTCCGGCAAAAGCAGCCATGCAGCGTGCGCTCTCCGAGGTGGAGGTCATTCCTGAGGTTGCAGGCGGACCTATGGGCGAAATCAAGTTTCATAACGCATTAGTCACGGGTCTTGAGCCGGGTACGGGCTATCATTACAGAGTTGGCTACGATGGCCATTGGAGCGATTGGAACAATTATAAGACGGTGGAGGCTGCGCCGGACAAGCCTGTTTCCTTTGTATTTGTAACCGATTCGCATACCAAAGGGGACAATGGGCTGGAGACCTATCAGCAATTGATCAAGAATGCGTTCACCAATTATCCGGGTACCCAGTTCGTTATGCATGGCGGTGATATGGTCGATGACGGGGCGGTTTTGAATGAATGGAGCCAGTTCTGGCAAGCCTCGTCGATCTATTCCTCCTCTGTTCCTTCCGCGTATGCCATGGGGAATCATGATGTAAAAGGGGGAGGGAAGTACATTTTCGCCAAAGCCTTGGGGCTTCCTGTTAACGGACCTGAGCTCCAGAAGGAGTATGCCTATTCGTTCGATTCAGGAGAGGTGCATTTCATTGTACTGAACTCAGAAGCAGACGAAGTCACGATGGGCAAGCAAGCGGAGTGGCTGCGGGAGGATCTACTAACCAGCAACAAAAAATGGAAAGTTGTCATGTTCCACAAACCTGCCTATCATACCGAAGATGGACGCGGCGATCTGATTGAATACACGCAGACTTATTTTGCCCCTATTCTCGAAGAATTGAAGGTCGATCTGGTGCTGGAAGGCCATGACCATGTATATGCTCGGACCTATCCGATGAGCAAAGGCAAGCCACTGCCAAGCGGAGAGCAAGGAACGGTCTATCTGGACGGCGGAGCGTCTGGCTGGAAGTTCTACGATGGAAGCAAATACGAGTATCTGGATTTCATGTTTGACGAGGATGTTCCGGTCTATTCTGCCATTCAGGTGAGCCATGACAAGATCGTAATCCAAGCCCGCACTACGCAAAGCGCAGAATTAATTGACAACTATACGATTGTGAAAAAAGATGAGCGGACGCTAACCTCCGTGGCCGTAGCCCCGGCCGAATTGAAGCTGAATGTTGGTGATAAGCACGCAACGGTGCTTACAGCTACCTATAGCGATAACTCCACGGCCGATGTCACGAACCAAGCCATATGGACATCTTCTAATGAACAGTCAGCTACAGTAGACGCCCAGGGCATCATTCATGCCGTTGAAGTGGGCGAGGCGACCATCCAGGCGAATTACGGCAACCTGCCGCCGGTGAAGTTATCGGTAACTGTTCAGACAGAAGGTACGCTGCCTAAGCTACTGAAGCTGGCCGCCGATCCTGGTACACACACCTTGCAGGTGAACAAACAAGCGGCTTCCGTGATTACAGCGGTATATGACAATGGAGTAAGTACAGTGGTTACAGATCAGGTCCATTGGACGACCTCAGATCCTGGGGTCGCCTCGGTATCGGACAAGGGGATCATTACGGGTGTTGCAGCGGGGGATGGAGTAACGATTACAGCTTCCTTCGGCGGCTTAACCGTTGCGATTCCCATCGTGGTTGAGGGAGGAAAGGCACCGGTGGTAACGCCAACGCCGACAGCAACACCAACACCAACGCCACAAACGGGAGTAACACCGGCAGCAACGCCAACACCAAAGCCGGCGGTAACAACGCCAGCAACGCCAGCATCAACATCGTCACCAACAGCAACACCGACAGCGAAACCGACACCAGCTATAACTGCCGGTCCTATGAAGCCAACCGTAACGAGGCCTGTGCTTAAAGATGGATTGGACTTAGATACGCTTAAATCTATAGTTGCAAAAGGCCAGACAGCGGCTATTGTTTCATTCAAGGATGTGCCTTCCACGCTGTGGAGTGCCTCGTTCATTGAACGCGCAGCCCGCATGGGGATGATAACGGGTTATGCAGATGGTTCGTTCCATCCTGAAGCCAAAGTAACACGCGCTGAGTTTGCTGTAATGCTCACAAAAGCCTTTGGCTTAACCGGCTCACAGGGGAACGGATTCTCCGATACGCAGGGGCATTGGGCTTCGAAGGCACTTGCGGCGCTTCAAGAGCATGGAGTCATTCAGGGCTACGCCGATGGTTCCTTCCACCCTAAGCAGGAGATCACCCGTGCGGAAGCTGTGACTATGCTGGCGCGTCTTACGAGCTATGTTCCCGGCACGGCGGCACTATTCTCTGACCTCCCGGGAAGCTGGGCGGCAGAGCCAATTAATGCCTTCGCTAATGCGGGAATTGTCTCTGGGAAAGGCAACGGCGCCTTTAAACCGAAGGAATCTGCTTCCCGTGCTGAAGCTGTAGTGATGATCATCCGGCTCATGGATAAGCTTGTTGAAGCGGATAAGGAGTAGGTTAGATAGATAAAGCTAATGCTTCTGATCAGACAAGGGCAGCCATTTAATCGGGCTGCTCTTTTTTTAACGGACGAAACAAGAACGCATGTGCGTTTTATT
This sequence comes from Paenibacillus sp. FSL R7-269, assembly GCF_000517865.1. Lineage (NCBI taxonomy): Bacteria > Bacillati > Bacillota > Bacilli > Caryophanales > Paenibacillaceae > Paenibacillus > Paenibacillus sp. FSL R7-269. Next base: position 99,887 of record NZ_ASPS01000015.1, read on the forward strand.
ATACCGAATTCCATTTAATTGGAATATACTCACAACAAACAAGCTGTACATAACAGGAGGCGACTAAAATACCCATACCGCATGATGAGGCTTTTAAGAAGCTGCTAGAGACGTTCTTTCAGGAATTTATTGAGTTGTTTTTTCCTGAGCTTGATGCAATGCTGGACTATAGTGAAACCCGGTTTCTGATGCAGGAATTGCTGGTTGATATTGTTGGCGAGGAAGCGCGGGAGCTGGATCTGCTGCTGGAAATCCGCTACAAAGGACTGGACGGTTATATTCTAATTCATCTAGAGCCGCAGTCGTATCGGGATAACCGGTTTCATGAACGGATGTTTATCTATTTCAGCCGTCTGTTTGAGCGCTACCGCAAAGAGCATAAGCTGATTATTCCGATTGCCATCTTCACTTCAGATGAGATCAGAGAAGAGCAGGACACCTTGGAGATGGTTATTCCTGAGCACCAGATTTTGCGCTTCCAGTTTCTAAAGGTGGAATTGCGTAAGCAGAACTGGCGAAGATTTATTGATTCGGACAATGCAGTGGCTGCTGCGTTACTAGCCAAGATGGGGTATACTACAAGAGAAGCAAGAGAAGTGCGCCGGGAGTTCCTGCGCATGTTCATGAAGCTGAAGACACGACTTGATCAAGGTCGGCTGGCGCTTGTGATGTCAGTGGCAGATTTATATTTCAAGCCGGACCGGGCCCAGGATGAAGAGATCATAAAAGAATTAATGATACAATACCCGGAGGAGGGTGAAGCGATTATGGAACTCATGCCAGCCTGGAAGCGTTGGGGATATGAAGAGGGTATAGCTGAAGGAATAGAAAAAGGGATAGAACAAGGAATAGAACAAGGAATAGAGCAAGGAATAGAACAAGGCCAGGCGGAGATTATCCGTAAATTACTGCTTCACGGATTTACCCCGGAAGAGGTATCCAAAGCGTTGGAGTTACCGGTGGAAAAGATTAAGAAGCTGATGTAAGCAGGCTTTCCCTAAATAACGTATACGCACACAGAGAGACCGTCTACCCTAAGACGGTCTCTTTGGTGCGATTCTTTTTTTATTCGATAAAGCTCTTCGTCGCCTCATACATTTGGGCTGCATATTCGTCAATCTGGTCCCGTGACATGCGCAGTCGGTCCACAGAAGTGCCGTATCCGATCTCTTGGAGTCCCTCAGCGAGTCCCTGGAAAATCCCGTCCGTGAACGCAGCTAACGGCTCGCCGTGTACATGCAGCCCTGTTCCGCCGAGATCTGTATTTACGGCCGGCGGTGCCACCTCAAGCTTCGCCAATGGAATAATAGTTCATCTGGAGACCTCCAAGTGATTATTTAGGTGTCGACAGTTATAGGATACGACTTAAACCATGGTTTAAGTCAACCTCATTTTCTGGAGTCTGTTAAAATATGGTTTCCGGCAGGTTTGCCATTTTGCTATAGTATAAGAATGCGTTTACAATAAATTGGAAAGATCCAAAAATAGGAGGACTACCAAATGACCAAGACTAATTTCGCAGCATACCAGTGGATGAATGAAGGGACGATCCGGTTTGAGGAAGATACAGTGATTATGAGTGCGCCTGCAAAAAGCGATTTTTTCTGCAATAACGGGGCAGTTGCGGAAGAAGGGCTGACGCCTGAGAATCTGACTAATGCGCCGTTCTTCTATACTGAAGTATCCGGGGATTTCGTGCTGCGGGTGAAGGTGAGTCATGACTTCCGGGACACGTACGATTCTTCTTCCATTATGATGATGCAGGATCTGTCGGTCTGGGCGAAGGCCTGCTTTGAGCTGACAGATTTCGATACCCATGCGGTGGTCAGCGTAGTTACGAACCAGACCTCGGATGACGCGAATGGCTGCAATATTGAGGGCAATGAGGTATGGCTGCAGGCCGCAAGGTCCGGGAATGCTTTTGCTTTTCATTATTCGACGGATGGCGTACAGTTTGATATGATGCGTTTCTTTACCCTTCCGGTGGGAGATACGGTCAAGGTCGGATTGTTAGCGCAAGCCCCTACCGGCGATGGCGGGGATAGAATATACAAGGATTTCTCACTGGAACAGCGGACGGTGAAAAATATAAGAGCCGGCGTCTAGCCGGCTTAGTTTGAACGCTTGGCCTGTCGGGGCCAGATGAAATAAGTAACAGTGATGATCAGGTCAATACCGACCACCACGGACCATACGGTCAGGATACTTAACAGGGCTTCCGTACGGGCGGCGTCGTCAATCCACATTATGAGACCATAGAGAATACCGGCAGCGAGCACAAAAGAGAGCAAATGCTTCACCCAGCCCTGAAAATAATGCTTGGCATGGTCCATGCCGTAACGCTTGGCCGGCTTCGCTCCTTGCTTGGTAACATAGTAGCGAAAGCGTTCGTCGGCCCAGGCGATCATGCTTTTACCGAATACAATGGACACGGAGATATACACAGCTGCAAGCGCATGTGCTGTCGTAGCGGTAGCACCTTGTGCCAAATCCACGCCGGAGATCATCAACAGAAGGATATCGAGGACCGGAGTCATCGCCAGCAAAATCAGCCCCAGTGTTGGCCGCTTGAAGATATAACGCGCTGTAAAGCCTGCAAGAATAACCACCCAGAACAATACCTCACAGGTAACAATCGCCCATGCAACCAGATTCATATCGCACCCCTTGTTATAGTTGATAGTAAGTATAGCTTAGTCGAAGTATATCAGCGGATTTTAAATAATACAACCGTATTATTTAAATTGTGCTTATCAATTCCGGTATGCTACAATATGGTCATGCCAAAAATTGTAGATCATTCCGAACGAAAATCGAATATTGCCGAAGCCACCTGGCGGGTCATTATCCGGCAGGGAATCAAAGGGGCTACAGTGCGTAATATTGCTGCCGAGGCGGGTGTATCCTTGGGTGCGCTGCGCCATTATTTCTCTACCCAGCAGGAATTGCTGGAGTTTGCTATGAATCTGGTGAAGGAGCGCGTAACAGCGAGAATTGTGTACATTATGCAGTCGGAGCTTCCTCCACGGGAGCAGATCTTGCAGGTGCTGCTCGAGCTGCTTCCTACGGACGACAGCAGCATGGCTGAGATGGAGGTATGGTTCGCATTTACCTTCCATCTCAAGACTGGCGGGGAGAGAGCTACTGAGCTTAATGATGCGATCTATCCGCTGATTGTCCAAATTATTGACTATCTGGATCATCATGCGCTCTTCAAGCCGGGGCTGGACAAGGGCGATGAAGCCGAGCGGCTATATGCCCTGATTGATGGCCTGGCTCTTCATGCCATGCTTGAGCCTGACCGGATGAATAAACAACGTGTGATCCGTGTGCTGAATGTTCATCTGGAATCTATCTGCAGAAGTGGAGCGGAACGGTAGAGCCGTCCGCTCCGCTTTCTATTTCTACCAAATTGTTCTAGAATGAATAGGTGCATATAGCAACCGGTTGGCGGGACCCGCCGGATTCAGAGAGGAGCAAGGGATTAATGAAATACCGCAGATTAGGTGGGACCGGACTTAAGGTCAGTGAGATCAGCCTGGGAAGCTGGTTGACCTACGGAGGTTATGTAGAGCAGGACAATGCCGTTAAGGCCATTGAAACCGCTTACTCCCTGGGCATTAATTTTTTTGATACCGCGAATGTCTATGAGAAGGGGGCGGCGGAAAAGGTGCTGGGAGCCACCCTAAGCAGCTATCCGCGCGAATCCTATGTCCTGGCGACCAAGGTATTCGGGGTAATGGGTGACGGGCCCAATGACCGGGGCCTGTCCCGTAAGCATATTACCGAGCAATGCCATGCCAGCCTGAAGCGGCTGGGCGCTGAATATGTGGATCTGCTCTACTGTCACCGGTATGATCCGGAGACCCCGATCGAAGAGACGCTGCGGGCACTGGATGATCTGGTCCGTCAGGGCAAGGTGATGTATGTGGGAGTCAGTGAATGGACAGCGGCGCAGATGACCGAAGCTTTTGCGGTTGCCGACCGGTATCTGCTGGATCATATCGTGGTCAATCAGCCGGTCTATAATATGTTTGAACGTTATATCGAGAAGGAGATTATCCCGCTTGGGCTGCGCAAGGGAATCGGACAAGTCGTATTCTCCCCGCTCGCTCAAGGTCTGCTGACCGGCAAATACAGCTCGGTCTCCGATATTCCGGCAGACAGCCGGGCTGCCCGGCTCGACTGGATGCGTAAAGGAATTACGGAGGAGAAGATTACGAAGGTTCAGGAGCTGGGCAAGGTTGCCGCTGAACTGGATATCTCTGTAGGCAACCTGGCACTGGCCTGGATTCTGCGCCAGTCTAATGTATCCAGTGCCTTGGTGGGCGCGAGCCGCCCTGAGCAGGTGGAGGAGAATGTAAAGGCTTCCGGCATTGAGCTGAATGAGGATATACTGACACGAATTGATGAAATTATCGGTTAAGAGAGAGGGAGGATACAGATGAAGGTTCTATTTATCGGAGGAACGGGGCTTATTAGTCAGGCGGTTTCCCGGCTGGCAGTGGAACGGGGAATAGAACTGTATCTGTTCAACCGTGGAGAACGCAGCAGCTTCGTGCCGCAGGGTGCACAGGTGATACACGGTGATATCCGTGACAAGGAGCAGGCATCCGAAGCGCTGAAGGGGTATGACTTCGATGTTGTAGTCGACTGGATTGCCTTCACGCCAGAGCATGTGCAGACAGATATTGACCTGTTCACTGGCAAGACGCGGCAGTATATCTATATTAGCTCGGCTTCCGCTTACCAGAAGCCCCAGCGTAATTATCTGATTACCGAAGAGACTCCGCTGGTGAATCCCTACTGGCAGTATTCCCGGGACAAGATTGCTTCCGAGGAACTGCTTATGGAAGCGTACCAGAGCAGCGGCTTCCCGGTGACGATTGTCCGTCCCTCGCATACTTACGGAGATACAGCCATTCCGGCGGCGCTGACCAGCTGGAGCCATCCATGGTCCTTGGTGGAACGCATCCGCAAGGGACAGCCGCTCGTTATTCATGGCGATGGCACCTCTCTATGGACATTGACCCATAATACGGATTTTGCCAAAGGCTTCGTTGGTTTGCTGGGACTCCAGGAAGCGATTGGAGAAGCGGTTCATATTACCTCGGATGAGGTGCTGAACTGGAATCAGATCTATGCCGCCATCGGGGAGGCAGCCGGCCGTGAGCCGAAGGTTGTACACATGTCTACGGACTTCATTGCTGCGAATACTCCAGCGGGAACGGCGGACGGACTGGTCGGGGATCAGGCAGTCAGCAGTGTATTCGACAACAGCAAGATCAAACGTCTGGTGCCTGACTTCCAGGCCACCCTGCCGTTCGCGGAAGGCGTGAAGCGGTCGGTTGCCTGGTTCGAAGCCCAGCCGGAACGCTGCACCTCAGACCATGACTGGTCCAAGATGCTGGACGGATTGATCGCCAGGCACGGCGTCGATGCGAAGCTGCTTAGCTATTATGTATAAGTAGATTTTATAGATACAAGTCCTATAGATTACGCCGAGCAGGTGCTGTCCGTTAACGGATAGCGCCTGTTTTGCTTGCGAAGCCTTCCACCCTGAATATTAGGGATTGAGTAGGACGTTACGTCACAGTTTATAATAAAAAAACACGGTACTTATAAATCTAAAACGGTAATACATGGGGGGATTATATGGAGCTCACGGTGGGCAAATTCGCCAGCGCTGTTAATACGACGATAAGGACACTAAGACATTATGAGAAAATCGGGCTTCTTGTTCCCGGAAAGAAAAACGATGCCAATCAGAAAATTTATGCTAGAGATGATCTCAAGAAATTCTATAACATACAGTTGCTTAAGAGTATGGGCTGGCCGCTAACCGAAATCAAACAAATGCTTGAAGAGACCGTGTATTCTTTTGGAGAAATGGTGGAAATGCAGGAGGCTGTGCTTCTTGATAAGCGAAAAATAATAAACGAATCCTTGGACATGATAGCCCGAATCAAGAAGGTAATGAATGAAACGGGCGATTTGAGCAATGAAGATCTGATGTTGCTCATGAATGCGATCCGGTTAGAAGAAGATCAAAGAACGATTTTACAACAATACTTCCCTGCAACCACGGTAGATAAAATCATGCCCAAAAATAAACAGCAACAGATAGCATTCGATCGGTTAAACCGGAGGTTATTGTCTCTTTTTCAGACATCCATTGACAGCGGACTGCGTCCTGATAGTCAAGAAGTACAGCGGGAGTTACAGGAAGTATTAGCCCTTGTTCCGGTATCTATGAACGAGCTTTTTCATTCAGATCGGGGCTCCAACAAACCATCGGACATTTTAAGAGCTTTGTTGCCTGATGATATGGCTGAATTTTTTGCTGAAGCGGTTCATGTCTTTTATAACAACCAGTTTGAAGGAAGGGGGGAATAGAAATTGAGTGAATTAAGTACTCGGCAACATAATAAATGGCTGATCCAGATTGGGTTAGGTTTAGTGCCATTTCTGGTTTTAGGCGCAGCACTCATTGCAATTTTCCGGTGGGGTGAAATCATTCCCTATATCCAGTCCTTGTTTGTTCCCAGTGGGATGTCTTTTCTTGAAGTTACGTTGCTGGGTCTGTTCGTGGGTACGATTGTAGTGCTTATCTCAGTCGGTCTTATCATAACAACTAAAACGGTGCTTCCTCAGTCGGAAGGTACGGAGATTATACGTAATATCATGAGAACTCCAAGCGGCATTGCCGTCAGCTCACTGGGCGGAGGAATTGTAGAAGAATTTTTCTTCAGGGGCGTATTAATTGGACTGTTTACAGGTTATGGCTCTTTCCTTGATGGAGTTGTGATTGTCATAAGTACTTTTTTATTTTGGGTTATTCATATCCCACAGTATAAAGGGGTACATTTGGCTTACGCATTAGTATTCATTAATGGCCTGATATTTGCTTTATTGTTCTATTTTACGGATTCGTTGATTTCATCGATTATTGCCCATGCCATTTATAATCTGGGTATAGGAATCTACTTTATGAAGCTTACGAAATAATCCCCATGTCAGGCTGCTGCGAGGTTATAGCATGAAACCGGGATTCGTGAATATACTCTCACTACCGAAATCCCCACGAGTAAAGGAGTCCTGGCCATGCCGACACATCCTTACGTCTCCCGTTTTTTTGTGAATACCGATGCACGCCGTGACAAGCTGGTTTATGATTTGCCGGAAGCCTGGTGGAGCCGCCCGTATGAATACGAATGGTGTACGCATTTCATCTCACCGCATGATGTGGTACTGGACGCAGCCTGCGGAATCTCTCACCCGCTCAAATTCTATCTTGCCGAGCATAGCGCTGAGGTGTATGCCTGCGATAAGGATGCCCGGATTCTGTCGCATAAAGCGATAATGGAGAATATCACCGAGGATGCCGGAGCAACTGCAGCCCGCCAGGTGGAGGCCGGACCTGTGAACAGGCTGCATCTCGCCCAGGCTGATCTGACCTCACTGCCTTATGAGGATGAGAGCTTTGATACAGTTTTTTGTATCTCGGTGCTGGAGCATCTGTCTGTTCAGGAGGCGGTGCTGGCAGTCCGCGAATTCCATAGAACGCTTAACGGAGAAGGTCTGCTGGTGCTGACCTTTGACCATCCGACTGTCAACCTGCCACGGATGAACGAGATTCTGCTGCAGGCCGGATTCCAGTATTGGGGCGAGACGGACTTCAATCTTCCGGCAGATGCGGTGCGGACAGATCAGTGGGGCGGCCTGAGCTGCTTCCGGGCAGTGCTTAAAAAAGCTCAAATCTAGCAAAGTTCATCCATCATTTGGTTGTTTCCTTCCATTGTAGTAGAATAGCTTCAAGGGCATAAGAAAGAAGGAGACAATCTCATGGGGATGATCGGCAATTATCTGGCGGTACCTGCTGAATTACTTCAGTCGATCCGTGCGGAAGAAGTGAGCCTGCACGAAATTGGGCCTAAGCTGGATATTGATAAGTCCTGGCAAGCCCTGCACTATATACTGAATGGCGGACAGGAAGGCAATTCTTCGCCTCTGGGTGCTGTTGTTCCTCTGACCAGTCATTATATCGGGCACTTGTCCGATGCCGAGGTGTTCGCCCTGGAACCGGATGAGGTGAAGCTAACCGCAGAGGCTCTGGAGGAAATAGAAGAAGCCTGGCTCCGGGAACACTACCCGTTCCGGCAGATGATGGAGGAAGGAATCTATCCGTTGATGGATGATGATGAGGCGGATGAATTTTTTGATTATATCTATACTTATTTCGAGGCCATCCGGGAGTTCTATCAGCAGGCAAGTGCGAGCGCATCCTGCGTTGTGTTCTATATTTCCTAGCCACAGTCATTATTATATTACATTAGAAAAAGGGGCTAGAGAACTTTGCGCAGATATGCTGTTATATTCATAATTCTTCTTCTACTGGTCCCTGCCGCGGGGATAAGCGCCAAGGGGGCTGCCCCGCAGGAGGAGATCCGCCTTACGTTTGCCGGGGATATTCTGCTGGACGGCTTTGTCGGCGACCAGATTGCCAAGTATGGCGTTGATTTCCCGTTCGCCAAGGTAGCGCCGGTGCTGCAGAAGGCAGATATGGCTTTTGCCAATCTGGAGACTCCGGTCTCTGTGCGCGGGGCTGCGGCCAGTAAGACGTTCGCCTTCCGCTCCAAGCCGGCGGCCCTTGAGGGATTAAGCAAAGCGGGGATCGACGGCGTGACCGTAGCCAATAATCATATTCTGGATTACGGCCGGACCGCGATGCTGGATACGCTGATTCATCTGGATAAGAACAACATTGGGCACACCGGTGCGGGTGCCAATATCACTGAAGCGTTCAAACCGTATGTCAAGACCGTCAAGGGCAAGCGGATCGCCGTTCTGGGTACAAGCCGTGTGCTGTCAGATCCTTCGTGGTATGCAGGCAAGAACAGTCCGGGTGCAGCTTCCGCTTATACGGCAGAGCCGCTGATGAGTGCAATTAAGAAGTCTGCCAAGGATAATGATTATACGGTTGTATATATTCACTGGAATCAGGAATTCAAGGATTACCCGGAAGCGTATGCCCGGAAGCTGGCCAAGCAGATGATCGACAGCGGAGCAGATATCATCCTGGGTGCGCATAGTCATTGCCTGATGGGCATTGAATATTACAAGCATAAGCCGATCTATTATTCACTGGGCAATTTTGTGTTCAACCGTTCTACACGGGGCGGAGACAAGACCCTGCATTCCATGTTGGTTAATTTCACCATTATCCCGTCAGGGGTAACCAGCAGCATTACGCCGGTCAAAATCATTGGCGGCCAGCCGAATTTCATGGGGGATGCCTACAATAAAGAGACCATCAAGAAGCTGAACCAGCTCTCCTTCAATGCGAAGATTACAGCGGGCGGGGCAGTCAGCGAGAAACTGTGAAGTAAGCCTTAATGAATCGTTTTGTATGAGGCCATAACCTATAAGCCCGGGGAGCTGTTTCCTAATCCTCCCTGGGCTATTTGGCGTGTTCCTGGTATTATCATAAAGACCGTTTCGGAGTAGAATAGCTATAACGAATTCCATGCAGAGGATGTCCAGTGAATGATGCCCAAGCTTAAGAAGTACATGCCTTTCACCTATAAAATGATGATTCCTTATCTGCTGCTGGTTCTGCTTACGGATGTGTTCATCGGCTATATCTCCTATTCCATGCTGACCGATTCCCGGACAGAGATGGCCGAGTCCAACATCCGTACCGGCATGGAGCAGTCGAGGAACAATATCCGCTATCAGATGGACGAGATTCAGCGGATGTCGGACAACCTGTTCGGCAGCCAGCCATTCCAGCGTGCGCTTGAGCAGAAGGGGACGCCGTTTGAGATCTATCTGACGATGCTTGACGAGATTGTCCCCCAGATTACCGCGCCGCTGCAGCTGTTCGGGAACAAGATCCGCTTTATGCTCTACACCCCGAACGCTGATCTGAACATTGTGTCGGGCGATAATCTGGATGAGCCGATTATTACCAGCGATTACTACATTCTGCCGCTGGACGATATTACAGGCAGTTCATGGTACCGCTCACTGAAGGATTCCAAGCGTGATAATTTGTGGCTGCAGATTGATACGGACCAGAAGCTGGGCAATCTCTCGCATGTGCGCAGACTCGTCAACTTCAGTGACTACAAGTCGCTGATCGGGTATGTGCGGATTACGGTATCGCTGGAGGACCTGTTCGGCGGCTTCGATACCTTTCCGCTGGAGGAAGGAATTACGCTGCGGCTGGTGGAGGAGACCACCGGTGACGTTCTGTTCCAGCGGGGTCCGGCCAATAATAGCAGTGCAGAGGGGAGCTTCCTCAGGCTGCAGGAACCGATTCCGGGCAGTAACTTCATTATTGAAGCGATGGTTCCGCATAAATATCTCACCCAGGATGCCGGACGCCTGCGCCGTGTGATTATCGCGGTCTGCAGTCTTAGCTTCCTGGTCATGACCCTGATCGGGTATGTGGTGGCACGGATATCGGGCCGCAAAATGAGCCGGATCGTAGGCCTGGTGCGCTCCTTCCAGGACGGGAACTTCCAGAAGCGTATCCGCTTCTCCGGCAATGATGAATTCGTGCAGATCGCGGATTCCTTCAATGATATGGCCTCCAACATCCAGGGGCTGATCAACAGCGTGTATGTGCAGGGAATCCAGAAGAAGCAGGCGGAGCTGGAAGCCCTGCAGGCACAGATCAATCCGCATTTTCTCTATAATACACTGTCTACGATCAGCAGCCTGGCTAATCTCGGTGAGATTGGTAAAGTTACGGAGATGGTCCAGGGGCTGTCCCGGTTCTACCGGCTGACGCTCAATCAGGGCAATGTCTATATTGAACTGGAAAAGGAGCTGGATCAGGTGGCTACGTATCTGGAGATCCAGCGGGTCAAATATGCAGATGCCTTCACGCTGCACGTGGATGTGGACGAGGAGATTCTGCATATGCAGGTGATTAAGCTGCTGCTTCAGCCTTTTGTGGAGAATATATTCAAGCATGCCTGGTTCGGTGAGACCATTGCCATCCGGCTGACCGGCAAGCGGGTAGGGGACAATATTGAACTTAAGGTAATCGATAACGGGATCGGCATGCGCCCTGAGGTGGTCAAGCGTATGATGCAGGGGCCGAGCCAGTCAGGCGGGTACGGTGTGAAAAATGTGGACGAGCGGATTAAGCTCAGATACGGCGATGCGTACGGAGTGACAATTGCCAGCTTCTACGGTGGCGGCACAACCGTGCGGCTGCTGCTCCCCGCTGGGCTCCAGGGCGATGAGGAGCTGTAAACCAAGGGCGCTATAATTCGAATAGCTGAGGGACATAGGGTCAGTTACACATACAGGAGGACAAGATTGCGATGAGTATCAATATATTGCTGGTTGACGATGAAGCGATCGATCTGGAGTGGCTGCGGCGCAGAGTGCTGGCCAGCCCGCTGGATCTTGCAGTGGTAGGAACGGCGAACAGCGGCTTCAATGCGCTTAAGATCATGGAACAGGAGCGGGTGGATATCATCCTGTCCGATATACGGATGCCCATTATGACGGGGACGGAATTCGCGCGGCGGGCCAAGGTCATCCATCCGAAGGTCAAAATTGTCTTCATCAGCGGCCATGAGGATTTCAGCTATGCTAAGGAAGCAATTGAGATCAATGCCTCCGGTTATTTGTTGAAGCCTGTAGAAGACAAGGATCTCTATGACATGCTGGAATCTCTGTCTGCCGCTCTGGAGCAGGAACGGGAGCAGAACCGCTCCTTCACCGAGGCGCTGTCCCTGGTGAACAAGGAGCTGATTCTGCGCTGGTTCGAGGATGCATCGCCTGAGCCGGCGGAGCAGCATCTGCGCAGTGCCCTGAATCCGCTGCTCATGAAGGGGGCGGCTGCAGCGATTATTGAGATTGATGATCTGGAATGGAAAATGCGCGACCTGTCCGAGGAGGATGCGCGTGTCAAGACGCGGCAGATGGCTGGACAGATTAGAGCGTTCGTAGAGAGCGCCCAGCTGGGAACGCTGATTCCTGTCCATCATCACCGGTTCGTCATTCTGTGCAGCCTTCCGCCGGACAGCTTCCTCAGTCTGTTGGATGAGCTGATTAAGCAGATGGCCGGGAGTTCACCCTGCACCTTAACCATCGGGGTCGGGCGTTACGCCCAGAATGAGGCGGGGCTGCATGAATCCTACCAGCAGGCAACGGCTGCACTCAGTGCGAAGTGGCTGCTGGGCAAGAACCGGCTGATCCGCGACAATCTGGAGTCCTCCCCGCGCGGGACGCCGGGGGCAAGGATTGAACAGACTGTTGTGCAACTGCTGGAGGCGATCATCCAGTACGATCTGGTGGCGATTGATGATCATCTCCTGGAGCTGTTCACGAATGCGGGCAAGAAGGATGTCTATGAGCTGATTATCCGTATCACCTCCAAGCTGCATGCGGATCTTCAGCAGCAGAATGAGAATCTGTATGAGCTGCTCCAGTGGGAGTCCCATCAGCCGGATATCTTGTTCCAGTTCGAGACGATTCATGATATCCTGTCGTGGATGAGACGGAGATTCTTCGAGCTGTCAGAGCTGCTGTATGTGAAGCGGCAACGGCAGAAGCGCAAGCTGATCGACGAGATTATGAATTATGTCGAGGAGAATCTGGAGAAGAAGATCACACTGAAGGAGGTAGCCGCCCACTTCGATTTCACCCCGAATTATCTGGGCTTCCTGTTCAAGGAGGAATACGGGGTTCCTTTCAGTGAATACGTCAACGAACGCAAGACAGGCAGAGTGTTCGAGCTGCTCAGTGATCCGACGCTTAAGATCTATGAGATAGCTGAACGGATGGGCTATAAGAATATCATCTATTTCAACCGTCAGTTCAAGCAGATCACCGGCATGACGCCCGGGGAATACCGCAAGAAGCAGAAGATATAGGCTTTGCTTACCAAACGTTGCCAGCTCTGGTTTTCAAATCAGAGGGCAACGTTTTTTGTTTTTTGGAAAGTATATATATTTAAACGGATCGTTGAAAAAGTATTACTTTTAGTTGATAGCCCTAATCCACACCGGATGGACGCTTATTTATAATAAGTCTATAGAGAAATGGGAATGGGAAAGGGGATTCAAGATGAAACAGAAACAACATGGATTCTGGGATGACGTCAAGAAATACAGATCCTTGCTTCTTATGCTGACACCGGCAGTATTGTTCTTTCTGCTCTTTGCTTATCTGCCTATGTCGGGCATTGTGCTGGCATTCAAGCAATTTGATTATACGGGCGGGGTATTCGGCAGTCCGTGGAACGGGCTGGATAACTTCAAATTCTTCTTTGATTCCGGCGACGCCTGGCGCGTAACCCGAAATACAGCGCTATATAACATTGCATTCATCGTTGTGAACAACGGGCTTCAGATCTTCGCAGCTATCCTGCTGTTCGAGGTAGCGGGCAAATGGTTCCGCAAGCTGACCCAAACGGTATTGTTCCTGCCTTATTTCATCTCCTGGGTTGTTGTGGGCGCGATTGCGTACAACCTGTTCAACTTCGATGTAGGTACGGTCAATGTGCTGCTGAAGGGACTGGGTATGCAGCCAATCGATATTTATAATACGGCAGCCTACTGGCCGTTCATTCTGGTTATCGTATCCGCGTGGAAGACACTCGGCTACGGAACGATCATGTATCTGGCCGCGATTACCAGCATTGACACCGAGATGTATGAAGCCGCCGAAATTGACGGCGCGAATATTTTCCAGCGTATTATGAAAATTACGATTCCGAACCTGATGCCGACCGTCATTATTCTGGTGCTGCTGGCGATCGGTAATATCTTCCGCGGAGACTTCGGGATGTTCTACAATATGGTCGGCAACAACGGCCTGTTGTTCTCATCCACAGACGTAATCGACACCTTCGTCTTCCGCTCGCTGACCACATCCAATGAAATCGGGATGTCTGCAGCAGCCGGCTTCTATCAATCTCTGCTCGGCTTCGCAACTATCATGCTGGCCAACTATGCAGTACGCCGATACGACAAGGATCGCGCTCTATTCTAGGACAAGGAGGTAATGCCCGATGAGTTCAACCACTGCTAATATTAAATCACCGGAAGTACGCAGAAAGCCTGCAAACCGGGACAAAATGGTGCTATCCGTTATCGGATACGTAACCCTTACGATACTGGCCATATTCTGTATCTTCCCGTTCATTCTGGTTATCTCTTCCTCTCTGAGTGAAGAGAGCGCGATTATCGAGAAAGGGTTCCAGATCTTCCCGACCGCCTTCTCGACAGAAGCGTACAGCCTGCTGTTCAAGTATCCGGCTGAGATGCTCAGAGCGTATGGCGTGACGATCTCCGTTACAGCCATCGGTACGATCGTCGGATTGTTCCTGACATCAATGACAGCCTACGTGCTGTCCCGGAGAGATTTCAAATGGCGCAGCCGCTTCTCCTTCTTCTTCTTCTTCACTACATTGTTCAGCGGCGGTCTGGTTCCATGGTATCTGATGATCATCAACTATCTGCATCTGAAGGATACGCTTCTGGTACTGATTCTGCCGATGATGATGAACGTCTTCTATATTATTGTCATGAAGTCCTTCATGAGCAGCATCCCGGATGCGATTACAGAATCCGCCAAAATTGACGGAGCCGGCGATTTCCGGATCTTCATGCAGTTAATTGTACCGTTGTCCAAGCCCGCTCTGGCGACCATTGGTCTGTTCATTGCCTTGGCCTACTGGAATGACTGGTATAACGCATTGCTCTTCATCTCCAAGTCGGAGCTGATGCCGCTCCAGTATTATCTCTACAAAATGTTAGGTAACATGGATGGAATGCGTAAGGCGATGATGGCTTCCGGTGCGGTAGTCAACACGGACCTGCCAACCGAAAGTCTGAAGATGGCCATGACGATTGTAGCTACAGGTCCGATCCTGCTGGCATATCCGTTCATCCAGAAGTATTTTGTAACAGGACTTACGATTGGTGCAGTTAAAGGATGATCACAGGGTAACCTGGTTATCAATACAAGACTTGAGGCAACTATTACTTAAGGGGGAAATATCGGTCATGATGAACAAGAAAAAGAAACTTACAGTAACGCTTGCAACGATGATGGCACTAGGGACGGTCCTCAGTGCATGCGGTGGCGGCAATAATAACGCTAATACAGGAGCGGAGGCCACTAAGGCTCCGGCGACATCGGAAGGAGCAACAAATTCGGGCGCTCCGAACACCTCCAAAGAAGTGAAGCTCAAAATGATTCTGCTCGGACCACAGCCTGGGGATTATGATAAGGTCTTCGGAGAACTGAACACCAAGCTCAAGGAGAAAATCAATGCTACCGTAGAAACTGAGTTCCTCGACTGGTCCGACTGGACCCAGAAATACCCGCTGAAGTTCGCGGCGAACGAAGATTTCGACCTCGTGTATACAGCGAACTGGGCCTTCTATAACGATCAGGCGTTGAAGGGCGGATTCCTGGAACTGACGGATGATATGCTGACCAAGTATATGCCGCAGACCTGGGAAGCTATGCCGAAAGTGAACTGGGATCAGGCAAAAGTGGACGGTAAGCTGTTCATGGTTCCGAACAACAATGTTGAAGTAACCGACAAAGTAGTGCTGTACCGTGAGGATCTGCGCAAAAAGCATAACCTGCCTGAAATCAACAGTCCTGAATCGTACGCAACGTACCTGAAGGCGATTGCCAAGGATGAAAAAGGGATTACTGCCTATGGAGCTAAGCCGGCAGACGGCTGGAAATTCCATGAGCTGGATCAAACGCTGCTGGAGCAGAACAACAACTTCAAGGTCGTAGACAGAAGCTTGCTGCCGCTGGCGTATAAGCTGGATGATGCTTCCGGTAAAGTCTTCAATATCTATGACACACCGGAATTCACTTCCCTGCTTCAATATTACAAAGACCTGGCCGATAATGGCGCATGGTCCAAGAACGTAGTCAGCAACAAAAACGATGTATGGCAGGATATTAAAGCAGGCAAGGTGTCCTCTTATGCACACAACCTGGGTACTGTAGCTGCTAACCTGGCTGAAATGCGCCGTGACAAACCGGATGTTGAGCTGGCTATTGCTGACCTTACCCCGGACAAAAAGAAAATTGCTGCGATCTCAACGCAGAACGGGATGTCTGTGCATGCTACCTCCAAGAATCCTGAGCGCGCACTGATGCTGCTCGATTTACTGCAGAATGACAAAGAGATTCACGATTTGACGATGTACGGTATCGCTGGAAGCAACTACAATCCGGAAGGCGACAAGAAGTTCACCGCCGGTCCTGCTGCCGCTAACTACACGGGCTTCTCGAACTGGGGCTGGAATTCCCCGCTGAACCGTCAGGATGCAGCGTATCCTAAGGAAGCGGACGATATGTTCAACACTTGGCAGTCCAGCATCTATCACTTCCCGCTCGAAACCTTCGTCTTCGACACTACGCCAGTGAAGAACGAAGTAGCTAACATCGGCAACGTGATGCTGCGTTATGCGATTCCACTGGAGTACGGATTGATCGAAGATCTGGCTAAAGGCCAGGCAGATCTGATCAAGCAGTTGAAATCAGCAGGTCTCGATAAGGTTCAGACTGAAATGCAGACACAGATCGATGCGTTCCTCGCAGCGCAGAAATAACAGCATAAGCTTACGGGCTGCTCCAAAGCATTAGCTTTGGGGCAGTTTTTGTGAAATTATAGGTATAGATTGTACATGAATCATACATTTCGGCAAAGGAGCAATTCTCATGAAGTATACGATTCAGGCTCATGTGTCTCCCAAGAATATCTACCCGTCTACGCTGCGGCTGGGCGGAACCAGTCCTCAAGGGGATGAGCTCAGCTTCACCAATTATTATATGGAACTGAATGGCAAGCCCTACTTCGCCATCTGCGGCGAGTTCCATTATTCCCGTTATCCTGCGGCGGAATGGGGGAGTGAGATCCGCAAGCTGAAGCTGTCGGGAATCAATGTGGTTGCGACCTATATTTTCTGGAATCATCACGAAGAGCTTGAAGGGGTGTTCGAATGGGCGGGCAACCGCAATCTCCGGCGGTTCGTGGAGCTGTGCCGGGATAATGGCCTATACGTTATCCTGCGTGTGGGTCCGTTCTGTCATGGCGAGGTCCGTAACGGCGGATTGCCGGACTGGCTGTTTGGGCGCGAATTCGCGGTCCGCTCCAATGATGAGGGCTACCTGAAGTATGTGAACCGGCTGTTCAAGGAGATCGGCAAACAGGCTGCCGGGCAGATGTTCAAGGATGGCGGTCCGGTGATCGGCATTCAATTGGAGAATGAGCTAAATGCTGCTGCCGCACTCTGGGAAGAAACCGCCAAGCAGGGTGATGAATACCTGAGTGGCGGCGTTAGCGGTGAAGCGGGATCGGAGCATATGCGTCTGCTTAAACAGTATGCGGTGGATTCGGGTCTGATCGCCCCGATCTATACCAGCACCGGCTGGGGCGAGGCGCCGTTCCTGGAGGATGAGGTACTTCCGCTGTATGGAGGGTATGCCTATACTCCATGGAGCATCAGTGATCCGAACCAGGTCCAGAAGCCAACGCCGGAATATGTATTCGTGAACTTCCATGATGAGCAGGCGCCGGGCGGCGAATTCAATCCGCCGTATCCGCGGACGAAATACCCGTTCGCCTGCTGTGAGATGGGCGGCGGCATGCAGACCTGGTACCTGTCACGGTTCCAGGTGGAGCCGGAAAGTGTCATCGCCATGACCTTAATGAAGCTTGCCGGAGGCTGCAACTTCATCGGGTATTATATGTTCCATGGCGGAACGAATCCGGTGGGAAGAACCGGATACCTGAATGAGAGCACCACCCCGAAGCTGACCTATGACTTCCAGGCGCCGATTGGCGAATTCGGCCAGATCCGCGAGTCGAATCATCTGCTTCGTCCGCTTCATTATTTCCTGCGCCGGTTCGCAGACCGGCTGGCACCGATGGCGACTGTGCTGCCCGAGGGGGCGGAAGCAGTTACGCCGGAGGATGCGCATACGCTGCGTTATGCCGTCCGCACGGACGGCAAGTCGGGTTTTGTGTTCGTCAATAATTATCAGGACCATGTGGAGATGGATACACATGAGGAGGTTGTATTTGCGGTAGAACTGGGAGAGGAGACGCTGAGCTTCCCGCAGCGGAGCAAGCTGACGGTTCAGCCCAAGGCTTCCTTCCTGCTGCCGTTCAACTTCGCGCTGGATGGCCTGAATCTTAAATTTGCTACAGCCCAGCCTGTAACAGTTATTGAAACGGAGGAAGCAGCGACCTACTTCTTCTCTGTGCCAGAGGGTGTTGACGGCGAGTTCCAGATTGACGCGAGTGCCGGTATTCTGGAGGTGAGCGCGGAGACCGGGGACGTAGCAGAGATTGACGGCTACAATGTGCTGATTCCGCATGACCAGTCTTCTATGATTGTGATCCGGCGGGACGGAGCCAGAGAAGTCCGTATCTACGCCATGAGTGCTCGTGAAGCAGCGACGATGTGGGAGCTTGAAGAGAACGGCCGCCGCCGCCTAATCTTCTCACCGGCTCCTCCGGTTCAGACCCCAGGCGGGATGGAATTCATCAGCCAAGGGCAGCATGCATTCACCTTCTGTGAATACACGGGCGAAACCGAAGCGGCAACGCAGTGGAATATGGCACAGGCGGATGCCATGGTCAGCGGCCGCCAGGAGGACTGGTTCCAGGCATATGATGTGCTGGTTCCGCAGAAGGAAGTTGCGGTTATCATGCGCCGGATTCAGGACCACAAGGTTGTCCTCCAGTTGCCTGAGGATGTCCTCGAGAGTACGGAAGAAGTACTGCTGAGCATCGACTATACCGGAAATGTAGGTTATGCCTTCGCTGCCGGACAGCTGTTCCACGACCATTTCTATAACGGCTTGCCTTGGGAAATCGGCCTGTCGCGGTTCCGGGAGGTGCTGCGCCGGGGCGAGATCGTACTGGAGACCACGCCGCGCCGCACCGGTGCCGTCAAGCTGGCCGACGATGCCGCCATGGCGGTGGAGAAGGTGTTCGAGGGCGAAGCCGTTGCCGCGTTCCATAGTGTGACCGCTACCCCGGTGTACCGGATCGGATTAACAAGATAATGCAAGAAGGAAGCACTGTCCAGGAAGTTCCGCTGGATGGTGCTTTTTTCTGTTTGAGTATTTTGTGAGATTTTTATAAGTGCATTAAGTTAGAATGAGAACATCGATGATTTGAACTGGAGGCTGTTTGTGAGAAAGGTAAATATCCGCAGACTTGCGGGAATCGGCATATTCTTCTTTATTATCTTTTCTTTAATCTTCATAATCTTCTCACTGACCCGCCCTCCTCAAAGTGAGGTAAGAGTGAACAAGGGAGTACTGGATCTGTCCAATTGGAATCTTGAGCAGCAGGGAGCCGTGAAGTTGGATGGTGAATGGGAGTTCTATCCGGATGAGCTGCTGAGCCCTGAGGATTTCCGGCTAGTACAGTATGATTCTCCGCTTGACTATTTTAAGGTTCCCGGTACCTGGCGCGGCAAGAATCCCGATGGCGGGATGAGCAGCAGGGGTTCTGGCACCTACCGTCTGCAGGTATTGCTTAGGGATACCAATGAAATACTCGGCTTAAAAATAAGAAGCATCCGAATGTCCCACCGTCTGTTCATTGGTGGACAGGAGGAGGGGGCCAGCGGGCTTCCTTCTACCGACAAAGGTGCGTTTCAACCCGGAAATACACCTTATTCGGTATTTTTTCACCCGGATGCCCGCAAGCTCGAGATTGTGATCCAAGTCTCTAACTATAATTTTGTCACCGGTGGAATTGTGAACTCCCTCACGCTTGGAGCACAAGAGGACATCACCCGGCGCAACATGATACAGATCGGTGCGGATATTGGAGTCATTTTGATCTTGGCCATGTTCGGTGCCTATCACCTCAGCTTCTATTTTATTGGGCGCCAAGAGAAGGAGTATTTGCTTAGCGGATTTTTCTTATTGTTTCTGGCCTTGCAGAACTCCTTGTACGGGGAGAAGGTGTTTCAGCGTCTCCTGCCGTCTGTTCCCTTTGATTTTTCGTATAAGCTGCTGGATGTCAGCCACTTCCTTAGCGCGATACTGATTATTGTGTTCTTTTGTACCGTAGAGTCGCACCTGATGTCGCTGCGCAGGCTGAAGCTGATTCTTACCCCGTTTATGGTGTATCTTGTTATGGTTGTGCTTTTGCCGTACGGGGTGCATATTCGTGTGAAATATTTCTTTATATTCTATCTCTGGATCGTTATGCTCGGCATTGTAGCGAGAATGGTCTATTTATATATCCGCAGGCAGAGTCAAGTGGCAGACCGTGCGGAGCTGATGCTGTTCATTGGCGGTGCCATCTCGCTGATAATCTATCTGATGAATGACGGCCTCTATTCCGAGAATATTGTGCAGAGTAATTTTACAGGAAGATGCGGGGTTATTGCATTTATTGTGCTCATTAATATCCTGCTGGCCGTAAGGTTCTCGAATGCGTATGCCAAAGCAGAGATTCTATCCCGTAAGCTATGGACAGCGAACCAGCTTAAGGATGAATTCCTGATGAACACCTCTCATGAGATCAAGACTCCGCTCCATGGAATTATGAATATGACCTCGTTTCTACTGGAGAATCAGGAAGAGAATCTGCATGCAGGCCAGAAGCAGAACCTGTGGCTGATCAAGGATACATCCACGAAGCTGTCGATGCTGATCCAGGATCTGATCGATGTCAGCCGGCTGAGGCACGGAGAACTGCGACTGCACCAGACCGCTGTTGATCTGAGAGTGGCTGTCCAAATCGTCTATGATATTCTCCGGTTCGAGCTGGCGGGCAAAGAGGTGCAGCTGCTCAACCAGGTGGAAGCTGGTACCTGGGTACTCGCGGATGAGAGCAGGCTGCGGCAGGTGATGTATAACCTGGTTCATAACGCGATCAAGCATACCAGTCACGGATCGATTCAGATTACAGCAAGAGCAGCCGGGAGTGAGGTCTCCATTGAAGTGGAGGATACCGGAACGGGGATATCGGAAGAGAACCATGCGGCGATCTTTGAATATTTCGAGCAGGTGGACAGGCTGCTGCCGGAGGACGGATATACCGGAATGGGGGTAGGGCTGTATATCAGCAGGAAGCTGGTGGAGCGTATGGGCGGTGTGATTCGGGTGGATTGGTCCGAGAAGGGCAAGGGAACCTGCATGGTATTTACACTGCCCGTAGTCGACCCTATTCCCGAATATCAGCAGACTGCCGTATCCGGACCTTACGCGCTGCATGCTGATGTTGATTATACGGTGCTTGATGTACTGGACCGGGAAGGGCAGACCATTCTGATTGTAGACGATGAGGCCTCCAACATCCATACACTGCTGAATATTCTCCGCCGTCATGATTATAATGTGCTGATAGCCTTCTCCGCCAAGGAGGCGTTGACCAAACTGCAGGAATATCAGCAAGTGGATCTTGTCATTCTGGATATCATGATGCCGGGTACATCGGGCATAGAATTATGCGAAACACTGCGTAGCCGCCATTCTATACTGGATCTGCCCATCCTGTTCGCCACAGTTAAGGATGCGCCTTCCGATATTGCGCTGGGCTTCCGGGCCGGGGCGAATGATTTTGTGACCAAGCCCTTTGAGAGCGAGACGCTGATGGCCCGGATTCATAATCTGCTGGCCATGAAATCGTCGATCCAGGAAGCGATCCGGCATGAGCAGGCGTTCCATCAAGCCCAGATCAAACCGCATTTCCTGTATAATGCGATGAGCAGTATCATCTCATTCTGTTATACCGATGGCGTCAAGGCTGCTTATCTGTTAACCATGCTCAGCCAATATATGCGCTTTATTCTGGATATGGACCGCTCCACACTCGTCATTCCTTTGTACCGGGAGCTGGAGCTGATTCAAGCCTATGTGGAAATTGAACAAGCCCGCTTCGGGGAGAGGTTCGACTATAGCAGCCAGGTGGATGATTCCCTGAAGGCCGTGAATATCCCTTCCCTCTGCATCCAGCCGTTCATTGAGAATGCCATCCGTCATGGACTGTTCGAGAAGGAGGGACAAGGTAAGGTTGTCTTAAGGATTCAGGCTGGTGACGGATATATGAAGATCTCAGTTGAAGATAACGGTGTCGGCATCCCCGCTGATCTGTTATATACATTGAACAGTCGAGGAGAGCTGCAAGGAAGCATTGGTATTCAGAATATCCGCAAGCGTCTGGATACGATTCCGGGAGCCAGCTTAAGCATTCATTCGGAAGCAGGCAGCGGTACGAAGGTTACGATCTATCTGCCGCTCAGCGGTGGCGGCTCCGGGCAAGGGGCTTCTGAGGAGTAGGAGTAAAAAAATTCTGCGTGAAGGAGGGGGCTTCCATGTTTCGGACGATGATTGTTGAGGATGAACGGCCAATCCTGGATTTAATGAAGGTGCTGGTTGGCCAAAATAGCAATTACAGCATTGTAGGAGCTTTTACGAATCCGGTAGAGGCCTTGGCGAATCTGCAGGAGCTGCAGCCGGATATCGTGTTCATTGATGTGGAGATGCCGAGGATGAACGGGCTGCAGCTTGCAGTGCATATTCATGAGCAGCTGGGTCAGGCGGAGATTGTGTTCACAACAGCTTATAAGGATTATGCGCTAGAAGCATTTGAAGTAAGTGCACTTGATTATATTCTTAAGCCCGTCACGCCACAAGCGATTCAGCGGGTCACCGGGCGGCTGTTCAAGCACCGGTCAACCCTCATTCCCGCAGATACCATCAAGTCTAACTTCTCTGTCCGCTGCTTCGGTGAATTTGAAGTCCTTAATCCGGAGGGACTCCCGGTTCATTTCCGAACCCGCCGGACCGAGGAATTGTTCGCTTATCTTCTGTGCCACCCTGGACGGTATATCAGCAAGTGGAAGCTCATTGATTTGTTGTGGCAGGATGCGAAGGGAGAGCGGGGATTATCCAATCTGCATAATACCCTGTACCTGTTAAAAAAGGTCCTGAAAGAGAACGAAATTCCGATGAGTATACAGAAGCTTAATGACGGTTACAGGCTGGACACGGCAAATAAACAATATGATCTCCTTCTGTATCATCAACTGCAGCAGGTCCACAATGAGGGCAGACTGACCACAGAACAAGCCGAAGAGCTCTGTTCGCTGTATCAGGGGCCGCTGCTGGAAGGCAAGAATTACTTATGGAAGATCCCGTTAGAGGAAGCTTACTTCAAGCAATATACAGCAATGGTCCGGGAATTGGCGGCTGCGGAGCTTACAGCTGGAAATGGAGCAGCAGCAGAATTACGTCTTGAGCAATACTTGTCGCTGTATCCGCTGGAGGAGGAAATAAGCTGCATGTTAATCGGTATGTACCGGGGACGCGGCGCAATGGACAATATCAACAGACTCTATAAGCAGTTTGAAGCGGCTTGTAAAAATGAGCTGGGGCTTGAGCTATCGCCAGAAATCAAGAATGAATGGCTGCAGGCTCATTAGGGTATCCCGCGGCAAAAAGAAAAGGCGTCCCATGTAGCCGTTACGGCTTATAGGACGCCTTTTTGCGGTGATCACAGGATCAGCCCTTAACCGCCCCCGCCACAACGCCCTTCACAATGTATTTCTGCAGGAAGATGAAGACCACGATCGAAGGAAGCACTGCCATTACCATAGCGGTCATGGCATACTGCCAGTCCGAGGTATACTGGCCCACGAAGGTGTAAGCCGCCAGCGTTAACGTCTTCGTCTCCGGTGAACCATTGACCATTAGCAGCGGGAGCAGGAAGTCATTCCAGATCCACATGACATCGATGATCACAATGGTGGTGGTGACCGATTTCAGCAGCGGGAAGATCACGCTGAAGAACAGGCGGAAGCCGGAAGCCCCGTCAATCGTCGCGCTCTCGTCAATCTCTGTCGGGATACCCTTCACGAAGCCGTGATAGATGAATACCGCCAGCGGAGCGCCGAAGCCCCAGTACAGGAGACCCAGTCCCCAAGTGCTCTCCGACAGGTTGAGGTTCTTAGCGGTCTGGAGGACCGTCAGCATAATCGATTGGAACGGGATCAGCATTGGCATAATGCACAGGAAATACAGGACACCGCTCCATCTGGTCTTGGTCCGGGCCAGCTTATAGGCGGCGATGGAGGAGATGAATACGATACCGAGCAGGCCGACACCTGTAATGATAAAGTTGTTCAGGAACAGCCGCGGATAGTTGATGAACTCCCAGACATAGGAGTAGTTGCTGAAGGTCAGCTTCTGCGGCAGGGCGATGACATCGGTCATGACCTCGCCGAAGCTTTTGAGCGAGTTGATAATGGTCAGAAACAGCGGGTACAGGAACAGCAGAGACAAGAGGACCAGAATAACCTCCAGGATGATCTTGCCTGCCTTGTTGTGGTTGGTTGTCATTAGGCCTCTACCTCTCTCCGTTTAAAGACGGTCAGCTGGATGATCGTTACGACTAGCACGGCGAGGAACAGAATGAGCGCTTTGGCTGTACCGTAGCCGTACAGATTGTTCTGGAACGTATCCCGGTAGATATCATAAGCGATACTATACGTAGTTCCGCCGGGACCGCCGCCGGTCAGCGACAGGATGACATCGAATACCTTGATCGAATTGGTGAGTGCCATGAACACAGAGATCGTGATCGATGGGGCAAGCAGCGGCAGCGTAATGCTGAAGAATCGTCTCAGCGGCCCGGCACCGTCTACTGTAGCGGCTTCCTTGAGATCCTCAGGCACAGACTGCAGACCGGCAATGTAGATGACCAGATAGAACCCGATCGACTGCCAGATGGATACGCCCAGGATGGAGATGAAGGCCAGTCCCGGTGTCCCGAGCCAGCTGAGATCGAAGATTGCCCAGCCGGTGCTCTCGCCCAGTGAGTTGAAGCCCTGCATGAAGATGAACTTCCAGATGAAGCCGACAATGACCAGACTGAGGATATAAGGGATGAAGAAGGCTGCTCTCAGCCAGGAGGTGCTTCTCAGCTTCATGTCCAGCAGCACCGCCAGCAGAATCGCCAGCACGTTGACTATGATAATGTAGAGCACCGCGTATTTAATCGTGAACCAGGCGGCATCCGAGAAGTTGGTATCGCCGGAGAAGATCTGCTTGAAATTATCCAGCCCGACGAACTTGGGGTGCTTGGAGATCCCGTTCCACTTGGTCATTGAATAGCGGATGGTCATGGCGAAGGGGATATAGAAGGCTACAGCGATACAGATCAGAACCGGGAGAGTAAAGATTCCGAATTCGAATTTCTCGCGCCATCTTTTGCCGGGTGTTTTTAACATGGATGCACCTCTTCTTGAGTTATAGGGTGGGAGTATTAGGCCTGGCTTGCCACACTTAACCATTCCGGTTAGTCTATATTGTGTATTATAGAGCAGACCCTTATCGTCAAAAATGGATTTTAGAGTACAGTTAAGGGTAAAAAGGTGAACGGACTGCGGAGGCCGGACAAGTCCCCAAAACCGGCAGCGGGGAGAGCGGAGAGCATCATGAGAAAAGTGTGGTTTAAGCTGATCGAGCCTTTACTGGCGCGGGTGTCCCGCCGCCTGGCTAACAAGCTGATTCTGTTGTTTACGATTATCATCATCCTGGTGGTCAGTTCACTCACCTACATATCCTATAGCATGCTGCAGCGGGAATCGGTTGATAACAGCATTGCCAGTACAGGCAATAACCTGCTCCTGGTCGGACGTAATCTGGAGAGCTATCTGAGCGGGATTGAGCAGTTGTCTCTGCCTCAGATCTCCTATGATGAGTTCAATTATGCGCTCTTGCATGAATCGGAAGACTACAGCTCCCGGATGTACGTGGAGGATTATCTGCGGAATTTGTATTTTTCACGCAATGATCTGGAGGCTGTCTATCTCTATGTAATCAAGGAGCAGAAGTATTATTATGTCACCAAGGAGAACTATAATATCACCGTCCGGGTAGCCGAGCATCCGCCTATTGATGACCTGCCGTGGTATAAGCGGGCGCTTAAGAGTCCGTATAACCGTTCCTATCAGTCGTTCGTGGAGGAGCAGCCGGCCAGCGTGAACAGCGCCGATTACCCCGTTAACCGGGCCAAGGTGTTCATGGGCTACCACCGGCTGATCCGCTCCATCGTGTCACGCGAGCCGCAGGCGGTATTATCGCTATATTTGAACTCCTCCGTAACCGATGAGATTATGCGGGATATCCCGTTCAGCACCGGAGAGCATCTGATGTATATCAGCCCGGACGGGGAGCCCTTCAAGGTGGACGATAAGGAATTCTACCGGGAGAGCAAGGAGGCGGGGCTGGCGAAGCTGCTGACAGCGGAGCAGAAGGGGCGCGTAACCTGGTCCGGCAAGGACCAGAAATACCTCGTAATCTATGACATCAGTCAAAAGGAAGGCTGGAAGCTCGTCAAGCCGATTCCCTACACCCAAATCTATGAGGCGGCGACAACGACGCGTACGTTAAGTGTAGCGATTGGCCTGTTGTTCCTGATCGTCTCTGTGGTGCTGGTCAGCTTCACCTCGAACCGGATTACCCACCCGCTGAAGAATCTGTCGCTCCAGATGCAGCGGTTCAGCACCGGGAGCTTCGATGCGCAGGCTGCGGTTGCAGGCAAGGATGAGATCGCCTACCTGTCGCGCCATTTCAACAAGATGGTCGAGAGGACGAATGAGCTGATTAATGAACGCTATAAAATGAAAATCGTTGAAAAGAACGCCGTCCTAAAAGCGCTGGAGGCCGAGATTAATCCCCATTTCCTGTACAATGCGCTCCAGGCGATTTCAACCAAGGCCCTCAAGAACAACAACGATGACATTGTCGAGATGGTGGACAACCTGGCCCTGACCCTGCGATACTGCATTAGCGGCAAGGATGTGGTGCAGGCAAGGGAGGAGCTGGGGCATATCGAACGTTATCTGGCGCTGCAAAAGGCGCGGTTCGGGAACCGGATGCAGGTGGTGTACGCCTGGGATGAGAGCCTGATGGAGCTGAGAATCCCCAAGCTGTCGCTCCAGACCCTGGTGGAGAACTGCATCAAGCATGCGCTGGAAAAGGTATCGAGTACGGTTACCCTCACCATTGAGGCTCATATCACCGGCACACACAGCGTGATCTCCGTGCTGGACGATGGTCCGGGCATCAGCGGAGAACGGCTGGAGCAGGTGCTGAATTCACTTCAGATGCAGTGGGAGGACCGCGCAGCGGACACGGACGAAGAGGACGGCATGGAAAGTATCGGGCTGAAGAATCTGAATACCCGGCTGAAGCTTTTGTATGGAGAAGAGTCGGGTCTGGTCATTCATAGCACGGAGCAAGGAACACGAATGGATATGCGGCTGCCGCGGGGAGGAGTGGGACAACATGTATAGAGTGCTGATTATTGATGATGAGGAGCCGCTGCGCGAAGCGATCCATATCCTGGGGGATTGGGAAGGCCTTGGTGTCAGTGAGGTGCGGGAGGCGACAGACGGGAAAGCGGGACTCGAGCTGCTGCGCCGCGAACGGTTCGATCTGGTGCTGGTTGATATGAAAATGCCGGAGCTGAGCGGAGCCGAGCTGCTGCAGATAGCCGAGCAGGAATTCCCTGACCTGCTGCTGATTGTGATCAGCGGCTATAATGATTTCGAGTATACACGCCAAGCCATCCGCTCGAAGGTGGTGGATTACCTGCTGAAGCCGGTGAACCGCACAGATCTTAACCATGCGCTGCGCAAGGCAGTGGGGGTGCTGGAGGCCAAGCGGAAGCGGGAGAGCGAGTTCATCAACCGCAATATTACACTCAATATGTCGCTGCCGAAGCTGAAGGAGAAGATGTACCTGTCCATCATTGACCGGAGCTTCAAGACCCAGTCCAATGAGGCCTTTCTCCCGCTGATCGGGGCGGATGGGGCGGCCAGCCACTTCGCTGTCGGCCTGCTGCGGATGCTTAATCTGGAGCAGGTACGTAAGGAAAGATTCCATGGAGACCGGGATCTGCTGCATTTTGCCGTAACGAATGTGATGAACGAGAACACGGACGGGCAGTTCGAGTCGTTCAGCTTCGCCAGCCCTAAGGGGGAGCGCGAATTCATTGCCATCTTCACCATGAAGGGCGGTTATGAAGCAGATGCGGCCTTCCTGTCGCTGCACCATATGAAGAAAGCAGCTTCTACCTTGAAGGAGCTGTTCGGAATCATCTGTGCAGGCGGAATCGGGGAGCCTTGCAGTGATTCGCTCAGCATTGCCGCCTCCTATGAGCAGGCCAAAGCCTCACTAGATACGATTGACCTGCTCAGTCTAAAGGGCAGCCTGATCGCACAGGGCAGAGCAGTGAATCCGGTATCACGGGATAATCCCTCCCTGACCGGGCGGATGCCGCAGATCCGCAGCGCGCTGGAGGGCGGGAATGTGAACCATGCCCGCAGCATCCTCAGCGAATTCATCCGTAAATGCCAGGAGACGGAAGGCTTCACGCTCGGGGAGGCGGACAGGACGCTACATGGTTTTCTTTTGCTGCTGGGCGAGATTGCTGCAGAGTTGGATGCTATGCCGCCGCAGACCCGCAGCGGAAAGGACGGCAGTCTGGCTTCCCTGGGCGTCCTTAGCGACTTCGCCTCCTTCGGGCAGTTTGCGGGCGTGCTTAACGATATCTTTGACCGTTATGCGGGCGAGATCAGCCGGACGGTGGCCGGAGACCGCAGCAGCGTGCTGGAGAATATTAAGGCGTATATTGATAACCATTATTTCGAGGATATTAAGATATCAATGTTCACGGAACAATATTTCCTGAGCAGAGAGTATCTGATGAAGCTGTTCAAGGGACAATACGGCTACGGCATTCACGAGTATGTGCAAAAGGTAAGGATGGACAAAGCCAAAGCACTGCTGACCGACCCTGCCCTCAAAATTCAGGATATCTCTGAAATGCTGGGGTATAAGGACAAGAACTATTTCAGCAAGGCGTTCCGCAATTACTATGATTGCTCCCCTTCTGAATTCCGGCTACAGCTGCCAGGGGTAGAAAAGTGAAACGGTTACATGGACACTTTTTTACCCTCAGAAGTTCACTTATGTACATTCTTATCCTTTTTCTTTTTATTTAGAATGATGAGCAAGACCACAAGATGCATAAGGAAAAAGGGGGCAACATCATGTTAAAACGATTCATGGCATTATCTGCGAGTCTGCTGCTGGTGGGCGGACTGCTGGCCGGCTGCGGCGGAAATAGCAACAATAATACCGCTAACAACACGGGTGGAACAGCTGGAGCAGGCAATACACCAACGGATTCCGCCAAGCCCGTCACCATTAATATGTTCACCGCCTCTCCCGAATACACAGATGCCTTCAATGCTTATATTGCCGAATACAAGAAGGTGAAGCCGAACGTTACGATCAATCTGGAAATCATGCAGGCAGACTACAATACGGTGCTGAAATCCAAGATTGCCGCCGGCAGCACACCGGATGTGTTCCAGACCACGGCAGGCGGGGATATCGATACTTTTGCCGAATACAGCGCTGACTTGACCAATGAGCCGCTGGCCGCCGCGATGACGGATGCCGTCCGCTCCAACATGAGCTCTACCGATGGCAAAGTGCTCGGACTGCCGGTGAAGGGCAACCTGTTCGTCCTGATGTACAACAAGAAGCTGCTGGCGGATGCCGGCATCACTGAAGTGCCTAAGACAACTGCTGAAATGGATGATGCGATCACCAAGCTTGAAGCCAAGGGCATCACCCCCTTCGCCAACGCCTACAAAGAGTGGTGGGTATGGAAGCATATCTTCCAGCACTTCGTAGACGCCGCAGCGACCGATGCCGGAACCGATGCCAAGACGCTCGTAGCGGACTTCATTGCCGGGAAGACGACCTTCAAAGATCATCCGGTGCTGAACGACAACTTCTTCAGCTTCATTGATACAACCGTTAAGCACGGAACAGACAAGCCGCTTGAACGCGACAGCAACGCTGAGGTCAGTGATTTCGCCCTGGGCAAAACAGCATTCATGACCGGTAAAGGCGCGTGGGATGAAGAAGCGATTAAGAAAATTACCCCTGACTTTGACCTCGGCATCGCCGGGTACCCTGTCAGTGACAAACCGGAGCAGTCCCAGATTATCACCGGTGCCGACCAGGCACTGCGGATTAATAAGGATTCTGCTGTAGCAGCGGAAACGATTGAATTCTTCAACTGGCTGTATACTTCCGATTACGGGAAGAGCTGGTTCTCTAATGTAGCCAAGGTCATTCCTCCGATCAAGGACGCCCCGATGCCTGACCTGCAAATGCCTAAGGAAATGGAAGAAATCCTGAAGACGGAGAAATCCGGCGACCTGTCGGTGAACTACTCCCTGGATACGTTCCACCAGAAGTTCGGTGAGCTGATGCAGGCTTATATCGGCGGCAGCAAGACGAAGGATCAGGCAATAGATGAAATTCAGAAGGCTTGGATTCAATTCGGGTCTGCGGAATAAAAATAAGGTTTAATGATGGCCTCTGAGGATTGCTGAGAGGCCATCTTTCTATGTAACACAGATTATTCGGCGGGGGAGGGGGTGTAAGTGGCTGGACGTAACTGCGTGAGCTTTGGATTTCCGGCCGCTGTTATGTTTGGATTTCCCGATTTAAACTGCTCGCCGCAGTAGAAATCCAAACATAAAGGCGGTCGCTACCGCTCCTCCAATTCCAAACCTCCCTCCGTTACTTCGCCACTTACACGAGCACCGCAGGAAATCAGGAGTTACGAATACAAGAGATGGCCTCCTAATCAGGGGAGGTAGAAAAACAGGAAACCAAGTAACCAAGTAACCAAGTAACCAAGAGACCAAGAACAACATCATTTGTAAGGAGGCCAAATCAGACATGGACAGCAGGCTTATAGACATAGCCGAGAACGGGCTTTATCTTACGATTGAAATTTCGGGGGAGCTGGATGTGCGGCTGCTGCATTTTGGCGCAGCGCCGCTGGAAGCAGGGAGCATAGAAGACAAGCATAAGGCAAGCTTCCGGCTGCTGGAGCTGCAGCTGTCGGGGGAAGACCGGGCGGAATATCACGGGCGGACGCACCGCGCGTCTTATCCGGGATTACGGATGGTGTATGTCGGGCATAAGGACACGATGAATCCGCTGGGACGGAAGCTGGAGCTTACGCTGGCTGACCCGCTGACGGGTGTGAAGGCAGTACAGCATTATCAGTTCTATACTGGCGTGCAGATTGTTCGCTCCTGGACAGTGGTACGGAATGAAGGCGATGCGGAAGCGGGTGTGGAGTATCTGTCTTCGTTCGCGCTTACAGGAGTGGACAAGGAGGGCGACGGAGACCGTAACGACAAGATTGAAGTGAGTATTGCTCACAGCGGGTGGCAGAGTGAGCTGCAGTGGAAAAGCTACAGTCTGCCAGAGCTGGGCATGTCCCATCTCGCTGACCGTGGATCGAAGCGGATTGCGGCCAGCAATACCGGGTCTTGGTCAGCGGCTGAGCTGCTGCCAATGGCCGTGCTGAGCAACCAGGAGAGCGGGAGCAGCCTGTTCTGGCAGATTGAACATAACGGCTCCTGGCACTGGGAGCTGACGGATCAGGCAGATCAGCTTACACTGCTGGTCAGCGGGCCTACGGAGCATGACAACCACTGGTGGCTGAAGCTCGCCCCTGGCGAAGCGTTCACCTCTGTGCCGGTGGCCGCAGGTGTAGTAGAGGGTGGGTTCGGAGAGGCGGCTGAGCAGCTAACTGCATACCGGCGGCTGATCCGCAGACCGAATGAGGATAATGAGCGGCTGCGGGTGATTTTCAACGATTACATGAATTGCCTGTGGGGAAGCCCGACCACGGAGAAGCTGCTGCCGCTGATTGATGCTGCTGCCGAAGTCGGCTGTGAATACTTCTGCATCGATGCAGGCTGGTATGCTCCAGGTGAATGGTGGGACGGGGTCGGGGAGTGGGAGCCTTCGGCTGAGCGCTTCCCGGAAGGCATCAAATACGTGCTGGATGTGATCCGCAGCAAGGGGATGATTCCGGGCCTGTGGCTGGAGCTGGAGGTGATGGGCATCAACAGTCCGAAGCTTGCGGAGACTGACGACAGCTGGTTCTTCATGCGCCATGGCAAGCGGGTCAAGGACCGCAGCCGCTATCAGCTCGATTACCGTAATCCGGCGGTCATCAAGCATGCCGACAGCGTGATTGCCCGGCTGGTCGGGGAATACGGCGTCGGGTATATCAAGATGGACTATAACATCAATGCAGGCATTGGTACGGAGACGGAGGCAGACAGCTTCGGGGACGGCCTTTTGCAGCATAACCGCGCTTATTTGGCTTGGCTCGACAGCATCTTTGCCCGTTATCCGCAGCTGGTGATCGAGAACTGCTCCAGCGGCGGGATGCGGATGGATTACGCCATGCTCAGCCGTCACAGCATCCAGTCCACCAGTGATCAGGAGGATTACGTGAAGTATGCTGCCATTGCCGCAGGCTCTCCGGCTGCACTGACTCCCGAACAATCCGCGGTCTGGTCATATCCGCTGCGCGAAGGCGACGATGAAGAGGTTATTTTCAATATGGTTAACTCGCTGCTGCTTCGCGTCCACCAGAGCGGCCATCTGGCTGAGCTAACGCCAAGACGCCGGGCGCTGGTGAAGGAGGCGCTGGATTATTACAAGTCTATCCGCGCCCACATTCCGCAAGCCTTCGCCTTCTGGCCGCTCGGTCTGCCCGACAGTGGAGGGGAATGGGTCAGCTTCGGCCTGCGTCATAGAGACATCCGCTATATCGCTGTATGGCGAATTGCGGGAGAAGCGGCTGCGGTCACGCTGCCTGTTCCTGAGCTGAGGGGACGCGATGCGGAGGCCTGGTGTACGTATCCTGAGACACACGGGTCGCAGTGGAGCTGGAACGCGGAGGAAGGCAGCTTGACCGTTACGCTGCCCGCTGGCAAGACTGCGAGGCTCTTCGAGCTTCGTTCGTAGGGCCAGCTTCGCACACCAAGAAGAGGCTGAACAGCTGGTATGGAGTGTTCTGTATACAAAAAGGGGTATTTCTGCGCCGGAGGATGGCTGCTGAAATACCCCTTTTGCTACCTGATGAAGCTTAGGCTTTTCCGCAACAAACGGCGGGTGTAATAAAAGGACAAGAGAAGGAGGGACGCGAGAACTAAGCTGAAGGGCAAGCTCAGAAAGACCGGGACTGAATAGGACGGGGTCAGATTCATCCCTATGGCACTGACTCCGAAGGTCCGCAGCAAGCCTGCTACAGGAGCGATGATGGCACAGATGAAGCTCCCGGCCAACCAGACGCCCAGCACGGGCAATGCAAACAGGATGACGAATCCTTTTGCCAAATAGTTTAGCAATATAGGCATTGCACCAGCGGAAGAAGATTTCATGTTTGTACCTCCATCGTTATGTATTTATCTGAATAATCTTGCCTATCTGGGAAAGGGGGTGAATTGTCAGCTTCTCCCGGTAACGGATCTCCCGGATGGAGCATCCCGGCCCGAGCGTAACATTCTGTCCGCACACGAGGTCTGCCTGCGTCCGGTACAGGGTGAGGTCAGCCCCTTCAATGATTTCACAGCGCAGCTTGCGGAAAGGGCTCAGCGGAATAGGGAGCAGCCTGGAGGAGGGCGACACGATAATATCACCTTCAGAGGTCATGTGTCTGATCTTGCACAAGGCCCCCAGCTTGATGCGGATGGTGCCGATGCAGGACAAGCGGTCTATACGTACGCAGCCCTCAGCCTTGAATTCTTCTGCGGCAGCCTCACCGGTAACAGACAGGTATCCATTGGACGTGATGCTCACGCCCCTGAGTTCAGGAACGCGCAGACTGCCGAAGCTGCTCAGCTCCTGCGTATTGCATGACAACCCTATGGAGCATTCTCCTCTAAGCCTCAGGCGCGTTGTGGTCAAGCTCCCGCTGACATGCAGGTGGCCCAGCACTTCCACACGGGAGGCGTCTATATCCCCCCGGCAGATCCGGGAGCCGTTGATTTTAAGAGGTTTGTTGGGCGCAGGTGTCGGGTTCCGTGTAGGCATAGGTTCATTCACCGCCGTTTTATAATATTTAAGTAACTATAATATATATTAAATGAAATATATAATCAATATATTATCAACCGCAACAATCGGGTTTCGCCTGAATCGCAGATCGTACAACAAAAAAACTGCACTTCCCTAAAGGAAATGCAATCAGTGTTTAAAGAATAACGTTAGTATTATTCTAACATTCCGCCCATCAGCTCATCGATTCTCTGGAGGGCCACCGAGATTTTGACGAGGTCAGTCAATGCAAAGTTGTCGAACAGAGAAAGGATGTGCTGTTTGCCTGGTCCGGTGAGAACAATATTGACGACTCTGCGGTCTTCCTTCGTGCGCACTCTCTCGATGTATCCCAGATCCTCCAGCTTATCGCACATGAACGAAGCGGCTCCTGGAGTAATCACTAGCCGCTCTGAAATATCCGTAATATTAAGGGAGCCGGTGAGCTGCAGCAGGAACAACAGCATGATTTGGTTCTGCGAGAGTGATCCTTTCTTGGTAATCCGGTCTATGAACGCCTGCGACTTCTGCTGCACGCTTGCCATATGATCCATGACAGTATAGACGGCTTGTTCTTTCTCTGCTTCTTTGCTCATAGAAACACTCCAATATAGTATATTAAGTAAAATATATAGATTGTATATCTTTATTGTCAAGTAAGGAAGGCAGAGCATAGTTCCAAAGGAGCAGCCGTAAGCTAAGAGCAGAACCGCTTCAGCCAATACCCTAGAGCATTTCGGGCAAAAATAGAATGAAAAGAATAAAATGGAAATAAAACGGTTTCGATTATAGATTTGTCGAAAAAACTCTAATCTTTGTCGAATTTTTTGTCGATAAATATCAAAAGATGTAGAAATAAAATTGACAGGAAAGAAATAGCACTTTACAATGCTATTATAGAGTAATCATTTCTACTTATTAGAAGCTTTGATAGCTTTTAACACCGAATGATGATCCAAGTGTTATTTCAAGGGAGGATGCATAATGATGAAAGCAACAGGTATAGTAAGAAAAGTAGATGAACTGGGACGTATTGTGATTCCGATTGAGCTGCGTAGAACAATGGGAATTGACATAAAGGATCCGCTCGAAATTTTTGTGGACGGCGAAAAGATCATTCTCAGAAAATATGAACCTACTTGCATCTTCTCCGGAAGTGCCGAGAACCTGATCAACTTCAAGGGTAAAATGGTCAGCAAAGATGTTCTCGATGAACTGATCTCAAGCTTCGACAACGTATAAGTCAAGGTTCTGAGGCAGTATGCAGTATGCAGTATGAACAGAAGGGATCGCAGTGTAAGCACGCTATGTGTTTGCACTGCGGTCCCTTTCTGTAATTAGGGGTTCGTAGACAACATCTGCTGCTTCCTATATTATTAGGGCGTGTGACCGAAGAACAATTGGGAAGGGATGATTCACCTCATGAGCAACGAAGAACAGACACAGGTGGGCAACAGACCGCTACCGAACTTAAACCAGCCGGAAGCCATCGTATTCGATATGGATGGTACGCTGTTCCAGACAGAGAGCCTGTTATTGCCCGCCTATCATAAAATGTTTGATATCCTGCGGGAAGAAGGCCTGCATTCCGGCCCGACTCCGCCGGAGGAGCGCATCCTGGGCAGTCTAGGCATGCTGCTTGCGGATATCTGGAAGAACGTAATGCCGGAAGCGGATGAGGCCGTACACCGCCGGGCGGATGAACTGCTCCTGCAGCTTGAGATTGAGGGGCTGGAAGCCGGAGGGACGGTCCTGTACCCTAAGGTAGTCGAGACGCTGCGTGCGCTGCACGCGCGCGGAGTGAAGCTGTTCGTAGCCAGCAACGGGCTGGAGGATTATATCCATAGCATTGTAGTTGTGCACGAGCTGAAGGACCTGTTCGAGGGGCTGTATAGCGCAGGCGGCTCGGGTACGGCAACCAAGACCGAGCTGCTCGGCCTTCTGCTGGACAATCACAAGATCGGCAGCGCCTGGATGGTCGGGGACCGTTCCTCCGATGTACAGGCGGGCAAGGGCAACGGACAGACCGTCATCGGCTGCGCCTATGCCGGCTTCGGGCGGCAGGATGAGCTGAAGGGTTCGGATGTCATTATCTCATCGTTCGATGAATTGATTGCTCTATATGATAACAGCGTTGCAGCTGACCTGTAATCCGGCGTACCTGGAATAAGCAGGGAGTAAGCAAGGAGTGAGCAGGAGTGAGCTTTACTACTGGGAAGAAACTTTAATAAGGTAGGCAATGTGTCAGCCTTCGCCCGCACGTTTAGGAGGGCGAAGGCGGTTTTTTCTGTTAAGCGTTCAATTCCTGCGCATTATACAACATGCTTGACGCTGATATGGAAATTATCGGGAAATGTTGTACAAAAGGCAGGATTACTTCGCATTTGAGCAACTTTGCGTTAAGATTCCTGCATTTCTTGCAACAATTCTGCCGCACACCCCAGTATTTAGATAGCCAAGTTGCATTTCCTGCAACACTTTCAGTTTGTCTTCAGCGTCTGAACCGCACCCCTCACCGCACCCCTCAAGCCCACAGCTCACCGATCTACTCTACTTAACAGACCTACTCTGCTGTTCGGAGGAGTTGCTAACCTCAACATTACAGAAACCAATCGGATAATCCTTCTACCGGCTCGTAATAACATACATAAGTGTTTTGGATCACTGGGCGCAGCAGGCCTTTACGGACTAACTCCTGCAGTTGTTTACGCGCTGTCCGAAAGCTCACATCGTATTGGAGCATCACATCTTTGGGGCGTAAGCCCTTCTTTTGACTCCAGGATAGTCTTAGGATCTCTCGTTCCAGCGGTGAGAGAGACTGCCCGGACGGGTTGCGGAGCAAGGCGGGAGTAATGACCATTTGCAGCAGCATCCGGCAGATTTCCGGGCGGTTCTGTACATCATCGAAGGAGAAATGGATGATTCTCCAGCCCATTCCGCTCAAGAATGTATCACGGTTAAGCGAGTAACTGAATTTCTCCCGGTCCATATCCTTCACATGACTCTGGTAACCGTCACACTCCAGACCGAATTTTCCGTAGGAGGGGAGAAAGGCAACATCCAGAAATTGTGATTTGCGGTTCCAGTCATAGATTTCATATTCAGGATGCAGGTCATCCAGGTTGCCGAATAGCGGCCACCAGACATTGCGCAGCATCAGTTTCTCAGCATACTGGTGCCCCCGTGAGAGACGCCCTCTGCGCTCCCCTGTTCGGACAGTTAGATGCCGGTCCAATAGCAATTGATGCGCTTTTTCAAACTCCATATGTATTCCCTCCTTCATGTTAACAAAAAAAGAACGCCCCTCTGCCAGCGATGGCTTGGGACGTTCTTCGTCTGAGCTAATTATACGCCGGCATATGGACAGGCGGTAATAAATGGTTTTTCGATGTCTGTCCATTACCCGTTTAATCGTTATCTATAGCAGCCGCCAAGAGGATATTTCCTCCCAGATCGTTTATACTGAGTTTAAATACATAACGTAATTTAGGATCTGCACAAGCAAGTGCAGAGATGGAGGTTTGTCCGATTGGAATTATTTGAGTATATTTTGTTGATGCTGGCAGCTGTGTCGCTGTCTAATCTGGTGAACCGGTTCATCCCCTCGCTCTCCGTGCCGATTATTCAGATTGTGCTGGGTATGGCCTTGACCTGGCTGCCCCTGCATTTCGAGCTGGAGCTGAACCCGGAGCTGTTCCTGCTATTATTCATTGCCCCCTTGCTGTTCAATGACGGCAGACTTGCCGATAAAGTGGCCTTATGGAAGCTGAAAAAGCCGATATTGCTGCTGGCGCTGGGACTGGTTTTTCTAACGGTAGGGGTGCTGGGATATTTCCTGCACTGGCTGCTGCCGGTATTGCCCCTGGCGGCTGCGTTTGCGCTGGCGGCGGCACTGGCCCCTACGGATGCGATTGCTGTAGGCGCATTAGAGCAAAAAGTGAAAATCCCCCATCAGACGATGCAGATACTCGAAGGAGAATCGTTAATTAACGATGCTTCGGGTCTGGTGTCCTTTCAATTTGCAGTTGCGGCTATGGTCACAGGAGCATTCTCTTTCAAAACGGCCAGTCTGAGCTTTATTGGCATCTCGTTAGGCGGTGTGGTGCTGGGCCTTGTGCTGACGTTCATTAAATACGGGATCGTGCGGTGGCTGCGCAGGCTCGGGATGGAGAATGTCACGCTACATATGCTGATTGAGATCCTGACGCCGTTTGCTATTTTTATGGCCGCTGAGGAGCTGGGCGTCAATGGCATTCTGGCAGTGGTCAGTGCAGGGATCGCGCATTCCTTCAGCTACAAGCAGATGAATCCTGAGGTAGCCAAGCTGAGCGTCGTGTCCAAAAGTACCTGGGCGGTCATTATCTTTGTCCTGAACGGTCTGGTGTTCCTGCTGCTCGGTACCCAACTGCCGGAGATTATTAAGACCGTCTGGAACAACCCGGATATAGGGAATGTCCAGGTTATCCTGTATACCCTGCTATTAACCGCTGCTGTCCTCGGTCTGAGGCTGGTCTGGATGCTGGTCATGGATATTCCCGAAGGGGAGGAGACGCGGGGACCCTGGAAGCTGGAGTTCAGGAAGGCGCTCATTCTCACGCTGTCGGGGGTTCGAGGTACGATTACCCTGGCCAGTACGATGTCACTCCCGTTTTTCCTGGATGACGGCTCCTACTTCCCCGCGAGAGACCTGATTATTTTCCTGGCGGCGGGTGTTATTCTCTGGACTCTGCTGGCGTCTAACTTCCTGCTGCCGCTGCTACTTGGCTCCGATCATGAAGCGGAGCATAATGCCGAGGAGGCTGAGGCCAAAATCGAAATTCTGCGCAATGTAGTTGCCGGACTGCAGGAGCAGGCTACAGATCAGTCCCAGTCCCGGATGGCTTTGAATCATTTGACCGGAACCTACAATGCCAGAATCCGCCTGCTGAAGAAGAAGGATGACGCTGAGGAAATGGAACGGCAGCTTGGGGTGACAGCACTCAAGTGGCAGCGGGAATACATCATGCATGCGCTCAAGCAGCACGAAGTGAACCCGTACACGGCCTACCGCTATCTGAACCGGCTGAACCGGCAGCTGTTCATATACACCCGTGATCCGCAGTACAAGAACGACCTGATTCCGTTCAAAAGCTGGGAAGAAATTACCGGTGTCATTCAGCAGGTCCGCTTAAACGCGCAGGAGCGGCGTGAGGAATCGAACCGGCTGCAGTCCGGGATTTTTGCTTACGTTCTTGAACAGCTGAGAGAGCTGCAGAATACGGGGGAGATGGAGCCTGAGGTCATTAGCTCCCTGATTCTTCGTTATGAGCGGGGTCGGCTAAGACTGACCCGGCAGGAGTCTCTCTCTGCTACGAAGCGGGAGTTCGAAGAGTCGCTGCACGAGTTGTCACGCGCGGGCATTCAGCTAGAGCGTGATAACATTCAGCTGATGTTCGAGGCCGGACGGATCTCCAGAGCTAGCATGAAGGAAATGAAACGTGATATTCTGTTCATGGAGCATGATCTGCGGGAAGAAATGGGCTGAATTCCATCTACAAGGAGATGAATCTTACATGAACAATAAAATAGTAGCGGGCACCTGTGCGGTTATTGCAGCGCTGGGAATCTACCTGTATTCGGGTAGCGGTGAACGGAAGACAACGGAGGTTGCTACAACTCCGGGCAGCAGCCAGGACATCAAGCAAATGGTGGCTGACTTCAGCTCACGCACCTTGACGGCGGAGTCCGCTTCGATTACCTCAACCCAGCTGATCGTGGAGAGCGGCGGTTCTAACGAAGCAGTCTATAGGCTGCCGGAGGATGAGTTCTTCCTGTCGGTTGCTCCTTATGTGCAGAATACACATCCCTGTGCGACCCACAGCCTGACCGGCTGTCAGGGAGAGATGGTCGAACAATCTTTCGGGGTAACAGTCGTAGACGAGGACGGTAAGGAGATCATGAACCAGACCGTCAAGTCCCAGCCGAACGGCTTCATCGACCTATGGCTGCCGCGTGATCAGAACTATAAGATGACCATTACTCATGACGGCAAAGAGGCCAAGTCCGAGATTTCCACTTTTGAGAGTGATGATACCTGTCTTACGAGTATGCAATTGAGTTAAAGGACCTAATGTGCAGACAATCATTAACTCACACGAAGAACGTCCCAAGCCGCCAACTGGCTGAGGGGCGTTTTTGTGCAAATCCTGTTAACGTTCCATTCACACTACTCTGATAATCTCTATAAGTGTTAGGTGGTTGAAATTCAACCTTCAATATAAAGATGATGCGGAGGATAATAATGTTAATATCTATGAAAAACAGGCTGATCGCTACTCTGGCAATATTGGCTGTGCTGGGATTAGCTACAGGCCTTATATTTCCCGGGAAACATGCCAAGGCGGAGACAGGGCAAGCATCTTTACCGGGTTCCCGGATGGAAGCGCCCGCCAAGCTTGAGGATACGGCAGGACTGACCGCCTTTGTGGATGGGATGATGGAAGAGTATATGAACCGGCTGCAAATTCCGGGAGCGGTTATCTCCGTCGTCAAGGACGGCAGGATTATTTTGGCCAAGGGGTATGGCAGCTCTAATCTGGAACAAGCGCTACCGGTTGATCCTGCAACCAGCATGTTCCGAATCGCTTCAACGACCAAGCTGTTTACCTGGACAGCGGTGATGCAATTGGTAGAGCAGGGAAAGATTGATCTGGACACGGACATTAACACCTATCTGAAATCCGTGAAGATTCCTGCCACTTATCCTGAGCCCGTCACCATGCGTCATTTGATGACTCATACAGCAGGATTTGAAGAGGGCGGAGTCGGTTATC
This sequence comes from Paenibacillus sp. FSL R7-269, assembly GCF_000517865.1. NCBI lineage: Bacteria > Bacillati > Bacillota > Bacilli > Caryophanales > Paenibacillaceae > Paenibacillus > Paenibacillus sp. FSL R7-269. The sequence continues at coordinate 140,677 of NZ_ASPS01000015.1, forward strand.
AGATCACCACTGATCCTGCCGAATTGCCCGGGTCCATCTCAGAAACGCTCAATAAGCATATGCTCGCCCGGATCAGACCGCCCGGTGTGATGAGTTCCTATTCTAACTACGGAGCCACGCTTGCAGGTATGATTGTGGAGGACGTCAGTGGAATTCCCTATAATGATTATATTCAGAAGTATATTTTCGATCCGCTGGACATGAAATATTCGACGGTTGTGGAGCCTCTGCCGAAGTCATTCATCCCTTACCAAGTGGTAGGGTACAATAGTGAGACCGGCAGCTTTATTCCTGGCACACCTACGTTCGAGGGCGGCTTTCGTCCTGCCGGCTCGGCTACCGTATCCGCTGTAGACATGGCGCACTTCATGATTGCGCATCTGCAGAACGGGAAATACGGCGAACAGCAGCTTTTGAAGCCCGCAACCGCAGAGCGGATGCATTCAACAGCATTCCAATTTGATAAGCGCCTGCCGGGTGTAGCACTCGGATTCGCAGAGAAGCGGGTGAACGGGGTAACATTAATCTCGCATGGCGGCTCCGATCCCATGTTCAATACAGAATTCTATCTTGCACCTGCCAAGCAATTGGGTATTTTCTTATCCTACAATGGCGGTCAAGGCAGCGAAGCTGCGTCCAATCTGCTCCAGGCCTTCTTCAACCGTTATTATCCTGCTCCGGAGGTGGAGCAGCCGGAGTTCGCCGCTTCTGCGGAATCTGTGCAGAAATATGCCGGCTCCTATCAATTTACACGCCACAACAGCAGTGATATTGACAAGTTCTTCAATTTTTTTGCCCAGCTGAATGTTTCGATTGCGGGTAATAAGTTATCCTTGGGAAGCGGCAGTGAACAACAGCTGTATAGAGAAATTAGTCCTAACCTGTTCCAGCTTGAGGGAGGGACCGATCAGATCGGCTTCCGTACGGATGAGTCTGGCAAGGTTACTCATATGCTCCTGGACATGGCCCCGGATATGCCGCTGGAGCGGACGCCGCTCTTGGATCAGAGTAAGTTTTGGCTTATCGTCGTTGGGGTCTTGGCAGTCCTTTTCATCACCGCATTGCTTGGACCAATCCTCTTCAATCGCAGGTTCAAGGCAATGACGCTCGCAGAAAAGCGGGCCGTCCGATTATCTTCAGGAACTGCCGGTTGGGCGCTGTTATCTTTTATTACTCTGTTCATGGTAGTGATGTCCATGGACACGATGCAGAAGTTTACCAGTATCAGTCCTTTGCTGTCTCTCAGTTTGGGGATGCCAATCCTTTTGGCGGGCTTGACCTTAGCGTTGCTGGTCTCGACTATACAGGTTTGGAGAAATAAGTATTGGACCGCCATTAGGCGGGTGCATTATACGTTAGTGACGCTTTCGGCTGTCGTGCTGATGATCTTCTTCTATCATTGGAATCTGCTCGGCTGGCAGTTTGGATAACGCTTAAGAGAGAAGGGTGATCGTGGCTACTATACTTATCGCGGATGATGATGACAATATCCGGAAGCTGATGTCTCTATATCTGCGCAAGGAAGGGTTCGACCTCAGAGAAGCCAGTGACGGCACTAAGGCCTTATCCATAATCGAGGACACACAGATCGATCTTGTCATCCTGGATATTATGATGCCCGGACTGAATGGCTGGGAGCTGTGCAGGGAAATCAGGCGTTCGGATGCCAATCTCCCCCTCCTCATGGTGACGGCCAAAGCGGAGTCTGCCCACAAGATTAAAGGGTTTCAGCTCGGAACGGACGATTACCTGACCAAGCCGTTTGATCCGGTTGAACTGGTCATGCGGGTAAAAGCGCTGCTCAAACGCTCGCTGGTCGTTACTTCCCAGTCCGTGCAGCTTGGCAATGTGGTGCTTAACCGCCGGACTTTTCAGGTTACACGCGGTGAAGTGCCGGTCTCGCTGCCTTTGAAGGAATTTGATCTTCTGTTTCTGCTGGTCAGCCACCCCAGGCAGATCTTCACCAGAGAACAGCTAATTCAGCAAATCTGGGGGCTCAATTATGAAGGGGACGGCCGGACTGTAGATGTGCATATCAGCCGGCTGAGGGAGAAATTCAGCGGCAATGGCGAGGGTTTTCAAATCGAAACCGCCCGGGGTCTCGGATACCGCCTGATCCCTGAGCCATGATCAAAACCCTGTATATTCGGATCATTCTCACGTTTCTCGGCATTATTGTCTTTAGTCTGATCTGTTCCTTTTTCATTGGTTTGTATGTATTTCAGAAGCAGATAAGCTATGAGGGACAGAACGAGATGTTCACAGTGGGCAGGGAGATTATTCACCGCTATGATGACGCCAAGCCTACAGATACGGACGAGTTCCTGAATAGTATGGTTAAGGTATCCGCACATCCTATTCACCTGTACCATCCTTCGGGAGAACATACCTTTTACGGGCTCTCGGATAGTCCGGCTGTGACCATCACCCCAGAGGCTGTCCGGCAAGTATTGCAGGGCAAGGTCTATCGTTCCTCCACAGAAGATAATGATACGTTCATCGGAATGCCCTTTATGCTCAAGGGGGAGTGGCATGCGATGTTCCTTCAGTACTCTGCCGAGAACGAAAATATCGTCAACCGATTGGTTCTTTTCGTGCTGCTGCTTGTGCTTGTGCTGGGCAGTGTATGTATTGTTGTGGCTGCCAGATACCTGGTAGAGCCGATCAAGGCTTTGACCAACGCCACCAGAAGACTGGCCAAAGGTGATTTCGAAGTGGATCTTCCGAGGAACCGTGTGGATGAGATCGGGGAGCTGACACAGAGCTATGTGGAGATGGCGGGAGAACTGAAGCAGCTGGAGCAGATGAGGCAGGATTTCGTCTCCAATGTCTCTCATGAAATTCAGACACCGCTGACCTCTATATCCGGTTTTGCCAAGGCGCTGCAGAACAATGATTTGATTGCGGAGGAAGAGCGTAAGGAGTATCTGGATATCATCATTGCGGAGAGTGGGCGTCTGTCACGGCTAAGTGATAATTTGCTGAAGCTTGCTTCTCTGGATTCCGAGCATCACCCCTTCGCGGCAGTCTCCTTCCGGCTTGACGAGCAGATCAGAACAATCGTGGTGACCTGTGAGCCGCAATGGTCCGCCCGGAGCATCGTTATCGATCTGGAGCTGCCGGAAGCTGTTCATATTATAGGGGATGAAGACCAGTTGAAGCAGGTATGGATGAATCTGCTCGGCAACAGCATCAAGTTCACGCCTGAAGGCGGGAAGATCCGCATCCGTATAGACAGCAGTGCAGCGGAAGTTGCAATCACTATCAGTGATAATGGCATCGGAATATCCCCGGAAGAGTGGGGCGCCGTATTCGAAAGATTCTATACAGTAGACAAGTCGCGCAATGGAAGTAACAACGGGAACGGTCTGGGGCTGGCTATTGTTAAAAAAATCATCTCCCTGCATCAAGGCAGTATCGAGGTAGACGGTGCGGCCAAAGAGGGAACAACGATTATCGTCAGGTTGCCCGCACGCCAGCCATAATGAAATCCTTGAATTGCCGGTCCGCTGCCCGGTCTTCCTCCGTCACGGCACCGCCCCGCTGATGGGATAGAATAACGGCTTTTTGTAAATACATGAAATACAGGTGGGTGGACTTCTGCAGAAGATCCAGCCACTTTTTTTGATACTCTGGAGCCGCCGCTGCGGTCTCAAGGTTTATGTACCGGGAGTACCAGACCTCCATAGCTCTCTTGAAATCAGGCAACTCCGCCGGATCTTTGGACAGGGTGCTATAATACACTCCAAAAATCGCATCATAATAGATCAACGCCTCCTCATGCTCTCTAAGCGCGAGATATTGATCCAGAATCTTCTCCAGGGAGGGAACTGGCAGGGCAAAATCAAAATCAAACAGCAGCCTGCCAAACATCCGCTCCAGATTATCCACATAGAGCTCAGCGGCTAAATCTTCCTTGTCCTTATAATGAAGGTATAACGTTCGGCGGGAGACACCGGCTTGTCCGGCAATCTGCGTCATATCCGTTCGTTCGATTCCCTGAGCACAGAACAGGCCCAGCGCGGCCTCCTTAATGAGCCCTTTGGTCATTTGCATTTGCTTTTCACGTAAATTCAATGATCTTCTCTCCTGTCTACCTGCGAAAATATTGCTGCTGGTCCTACTCCTGCGCGGTTGCCTGCGTCTCCAGAAACTTGCTGCCTACCGAATAGCGCTTCTGCTGATTGACCGCATCCCCCAGCCACTTCACAAGCTTCACACCATCCTGCTCCGCCTGATAAAAGGTCTCCCGGGTGGCAAAAGTATGCGGGGTCGTCCCGTTCTCAGCATTCAGCCCGTAATCCGTCAGATAGTAATAATAATTAGGAACCGTTGCAGCTAGAGCAGCTACCGACTGCCGCATTTCCTCTGACCATGCCTTAATAAGACTCTGGTTCCGTGGGCCATTGTAGTCGTTGATCTTGTTCTGGAAGTGGATTAGAATCTCATCATACACGGAATAGGATTGTAATAATACTGTACCCGCTGGCAGTAGCCGGCCATTTGCGCGAAAAGCAGCCCCGATGACATCTGCCTCCGGCGAATACCCGAAGCTTGCAGTGAAATCCGAGTTCCATTCCTGCTCCATCACCTGTGGCCACTTGTTTGAATTCAGGAATGAGCTGTCCGCATATTGGAAGATCTCAGCATCCCGGTAATGTGAAGCAATCTCGGGCGCCCAGAAGGCTGACCCGAATCCCCCCGCACTTTCGCCTGCAATCAGCAGCTTATCGGGCTTAGCTACGTTCGCATAGATCCAGTCAAGGCTGCTGCGCACATTAGTACGCCCGTTATACCGCATAGTGAAGGTGCTCCCGTCCTCCCGCGGATACGTAGCAGTGCGGTTACCAATGTGGAAGTCGCCTGTGGAATAAGGGAGGTAGACCACATTCCAGCCGTGAAAAGGATTATCCGGGTTGTCCGTATCCATCATCCCGCCCAGCAAAGTTAGCATATAGAACGGAATATCAGCGAAATAGTTGCCTGTATCTCCGCCTTTCATAAAGTTCATAAGCTTAATAGGATGTGCAGCGCTCCGGGCATCCCAGCTGACACCGCCACCGGAAAAAAAGATGATCCAGTTGTTGCTCTCACCGCTCTTCGTCCACATGAAATACTCCGATCCATCACTGGAAACGGTATTCCCGCCCAGCTTCACCTTATTCCACTCGTATGGCTTCACTTCTGCGATGACAGGGGTTGTAGTGACCGGTCTTTGGATTACAAAAGCGTTGACCGCAAGAACAGCAATCCCAATCAGGCTCATTAGCCCTATCCCTGTGATTAACGTGATTCGCTTCATTTTTCGCATATCATCGCTCCTTTAATTGGAGTATACAGTGGGTATATTGGTTATACAAGGTGTGTAATTTGAAAATCGAAAAGTTCTTTAGTCCAACATCCTAAATAAAGTATTTTATGATAGTATTATCTACATGAGAAAACTAGGTGCATTTTCAATTTTATCCCTAGTTCTAGGTCTCGTGCTGCTGTCCGTGGTTGGCTGTAGCAATAACCAGAACATTCGTGGGGAACAGACAGATGAGCAGACCGCCGCCGGTTATATTGAAGCGCTAGGCTATACCATCGTTGCCTCTGAAGGCGAGACGTCAAGATATACACTGGAGCCGCAAAGGCTTGAGAGCCTGGAAGATATGCAGTTCTGGGCAGTACAAGAGGAAGAAGCCAGTACCTACTTCGGGAAGGAGATCACAACCTATCCATTCATAGTGAAGAATCATCCCCTGGAGCAGCAATATCCCCCAGATCAATACAAAATTTCTGTGAATGTTATGATCGCCGATCATGAAGTTATAGGCGGCAGCTCTGCGCCGCTAAGCACAACCAAGAATCTTGTAGTCGCAGGCGGTGAGTATTCAATTGAAGGGAAGACACTGGAAGAGATCAAGGGGTTGGAGTATTCGCAGTGGCTTAAGCATTGGAAGGAGACGTATGGCCCCGAAGTAAGCGTAAGCGGATATATTCCAATAAATGAATTAAAGAGCTTATCTGAAAAAGCGACCTCACTGCATTGGAATGATTTTGACAAGTATGTCTTCGAGGATATCGGCTCAGGAGTGTATATCAGAAAGTACGAGATCGAAGGGGAAGGGCAGTTGTTAGTTAGAGGGAAAAGTCTGGAGAAACCGCCTGAGCAAATTACTATGATTGATGCAGACGGTAAGGAGCGGGAATTTAATCCTGAGAGTTTGAGCGAACAGCTTAAGTAAAGTGAAAAGTGAAAAGCTCTAATGAAGGGCGATGAAAGATGAAAGCGTTACAAACGATACTCCAAGCCATTCTCTACGTGCTGCTGGTTATTGGACTACACTTAATCCTGATTTATTATCTGGAGATAAAAATGGAGAGATGGGGAACTGCATTATTAGAAGAAACCATTAGGGTGTACATCATACCGCTGATATTATGTAGTGTAAATGCTATTATAATTTCACGTAATCGGCGAATAAAGTACAAAATCAACTGGTTTTTAGTAACTATGTTATCAAGTCTGCTACTTCTTTTATTTTTCATAGCTGTGCAAAATGACGGGGATTCTGATGAGGGACGTATCGTATCTTTTCAATTTTTCCCGAAGTATCAATTGGAGATGCTCTTTATTCTTCCTTGGAGTATCGCGATTATACAGTTTATCTTAACGCTCTATTATTTGTTTAAAATGAGAAAAGAGAAAATGGGAGGTTTATACGATAATGAACAGGGATGAATTATTTTCTCATGTCCAAAAATTTTCTGAAGACCAGTACTCCAATGAACACCGCTTGAATGCAAGGATACAGCTATATCAGTATTGTGAGCATAAGGTGGATTGGCATGAATGGGTATTCGAGCATTTGGGACTTACCGAGGGTCTGAAGATTGCAGAAATCGGTTGCGGAACCGGTGTGTTGTGGGCGAAAAAACGGAGAGAAGTTCCGCTTAGATCAGAAATTGTCTTGACTGATGCCTCGAGAGGGATGATAGAAACGGCAAAAGGGAATATTCATGATCCGCTAGAGCGGTTTCAATATGAAATCGTAGATGCAGAGAAGATGCCTTGGCCGGACCATTCATTTGAGGTTTTGATTGCGAATCACCTGCTGTACCATTTTCAGGACCACAAGAAGATTTTCTCTGAAATCAACCGTGTATTGGTGCCTGATGGAACGGCATACGCCTCAACTGTAAGCGCGAACAATTATAGAGAACTATTGCAGCTGATATTGGAGTTTGACGGCAGGCTGTCTTTCTTTAACGAAGCCGTGCAAAACTTCAACCTGGAGAATGGCCAGGATATCCTCAGCAAATATTTTAAGGTAACAGCCCAATACATATTGCAAAATGATATTGTCATACAATCGGCTGCACCGCTTATTTTATATGTTGCATCCTATTTTAGCGAAGACCAGTTACGTATCCTAACGGGCAGGTTCGATGAACTCTGCGATTATCTACAAGGAGCCCTTGAACGTTCGGGAGCACTGCGTATCACCAATCGAAATGTCCTATTTCAATATCAAAGCGTTTAAGGTCTTGGACCATTAGACGAAGCAGGTTTCATTAGTTCAACAGGATAGTCAGGAGCAGGATGATTTTGAAGCTCAGCTTCTGTTCCTACAAAAAAGCGCTGCACCGTAGGCCCCTCGATTTTACCGGAACTGCTAACCGACTCGCCGTCGCCTATAGTGTGATGGTGGATCATTTGATCGACATCTAATTTTTGCTGCTTATTTTGTTCATCATAGTAGTAAAATTCTTCGAAAGATATCCCGTATTCAGGATCTGGGGTGGATGTTTTTAATACTCCAGATTCAGGAATGGTAAAAATATTTTTTCCGTTATTCTTTTCGATAGCGTTAAACCCCTCTTGATTATAAATAATCTGCACCCAACCCACATAATTGTTTGGAATAAGATAAAGATTTGGATTGCGTTTATTAGTGCTGCAGAATGCAAGGACCAATAATAACAACGGTATCAGTAGGAAAAGGGTCTTTTTCAATTTTTCTACCTCCGGAATTTAACATTAATATACAAGATTAATAGGGAAAAACCGATAATTCTAAGTGAAGGAAAAAATTTCAATTTAACCCGATATTTCTAATTGGTTGATGAATGAGGAATTTAGAGGAAGGAGAGCAGTACAAATTTAAATATGGTCAAGATTAGTTATCATGGGGTGATAGAAAGCCGCGTAACCTCGCCAAAGGAGAATACCATGATAATGAGTTTATTTTTTGTTGCCTTAAGCGCAGTCATGGGTGTAGGTATTTGGTTTTTAGTTATAGGGATTGCCTTTTCTATTGGTGGTGGCAATCTATTTACTGTAACTCACTATGATTCTTTATTTTTTTACGCTACCCTTTTGTTGTTATGTATCATAGCCTATCTTTTTTTTGCAAAACACCTAATAGAAAAAAAATTACCACTTTTACTTCTTATTTGTTTTGGGACTACGTTTCTCTTTTTTTTTCTTGCACCTTGGATTATCGAATCAAAATCATCAGTACAGCAAGAACTTTCTAACATTAGCTTTTCGAACAATGAAAAGTTTATTGAAAAAGTAGAGGTTATGGTTGAACAAGAAAAACTACCGTATTCAGTTGATGTTGAAAAGAGTAGGGAGAGATTCAAGGATATAAGAAGTATTAACGTTGTCGTAGTGAATAAAACTACCAATGAAGAGATTAAGAAAAAAGATGTCGACGAGTTACTTGGTTTAACATATGGAGAAGATGTTAGGTTGAAAATTTGCGAGAAAAGTAATGAAAGATTGCTGATAGATTTTGTAATAGATATAGATAAAAGTGTTAGTTACTGTGAACCTTATAAAATATGCGAGGACTTAGGGTTAGAGATTAAATAATCAATTAAATAAAAGATGGTATTTATAACGGAATTTGTCAAGCTGCTCTGCAACCACCTCCATGGCAGCATCCTGAATAATTATTACCGTTTCACACCAGGGGATAATCTGTTCCGATTAGAGGATTACGGCAGCATAAGGGTAACTATATTACCTAATTGTGAGGTGTGAATAAATTGAAAAAGTGCTTTTTCACAAGTGATATTTATTGTGTTTTTACATTTATTTGTTATTCGTTTTCGTTTTTTGAATCTGAAATCAAAAGCATGGGAGGAAGAGGCGGTACGACAAGCATATATTGTTTCTTTCGTTCTAATTCTCCTCTTGTATGCAACCTGCATGATTTCATTAATAACAAAGAAGATTAGATATAACCTAATATGGCTTTGCATAAGCACAATCCCTAGTGTTAGTCTTCTAATTCTTTTTTATAACAGTAAAGAATATGAACCTACTGAAAATAATTTTATAGATTTGAATTTTGACAGTGGTTTTTTTGAATTAGTAATTATCGTTCCTGTTATATACATTGTAGTACAAATAATTTTTATTTTTGTGCTATGGGTGATCAATTATTTGAAAAGATATACATAATTAAGGAGAGAAACTGACAAAAACCATAAAGGGAAAATTTTAAATTTAAACCATATATTATTAAGTGTATGATATTAGGATATTGAGAATGAAAAATGGAAATGTGTTTTCTTGAAAGGTGGATCATATGCAAAAGTTTATTACTCATATCCTCAGAGCATTATTTCATACTTTAATAATTGTTTTGCTGCATCTTCTAATTGTTTACCTTCTTGATCTCCGTATTGAAGGTTGGAATCATGAGATATTGGGGCAAATAATAAGAGCTTATGCCCTTCCTGTGAGCCTTATGTTTTTTAATCATACTATTTCTTTTAAAGACAATATATTGAAATATAAGAAGATATGGTTTTTTGTTAATCTATTTCCTACGCTATTATTATTAATAATTTTTAAAGTGACTGTTGATAATTCGAGTTCGAATTTTTTATCAGGTTATCAATTTCAATTAATTGCATTATTACCTAAAATATTTATATTAATTCAATTTATTCTTTTTTTTGTTTGGAAAGTTGAGCGTAGGAATGATCAAGATAGATACTAAATAATTAAGATAGAAAAAAATAGTTTAAAGGAGTAGTGAATTTTATGAAAAAAATAATTTCGATTAGCATATGTATTGTGGTTTTCCTTTCTTTATTTAATTCATTGGGAATAGGTCAACACTATATATATGCTGAATCAGTCCAGAAATCATTAAATAGTAACAATTTATCCGAAGAATCATCAATCGGAATATTTAGTACTTCCGTATATCCAGATGATGCTGTTGTGAAATTTGGAGAGAAAATACACATCAATTATAGTTTTCATGATGAGGCCCACCCAGTACTCATTAACATATACATAAATGGCGAAGAACAATCGGAATATATTTATAAACAATCGAGTTGGGGGGGGAGTTTTTCTTATGAACCCAAAGAAGAAGGGAAATATAGATTTGTTGTAAAGCCGACAGATCAAGAATACTATACCAATGAATGTACTGTTACTGTTTATAAAGATAGAATAATATTTTTACCAGGAACAATGGGAAGCGAGTTGTATCATGGTGAAGAACAGATTTGGATGCCAGATTCTCGTGGCAAACAATATATATGGAGTAACATAAATAATTTGAAAATGAACACAAGCGGACAAAGTATTGAAAATATAGGTATTGGTAATAGTGTTAAAGATTATTATAGTGGGATTATAAGTTTTTTTAAGAATTCTGGATATCATGTTGTCGATTTTGCTTATGATTGGAGGAAGGGCTCAACATTTAATGCACAAGAATTAAAGGCTAGAATTGATATTGAGCGCGCAGCTTCTCCGTATAGCAATTATTATATCGTCGCTCATAGCATGGGGGGAATCGTTGCTACTGAATACATAAGACAAGGGAATGGTCACTTAATAAAAAAATTAATCACTTTAGGGACCCCTTTTCAAGGAACCCCTCAGGCTGCTTATATGTTTGAAACTGGAAATATCACAGATGATGAATATAAAAACATGGCTATAAGTAGTTCAATCCGTTCTATTGAGCCTAATATTCCATCCCTCTATGAATTACTGCCTTCAAAAAAATATTTCACCTCTCAAACAAATGGATATTTACAGACGCAAGAATATCCAGAGTCTACAGGATCGAGAGTTAAAACTACTAAGTTCACCAATTTTAACGATACAGCAAATTTTCTAAAGAATAGCCGAAGCTGGTCAAATGATATTTTGTTTGATAAAGCAACTAATTTCCATTCGACATTAGATCCGGTAAATACTCTTAAGCAAGTAGATTCATATTATTTTGTGGGTGATCAGAAGCCTACTGCAGGTACACTTACCTTTTATACTCATTCGAATCCAAATATTATTCTCAGTGATGTGAAAAATGTTCAAGGTGATAATACCGTGCCTGTTTCCAGTGCAACGGCTGGTTTTATGCTTGATCCGTCGCGAACTTTTTATATTCAAAGATCTCATATAGGCCTTGCTACAAGTGTAGACGTACAGAAGCAAATTCTGAATATTTTAAAGGGCAGGCCGAATGAACTTGTATCAGATAAAATACGCAGAAATAAACAGGAAACAAAAACGTTGAAAATTAAAGCTGAATGCCCTGTAGAACTGCATGTCTACGATTCTTCAGGAAAACATACAGGATCAACTGGTCCTGATAACTTTGAATCAAATATCCCTGATGCCAACTATTTTACTGACGGCGAAACAAAAATTGCTTTATTGAATGATGTAGAAGACTATAAAGTTCGTATTGTTGGTACAGGATATGGTGAATTAACTTTCTCCATTGTATGGGCGAACGAAAAAGATATTGAAAATAGAACATTGCGTTTTGATAATGTTGCGGTTACTCCCACTTCAGTATTTAAAGCAGATGTTAATCAGAACGGGCAAGTCATACTTCAGATTGATCAAAATGGTGACGGTAACTTCGAAGGTAGCATCAACCCAACTGTTGAACTGGATCTTGGAGGAACCCAAGACGAAACAATTCCTACCTTAACCTCACACGTTACTGGAGTTAAAGGCGTAAATGAATGGTATGGGAAGAATGTTCATTACAATTTATCAGGAGAAGATAATGCCTCCGGTATTTACAAATACTTTTATAACCTTAACGAATCCGAATACAAAGAATACACAGAACCATTAGCACTGCCTAATACAGGGATTTATAATTTCAAATCTTATGTTCGAGACAAGAATAGAAATGACTCTGAGGTACTAACTGAAACCGTCAAGGTAGACACTACCAATCCTACTGTGCCCGTAATGACAGTCGATCCAACAACATGGACGAATAAATTTGTCACGATTACATTAGACGGTGGGACTGATGCAGATAGCGGTTTTCAAAAATATCAATACAAGATCAATTCAAACGGGGAATGGAAAGACTATACTGCTCCTTTTGTGATCGATTCAGAAGGTCTTTATAATGTTTACGCAAGATCAGTGGACAACGTATTTAACCTTAGTGCAGAAGTAACAGGTGTGGCTAAAGTTGATAAGACCAATCCGCCTAAACCAACTATGACAGTAGCACCGTCAAAATGGACGAATCAATTAGTTACCATAACTTTGTCCGGTGGAGCCGATACGGATAAGGGTTTTCCGAATAGTGGATTTCAAAAGTATCAATATAAGATCGATAGTGGTGAGTGGAAGGATTATAACACCCCCATTATTATCGATACTGAGGGATTATTTAAGATTACCGCTCGATCAGTAGATACTGCTTCTAATCTCAGCGAAGAAGTTTCAGGGGAAGCGAAGATTGATAGAACTAATCCGCCTAAACCAACATTGACGGTAAAACCCTTAAAGTGGACTAATGAATTTGTTACTGTTACCTTAGCTGGTGGAACTGATACGGATAAAGGATTTCCTAACAGCGGATTTCAAAAGTACCAATATAAGATAGGGCATGACGGAGCATGGAAGGATTACACCATTCCTGTGATTTTTGATGTTGATGGTCTATATAATGTATTTGCTAGATCGGTAGATAATGCATTTAACCAGAGTGAGGAAGTTGTGGGTGATGCTAAGGTTGATAAGGTGAAGCCTTCCACACCTAATGGGTTTGAAATCTTATCATATAATTATAATCAAGTTAAGATCTCTTGGTTACCTTCAACAGATAATGTAGGTGTCACTAGTTATGATATTTATCAAGATTCTGAACTGATTAATAGTACTTCTAATACTGAATTTACATTTAGTAATTTAATTTCTGATAGATCTTACACATTTACTATTGTTGCAAGAGATGAAGCAACAAACTCTTCATTTAATGGAATATTTGTTGTTCAAACTCCCAAAAGCCTTGTTGCAGCAGGTCTGTATCACAACCTGCAAGTGAAAACCAATGGACACGTGCTGGTCTGGGGAGGAAACTATTACGGTCAACTTGGGGATGGGACAACGACAGATAAAACGACAGCAGTGGAGGTTCCGGGATTGACAAATGTTCTTTCCGTAGCTGCTGGTCCGTACCATAGTTTAGCGCTGAAGAGCGATGGAACAGTGTGGGCATGGGGGTATAATAGCAGTGGTCAACTGGGGAATGGAAGCCAGAACAATAGCCTAGTGCCTGTTCAAGTGAAGAACTTGAGTGGGATAATTAAAATTTCAGCTAATGCAAATTCAATGTCTAGCTATGCGCTGAAGAGCGATGGAACGGTATGGGCTTGGGGAGAGAACAGCACCCGCCAATTAGGAGATGGTACTGGCTGGAACCGAACAACTCCGGTGCAGGTAGAAGGCCTAAGTGGGGTTAGTGACATAATAGCTGGCTGGGGACATGCTTATGCTTTAACGAGCACAGGTACGGTATGGGGTTGGGGATCTGTTGTTAACAACAATATGCCGGGTTGGAGCTTTCCGGACTGGTATACTTTTAGATATATTGCAGCATCACCACTGACCGGGTTGACGAACATTGCTGGTATCGCAACTTCGGAAGGATCACTGCAAAACAATTACGGCATAGCGCTGAAGAAAGATGGAAGTGTGGCGGTATGGGGAGGCAGTTATGCAACCTTAACCCCGGTCAACGGATTAAGCCAAATTCAAGGCATTGCGGGAGGTTCAAGCAACTATGCGATTGCAGAAGACGGAAGTGTATGGAACTGGACGAATGGAGCACCGGTCCA
>NZ_ASPS01000016.1:0-181752 GCF_000517865.1 Paenibacillus sp. FSL R7-269
GACGGAACATTCAGCGTCTGCGCCACGCTGTCTGTAGTCGCCGAACCGTCACCCTTTTTCACGATGCTTAATGACGTTCCCAGCCAACCGCTATCTATAGCCAGCTTGCCGTTAACGTCTACCGTTACAGGCTGACCATTCACGGTATAAGCAGCGCCTGGCGTCAGGCCAGTCAGCTGCTCTGCAGTATAGTCGATCACCGCTCCAGGGGTAGTCTCCGGTGCCCCCCCCACTCCACTGTCCAGTACAATTCTTGTATTGTCGTTACCTACAATATAGAATTTATCATTCTGGAACCTAACCTGGTTTAATCCTTTTCCGCTGACTCCCAGCGCCTGCTCATCATATTGGGTCCAGGTAACCAGGTCTTTAGAAGAATAAACCACATGGGATTCCTGATCGTTGTACACTACACCCGCAGCAACATAATAACCGTTACCATAATCTATGGAACGCAGCTCCGTCCAGGCTGCGCCTGCATCAATCTCATGCTTCGTCCAGACAGAGGTGTCGCTTAACACACCGCTTGTCTCCAGCAGCTGCGGAGTTCCATCATTGCCATTCGTAGCTATAACGGCATATTTTCCATTCGCATAAGTGATATCATAGAAAGTGATGTAGCTGGAGGGCTCGTAATCCTTCAATGAGTCAAGTGAACTCCAGCTTGTTCCATTCGTAGAGGCCCAGATCCCTCCTGTACCAAAGGCCACATAACCCCCGTTCACAGCCTTCACATGGTTGAAAGAAGCGCCGTTTAAGGTAGTTACAACTGTCCATGAGACTCCATCAGCAGATTGGAGAACGTTATCGCCAGCCACGGCAACAAAACCGTTAGTGCCATAAGCTAATCCTTGTACAAGACCGGTAGCTCCGGCTGGAAGATCTGTAACCGTCCAATTCTCTCCATCTCCAGAGACACCCAGCTTTTTCCCCGCTGCAACGAAAACATTGTTTCCATAGGCAATTTCAGCGAATCCCAGCTTAGGCAGCAGGCGGTTAGACACACTCAACTGATCCCAGCCGCTTGAAGAGGACAGGAATATACTATCCTGAAGCTCCGAACCCGCGTTTGAGAGAACGTTTCCAACAACCTCCCACTTGTTTCCATTATAAGAACTTCCTTGTAAATTCCCGCCGAATCTGGCCCAGCGGGTCTGATCTGACGTCACGACAAGACTATGCGATGACTTGGTTATCAGAACCATTCCTGTGCCGTTTGAAGCAGCCGATATAATGGTATGATTCGTTACGGGCTCCGCCGCTGTCCAAGCCCCTCCACTATTGGCCGAGGTATACATTTTACCTTCCCTGCCATATCGGTAGAGTAATGATCCCGCCTGCACAACGCCAAGCATATAATCGTAAGAAGAGTCTGCCGCAAAGGTCATTCCATTGCTGCTTACATAACCGTTCTCCCAGTTTTTCGATACATAGAGCTTACCGTTGTACACAGCTAATGCATCCAGCCCAAACGTTCCGCCCAAGAATGCAGACGTCCAGCTTGACCCGTCACCCGAGTGGGCATAAGAGGCGAATATATTTCCCGTAATCACATATTTTCCATTGAAATTAATAATGTCCGTTATATAAAAAGTAGTACTGGTAGTCGATCCGTTTGGCCAGAGTGCCGGAACAGTACTCCACTGGCTCCAATTCTGTCCGTCTGCGGAAGAATAGATAACTCCAAGGTCTTGCGCCCGATTAGCAGCGGCCCACCTTCCGCCGACAGCATAAAATATCCCGTTAATGTAACGTACCTTTTGCAGGATATCAGCATTTACAGATGAGGATTTATCACTCCAGGTTCCGCCTCCATCCGTAGAGACAATAACCTTAGCCTTTGCAGTGGAGTTTGAATAATCAACACCTACCGCTACATAAGTACTTGAGGTAAATGCAATACTCCTCCATGAAATCTTGGCATTAGATGAAGGGGTACTGATCTTGCTCCAGCTCATTCCATCAGCCGATTGTACGATTCTCCCGCCCTCTCCTACTGCGGTATAAGTTCCGTTCTCATAGATTACACTGTTCAAGTTCGTATCCAGGTTGTCTGCCACGGCCGATGCAACAGTCAAAGTATCCGCCGAAGCCTGTGCTCCGGCAATACTCATATTCGGGAATATCAGTATAAATATAAGCATGAAAATCGAGATTTTTTTCCATAACAACGGTCTTTTCATACACATGCCCCCTTATGTCTATTAAATGTGCCGTCCAATTTATCCGTTAGCCAGCCCTCAACCCGTTAGTAAAAGTGCCCTCCTGTGAGCAGAATATAATTATCCACATTGGATTCGACAAAAATCGCCATAAACCTTCAAAATTACTTTACTAAAATTTAAAATACATCATTATATTTTTTTGCCGAATTTGGAAGCCACTCTTGCAAAAGAACTCCAGCTTCGCAACAGGATGAGTTACCATACGCGCAAAAAAGCCCGCTCTGTCGATTGCACAGAACGGGCTGATAAATATCCTCTACATTTCTTCCACATACCGCTTGGCTTCGCCAAGGGGCATATCCGTATGCTGACGAACCAGCTTGATGGCAAGAATAAGCTTGCCGTCCTTTTTTAACTGCCGGACATGCTCCTGGACCTCTTCGGGAACGACCCTCAGTGTTGTGCTTGCTGCCTCCCGGCGCTTCAGCTCCGCGGCTACCCGCTGCTCCATATCCGGCGTCAACGTCTCGTCTACAGAAGCGGCAGGCACCGGCCAGCGCTCCGGCCTACTTCCCCGGACCGCTGCGAGTACGGTGCCTACAATCGAATAGAGCACCATATACTGGGCCAAGCGGTACAGGTATAACCATACGGTACTTAGCGTGACCATCTCCCCGCCAGGCTTCAGTATAGCAAGGTTATCCGAAATGACATACTGGCCTGGCGCATAATTATTGACATCCTGGTCCAGCTGCAATTGACCTATAGATGAGACGATCCATTGCAGCGGCTTATTGTATACGGGGTTCCCGGCCGTGTCGATCATCATGCCCAAGAACGAGAAGACGGCGACGGCAAAGACCAAATAAGTGGACCAACTCAACCTTTTTACTAAAACTATAATACTGAACACAACCAGCAACGTCAGACTTCTCATGTAATCGTTATGTAGGAATAATTGAAAAACTACCGGCAGCCCCCATCCGAACAGCAGCACCATCACAGCCGCAAACCCAAAGAAAAACAATAGAATCTTAACATTCTTCATCACTACCTGCATTCTCCTTTCCTGTCTCCTATCCTATATTTACCCAGAAAGAAGTCATTTGAGGCGATCCTGTTTATAGTACCCTATAGCTGTCAGCCGACAGGTTATAATATGCAGCCTACTATCACCTCAGGTGAAGGAGGACTTACTTACTATGCAGGAATTGTTAAATATGAAATAATTATTCAAACAAGTCATCAAGCAGGACGTCAAACCTTTTTTCTCCGCACAGGGCTACCGTACAAAGGATCTGAACTTCTACAAAACAGAGGGCCAGCTTATCTATAACATCAATATTCAGAAATCGACGGGCAATACCTGGGACAAGCTCAGCTTCTATGTGAATTGAAGCTCTTCCTAAGCCCGCCCTGCTCCGGCCCATTGTGTTCGGTTTTTCGCAGACATTGGGCGTCGCGCACTCGCACCAACCCTACACCTACACATAAAGGGCTTCCCGCTCTCCTAAGGAGACATCGGGATAGCCCTTTTTCCGAAAAAACCTTCTATACAGATTAGGATAAGTTCTCCGTCAGCAGCGTGAAGCCCTCGATCACCGCATCCTCATCAATCTCAATCATGATGCAGCGCTTGCCCTGGTAATTCACCTGCCGCACATATCTCAGGTCCTGCGGGCTGATCGTGATGGAAGCGACCTTCGTATCGATCTTGATCGACTTCGAGGTGAACTTCGGGATGACGCTGCTGGCCTTCATCTCATAGTGCTTATTGTCCACGATGGTCTCGAATGCCCGCTCCACCTTCTCCGCCGTCACATCCTCCACGCCACTCGCCTTTAGCACACGCTCCACATCACGGTAATCGAGTCTCGGCGGTTCTTCCTCTTCCGCGTTGTCTTCAATCACCTGATGAATCTCTTCATACACCTGGGCAATGGTCGCCACATCGATCTGTTCGCCCGCCACTTCCTTCACAATATCTTCAAAAATAGACCGTTCCTCCAGCGCCGTCACCGACCGCTCCGCATTCAGCACCTGCTCGATGAACTGCGGGTTCGGGTTATTCGCGCTTCCTGTGCAGTACAGGACACGGTTGATATCCGAATAGTTGTCGGTCACACTCGGGTAGAAGAAGCCCTGCTCCGGCGTGCTGAGCTTGATGATCGGGTCCACCATGATATTATACTTGAACTCCCGCTCCACATAATCGAACAAAAGCGTCTTACGCTGCTGCTCCGTAGAATTCACACTGCACAGAATGAACGGGTGCGCGAATACCTCGTCCTTCCCGGTCTGCTCAGCTTCGTCATTACGCGCCTTAGTCGGCCGGAAGTATTGCCCCCTTACGAAGGTGATGACCGCATCCTTCTCATACTTGGCATCCACCAGCATTTTGTCCACCAGCATGAGCATCAGGTCCTGCCACTCCTCCGGGTCACCGGTTATCAGCCCCTGGTGCAGCATCACCTGCGACGGCTCCTCCGCTTGCTCCAGGAACTTCAGCTCGAACAGCTTCTGATCCAGCTCGCCCGTCAGCAGCTTCCGGAAGTTACTCATATACAGCTCCTGCTTCTCGCGTTCCAGCATGGCGAACGGCTGGCGCTCGAAGTGGTAGATTTCGTTCGTTTCTTTCATAATATAGACATTCAGAATATCGTACAGATTCAGCTGATCATGGTCCATCTTGAACTGCTTGCGGATATGTGCGGCTTCTTTCTTGATCATGGTATGTGACACAGCTCCTATGAAATGAATTGGTCAGGCAATAGCTTCCTTAATTATAGCACGTACGTTCTCCATGCAGTTGAAAATTCCGATTCAGCCCCTCACCTCAATGGAGGTGAATTCTCAACGTTGGTGATAAATAAAACCCCTTCGCCAGAAGGGGTTTTATTTATCAGTTCTATTCATTTTTTGTAGGCGGCTTCAAGATCCAGCAGATTCTTATCCGAGATCACCTGGTAATTACCGTCCTGTTGGGGAAATTCCAGGCTTGCCATAACTTCAGCTTTGAACAATCCATTCTCCCTCTCTGCTGTCTTGTCTGTTCCTGAGGATATCTTTATCAAGACCCAGCCGGTGCGATAATTTTCCTCCTTACGGATAATGTTGATCCATGAGTCTCCAACATCGGCAGGCTGTTTCTGCGGGTCTCCGTAGAGGTAGTTCCAGTAGAAGCGTTCCCCGGATTTCTTTGTGTTTCCTCCTTTGCTGAGGCTTTCAAGCTTCCCCCCAGCATCAACACATAGGTAAGCAGTATCTCCAGATAATTCATAGATAACATCATCACTGCCGTGCAGCTCAAACAGAATGCCTGGAGTTACGCTGATTGCTGGTGACCACCCAGCATTCCAGGATATATCAACTATTTCGTCAGCAGGCACATCAACAGCATTCAGTTCCTTCACTTTTTCCTCCGTATTGAGCGAGCACCCGGTACCAATCAGAGCCAGCATAAGGACTGCGCAGACAAATTCCCACCTTAATCTGCCAACTTTGATTTTGTTGAAGCTCATATTCAGCACCTCCTCTATTCAATTGGGATATTAGAAAATCAAAAATCAGATTGCAGGCTCAATCTTGTTAGGTTGGGGCCCAGGACCGTTTTTTGCCCAATAAATAATATAATAAATTGAGCTATTGTATGTTATGTTCCCCGGGTTACTTATATTGTTTACAGAATATTCATTAGTCCAGGTGGTATATCCTGGAGAGGAATAATTCCATCTCAAAGGATTGGTCCCCCCAGGTTTATGTGTCCAATCATTACCTGATAGATCACCTTTCATGAAAAGATAATCTACGCTGCCTTTTCTAATAGCAACTACTTTTTGATAATTAGCTAGTGGCGATGGTTTTGTGATTGTTTTATAACCCCAATATCCAAGGGTATCCAAATCATCAACTACTAAGTCCGCCATACTAGCTATAGGTAAACTCATACTGAATCCCTGACCGGAATGATAGCCTGGATTTTGGAATACATGCACTCCAATAGAATATCCATAACAATTATATCCGGTATAGCTGTTTGACCATGATCCTATCACTGTGCTATTTACTAACGAATAGCTGGCTTTAGCAGAGCTTTTTAAGGGAGAGACATCGAGAATTCTCCTAGCTAACTCCGCTAGCTCTGTATAATTATATGGGATGTGGTCCGTGCTTACTACTCCCCGCTCGATGTCCGAAACTATTGTCTTCACAGCATTCTCAGTGTATTCATTCTGTTCTAATCCCTCAGGCAGGATCAGCCCGTTATCAACGAGGGTATCCAGTAAATTATCACTGCTTAATTGTGCCAGCTTCTCTATTGCTAATGGGTTAGTCTCAGCATTCACTTGATTGGCCGGGAATCCGAAGACAAATAACATTATGATTACCAAAAATCCTGAGAGCATTACCTCCCCCTACAATAATAAAGATAAAAGCACAAAAATGTAATATTTTACACAATAATTCCATATCTTTATTTTCTACGAATGCTAAAAAGCCTTTTCTGCCATTGAACAGAAAAGGCTCCTCCGACAAAACATATCTACTACACAATAACCATATCAAAATTTCGCCTGATAGCCTGAGTGTAGTGGGGTGCTCTTGATATCAAGGACCCTTGCCGTCTCATACAGAAACTCCCGCACGGTTTCCTCAATTAACGACATCCCCCTGCCCATCTCAAATCTCATGATTTCCCTCCGCCTCTCCCCGCTTGATCGCATACATCCGTCTGTCGGCTTGGCGCAGCAGCGCGTCCGGGGCCGTTCCGTCCTGCGGATACAAGCTGATGCCGATGCTCATATCGATCTTCAGCTCTTCGCCTTCATAATCCAGCGTGGCCTGTGCAGCCGCCGCCAGCAGCCGGTGTTCCAGCTCTGCGGCGGTCAGCCCGCCTCCATCCACGGGGCAGAACAGCACGAATTCGTCGCCGCCGAAGCGGGCCGCCAGCCCGTCCGGCTGAACCAGCTGATGGATCATGCCCGCTACCTTGCATAACATCTGGTCACCGGCCTCATGACCCCAGCGGTCGTTCACCAGCTTGAACCGGTCGAGATCCAGCAGCAGGATGGCTACTTCCCCGCCACTGCGCTCTGCTTCCGCAAGAGTCTCCTCCAGTTTGTCGTAGAATTGTCTGCGGTTCGGCAGCCCTGTAAGCGGATCATGATAGGCCATGAAGGCAATCTGCCTTACATGCTGATTGCGCAGCCGGATGTCCCGGATGAGCAGCACGGCATGAGGCTCATGATCCACGGTCACGTAATCCCCGTTAATCATCACCTCGATCGGACTGTCCCCGCTGTGCAGCACCATTTCCAGCTCGCTGATATCCTCTTGCGCCTGAAGCTTCGCCACGATCTCCGCACCGCCCAGATCGGCAAGATTAGCCTTCCCGAGGGACAGACGATCGAACATCCTGCCGGCACTCGGATTCGCTTCCTTGATGCTGCCTGACAACGAGACGAGCAGCGCAGCCTGCGAGCTGATCTGAAACATTTTTTTATAGCGCTGTCCTGAATGGTGTAGGAACTCATACCTCTGCATGGACAGGCGCAGCACGAAGCACCAGATCAATCCTCCGTAGATATACGTATAGGGCGGCAACATTTCATCGAAGCGGAGATAACCGAATACAGCTACCCAGAAGAACGTCACCCAAGAGCCGTACTCCAGCAGCTTGAAGATACCGCCATGCTCCTGGTAATCAGGATCGGCGGCACTCCACTTGCGTGCACTGCGCAGCATGACGATGGGGATGAAGCTAAGCAGCAGACTTGCCGTTAAGGTCCCGTAGTAGGCTGAATTTGCTATCGGCCATTTCCATACCCCGCTTACGGTGAACAGCTGCACAGAAGTATAGGAACGTTGACCAATGAGTCCCGCCGGGATCGCCAGCGTTAGGATATGTAACAGATAGGGATACCACGGCCGGGACATCCGCTTATGGAGGCCAATCAACCGGGCAATCAGATGGAAGCCAAGCCCTGGAATGAGGATACCGACATTGGCGAACCAGACCGCAGCCAGCACCGGACTATATTCAATCGGCAGCATATACCGGATGTACTCCTCCAGGAACATCAGGAAATAGCACAGAATTGTAGCGCTTACCAGACGATGTTCAATCTTCCGCGGGTTGCGCAGCAGCACATCCATTCCCATGTAGAAAAAGAAGAGCATCGGCAGCCAATAAAATACGACAGGTATCCACACATGGATCGGGCTCATCTCTCTTCTCCTCTACAGTCTGTCACGGACATAGTTAATCTTAATTTTAATATATTACCGGGTGGAGACGCCGTCAATGAACAAGTTCTGTGGTATGGCTTAAGGCGGCGTATTGGCTGCGGAACAGCAGATCATAGGCCTCATTCCGGTTACGCAGGTTAGCATGGGTATCGCAGGCTGCCACCTTACCGGCTTGCAGAACCAGCACCTTATCACAGTCTTGGATCGTAGAGAGGCGGTGTGCGATCGAGATCATGGTAGTTCCAGCCGACAGACGCTTCAGCTCATTCCTGATATCGCTCTCATTCTCATGATCCAGGGCGCTTGTACTTTCATCGAAAATAATAATGTCCCGCTGCTGCAGCAGCGCCCGCGCAATCGACAGCCGCTGCTTCTGGCCCCCGGAGAGCTTCATCCCCTTCTCCCCGATAACCGTATCCAGCCCTTGCTCGAGTGATGCAATGAAGTCATAGATATTGGCGCTGCGGCAGCAGGCGATCAGCTCTGCTTCCGTTGCCCCGTCCCCCGCCAGCAGCAGGTTCTCCCGGATCGTCATATTGAACAGAACAGGCTCCTGCACCACGATGCTTACCTTGGCCGCCACACTCCCGCTGTTCACCGCATGCAGATCCGTGCCGCCGATGCTGACGCTCCCGCCCTGGGGCTTCATCTGTCCGGTCAGCAGTCTGGCAAGCGTAGACTTGCCGCTGCCGCTCTGCCCTACGATGGCTAGATGTTCGCCCTTCCCCACCGAGAACGAAATCCCGTCCAGCGCGAAGGCATTCTTCCCCTCATAGCGGAACTGTAAATTCTGAACCTCAATCTCTTGTCCGCTAATGCGCTTGTAAGGCCGCTGGTCCACCTTGGCATGCAATAGTCCGATCACTTTACTGATATTCACCGAATCATTCTTGTAATTCAGCAGGCCGTTGCTGATCGTCTCGATGAATCCGAAGAACTGTCCGTAGAAGCTGATGAACACCAGCAGCACACCGACCTCCGAATAGCCCTTAATCACGAAGAGTCCGCCGATGAAATAGATGAACAGCTGGGTAATGAAATTCTTGGTGAAGAACGAATAGGTAACGCCCAGATGCTGATAGAGCTGGCTGCGGAACCACACCGGACGGATAGCTGCATAATGCCCGTTCAATTCCTCTAGCTGGGCCTCCTCCAGATTATTGGTCTTAATATCCTTCCAGTTCTGCAGACTAGCATGTAAAAAGGATTCGTACCCGTTCTGCAGTCTCCATAGCTCCTCTCCCGCCTTTCTCGTCTTCTCGCCCAGAAGATTCACCGTCAGCAGGGAGACCGGAACGAAGACGAAGCTAAGGAGGGCGATCCGCCAGTCATAGCTTACAAGGATCCCAGCCAGCGCAGCAGCATACAGGACAGCGTAGCTGAAATCTAACAGATGAACCGTGAAGAACCGTCCGGCGGCAGCTGAATCCTGCTCGATCCGGCTTTTTAGATCACCAATGCTGTACCCGCTATACTCCTCATAATCCAGGCTGCTCACTCTATTCAGCAGTTTGCGCTTAAGCCTGAGATCATACCTCAGGAGCAGCTGGTTGGAGTAGCGCTTGCTGACCGCAATCCCGGCCGTCGTAAGCAGGAATACCCCCAGATAACCCGCGATAACCGGCCATAGCCCACTCAGATGCTTCTCCACCAGCACGCGGTTGACGAGCAGAGAGTACAAGAATAACGGAAGCAGTCCGCAGACCAGATTCCACAGCTTGAACAACGCGAGCACCAGCAGCGGCTTACGGACACCTTCAATTCCCTGTGTCAGCGCCTTATAGGCGGCCCATCTTGTCATGGTCATACCGCTTCGCCTCCTGCACACTGTTCGCTGAATAGATCTATGTACGTTTTGTTGCTTCTGATCAGCACGTCGTGAGTATCGTAGCCTGTGACCCGGCCATCCTCCAGCACTGCAATCGAGTCACAGCCTCTAAGCGTGGACAGCCGATGGGCGATGATGATCAGCGTCCGGTCTTGCCCAAGCTCACCGGTCATCTGCCGGATCAGCGCTTCATTCTTGCTGTCGAGGGACGAAGTTGCTTCATCGAAGACCAGAATTTTCGGATTCTTGACCAGGATTCGCGCAATAGCCAGACGCTGCTTTTGGCCGCCCGATAATTCCTGCCCGGAAGTCCCCAGCACCGTGTCCAGCCCGTCCGGCAGATTCAGGACCAGCTCATACAGCGCAGCTCTCTTAAGTGCTTCGAGTAACAGGCTGTCCTGATCACGGTTATTCGTAAAAGACAGATTATACCGCAGCGTGTTATCGTACAGAACCGTCTCCTGATGGACCACGCCCACCTGACTCCGCAAGCTGTGCAGGTTATATTCATTCACGTTGCGGCCATCGATCAGAAGCTCGCCGCCGTCAACAGGATAGAGGCTACAGAGCAGGCTTCCGAGCGTTGTTTTCCCGGCTCCGCTCCTCCCGGCAATGCCCACGGTGCTTCCTCCCTCCACACGGAGATTGAACCCGTCCAACACCCGCCTCTCTTCCGTATATCCGAAGCTGACATTACGAAATTCAATCGTCCCCTCGTTAATCAGTGTGGGCAGAAGCGCTTCTCTGTAGTCCTCCTCCTGCTCATTCAGGAGCTGCGCAACACGCTGTAAGGACACCGACTGCCCCCAGGTATCGGTAATCTTGCCGCTCATCGAGCTGAAGTAAGTCACAGCCATATTGAAATAGCTGGCGGCAGCCACAAAAACACCAAGCTGCATCTGCCCCTTCACAATCAGCCGGGCACAAATGATGAACAGCAGCAGTTGTGCAGCAAGCGTGATGAATGCGTTCACCCGCTCGGTGGTTACTTCGATTCTTCCATTGTCCACATGCTTGTGATGGATAGAGACTGTCCGTCTGAGATAGGTACGCGTTACCTGCCTCCCGGCATTCAGCAGCTTGATCTCCCGCATATTCGCCACAATTTCAAATAAGTACGAGGACAGCCTCCCTTGCTCCGCCGCCAGATCCCGGTTAACTCTAAGCGCCCGTTGCTTAAAGTATTTCGAGGCCAAGAACACGACAGGCACCAGTACCACCGTGAACACTCCCAACAGGACATGATAATAGAACATGAAGCCCACGGCGAACACGATATGCAGTAGATTCGAATACCCCCACAGTCCGCTCCAGAAGACGAGATTCATAATGTCCTTGGCATCGCGGTTCATCCGGCTGATCAGATCGCCGCTGTACATCCCGGAGAGATCCTTCCCCTTCTGATGCAGAATCTTGCGGAATAGCGCCCGCCGGATATCGAACACGAACCCCGTCATCATCTGGGAGGAGATCAGATTGTTCAGCGTCGCCACAATGAACTGATTGAACAGGAGAATTCCGGCATAGATCAGGCACAGCTTCAGGAAAGCCTTCAGATCCTGGTCATAAAAAGCGATATTAATCAGCCGTCCGCCCAGGAACGGATACATCAGGTTCACTAAGGTCATTAACGTAGTTACTAAGAAACCGCATACAAATACCAGCTTGTGCATCCGTATGAAGGTCATCACCCACCGTCTTGCAGTCACTGCCCCACCGCCTTCCATATATTCACAAGGAATATTGTAGCACGGACGTTCGTATATGAGGAGTGAGCAAATTCTCCATTCATCCTAGAATGGAAAGCAAACTTTACATAATGCGCATAATGCGATACACTCTCTATGTAAAGTTAACTTTCCATAAAGAGAGGGATTCCATGAATAACCGTTTGGAAGAGTTACGCAAGCAGCGCGGAATCAGGCAGGAGGAATTAGCAGCGGCGCTTGAAGTGTCCAGGCAGACGATTGGTTCGCTGGAGAACGGCCGCTATAACCCCTCAATCCTGTTAGCGTTTAAGATTGCCCGTTATTTCGGGCTGAGCATCGAGGAGATTTTTATTTATGAGGAGGAAGAGAATTCATGAAGAAATCCGTCACCGCTTATCTTCTGGTTATTGCAGGTCTTCTGTTGCTGGCAGGCAGTCTGTACCTTATTAGAACGGTTCAAGACCCGCAGGGGATCATGCGGACGTTGCCTTATATCTGTATTGGGCTGGGCTCCGGCGTCTTTGGCAGTGGAATGGGGGAACTCATCGGACAGCGTGCTCTGAAGCAGAGCCCTGCCACCGCCAAGGAACTGGAGATCAACAAGAACGATGAACGCAATATCGCCATTGCCACCCGGGCAAAGGCGAAGGCCTATGACATGATGGTTTATATATTCGGGGCTTTAATGCTGGCTCTTGCCTTAATGGAAACTGAACTCACCGTTGTGCTGTTACTGGTATTCGCCTACCTGTTCACGATTGGATACGGCATCTATTACCGGTTCAAGTATGATCGGGAGATGTAATTGGCAGCCGTCATCACTCAAGCCAGCAAGGCCTGGGCCACCTGATCCAGAATGCAGTTGATGCCTGTAGGTCCATAACAGCCGATCCAGGTAGCAGCATCTACCGGGTATATAAGCTGCCGCTGATCTGCACCTAGCATGCCCCTCACACTATGCTCTGTCATCGATATTCCCCCCTGCATTCGCTCGTTGCTGAGCAAAAAGTAGTAGTTAGCATGCACAGCCGGAAGTCTGTCCACGGAAATATGATAGGCCGTGTCAGAGGCGGTGTCCGCCACAAATAACGGGGCCGGCAGACCAAGGTCGCGGTACAGTACAGCACCTGTGCGGTGAGAAGCCGTGTGTACCCGGACGATGGACTCGCGCGGACGGATCAGCGCAACACTTTTACCCGCGAGTACCGGAGCAAGCTCTGCGGACAGCAATGCTGTACGGCGGAGATAATCGGCAATAATATGCTCTGCCTCCTCCTGCTTGCCGGTCAGTTCTCCGAACAGACGCAGAATCGTCTGCCAGCTCTCATTACGCTTGAACATGACCGTTGGCGCTACCTGGCTTAAGCGTTCATAGTGCGGAGCATGCACCTCGGTGCAGATAATCAGATCCGGCCGCAGCCGTTCAACCGCCGGCAGATCCGGGTACTCATAGGTTCCGAGCATTTCCGTTGCCGTTAATCTCTCCCGGAAATACGGCGGGAAATTCAGCGCCCCGCTTCCGAAGCCTACGCTTCCTGCGGGGGACATCCCCAGCGCATGTAAATGGTCAGCATATTGGACGTCCAGCACGGCGATCCGCTGCGGAGCAGAGGTGACAAGATATTCGCCCCGCAGATGGGGGATCACCGGACCCTGTGTTGATCCGTGCGGGGAGACCGAGCGTTCCGGCAATCCCGAAGGAACGGGAACCGTCCCCGGATCTGAAGCGGCAGCACGCCTGTAGAGCTGCGGAGGGACTCCATAATGCTTCTTGAATGCTCTGCTGAAATAATACATGTCGCGGTAGCCTGTCCGCTCCGCGATTACGCCGATGGGAGCATCCGTGTAACGCAGCATTCGCTCTGCATTCTCCATCCGCAGCTGGATCACGTATTCCATCGGCCCGAGCTGCTTCTCCTGCTTGAACCGCCGCTGGAGCTGCCGCACGCCGCATCCGGCCAGTGCGGCCAGCTCCTTAAGCCCCAGCTCCTGACGATAATGTCCCGCGATATAGGCGGCAACAACCTCCACCATATCCGGCTCTCTGCCGCCCTGACCACGTTCATGCTCCATAATAAGCTCGCACAGCATGCCTTGCAGCAGCGCATTGGCATGGAAGCGTTCCAGTCCTTCTCCCCGGCTCCATTTGGCTGCAATTCTCTCCGCTGCCATATGCAGCTCCGCAGGGGGCGCGGAATGGTGTACAAACGAAGTCCGCAGCGGGTGATTGCGCTGCGGGAAGAGCACATGGGCAGCTCCCGCAACAGGAATGGCCTTGTAGCTAATAGCTGTATAATGAATGTTGTCTGATCCCGCACTCAGAGTATAGGCTGATCCCTTGGCAGCATGACAAGCAAAAGAGGCCTGGACATGGCAGCCTTCACCATTCATCACAAGCCCTCCCTGCCCGCCGATGGCCAGCAGCAGCTGATTTGCCGCCAGTTCCGTTTCGCCCAGCACGCCGCCGGGCGGCACAGTACCACTGCGCACATCAAGCATCTTGACCGCCGTATCACTCCATAGACTCGCCTGTTCTTGTTGCGGCATTTCTCTCATCTCCTGACAACAGTATCCTTTGCTAAACGGATAGACCTGCTGTCATTTTAATTGAGATTCATTCTCATTGTCAATTTTCGGGCACTTTCTGCAATATTCCCCGGACATCCGGTAGTAAAAGCAGCACGTGATACGCTTGCTCTTCGCAACCGGAGCCTCGTCACTCCCCTCGGTGAACAGGGTGAACGGGTTGCGTCTTGCGCTGAACAATGGACCGGCGGCCATCCGGGTCAGATACGTAAAGTCCTCTTGCATCCGCAGCCTTTCTTCGCCGGACAGATCTGCTCCGGGCGCATACAGCGGGGCAATACGCACCATTATATTCTCCCACAGCACAGCCATGGAGACAGGTCCAACGGCAGCAAGCGTCTGCAGCATCGGCGCAAGCCGTACTGCAAAATTCCCCTTAACAACAGCTTCGCGCCACACTCCCCGATCATCCGGCGGGGAGGCTGACTGAAGCCCGTCCAGCGCCAGGAAAGGGAATGTCGTCTCTTCTGCAGAAGCCGGATGATAGAGGAAGCTTCTGTCCAGCGGGAAGAAGACTTCACGATTATGAATGGTCATGGCGGTCAGTATTGGCGCGATCCACAGATATCCGATCCGCTTAGCCAGCATGGAAGCCGCAACCTGTGTGTCCGGCGCACCGATATAATCCTTAAGCCAGCTAACATATTCGCGGCACACCGCCTCGTCTTGCAGCTCACTCAGAGCAATGGTGCGGACGCTGCCCGCAGGCGGCTCCCCCAGTCTCATCCGGTAATCCTCCGCCAGTTCCCTCCAGGGGGCGGACGACAGATATTGGTCCATCTCAGTTAGCTCCAAGCAGCGCTTCCGAGGCCTGATCTACAATAATATTGATCGCAAGGGGACCATAATACGCGATCCAGAGCGTTGAATTCACATCATAGGCACGGTTATTCTTCACTGCATCAAGGGATTTCCAGATCGGACTGCTGGCCAGAGCCTCTGCCTCTTTGGCGAACAGATCATCTGAGAGCAGAAAATAGCGATCTGCCCCGATATCAGAGACAGTCTCCATCGATATTTCAACCGAGGTATCATCCTTGATCGCCTGAACGAACGCAGGCGCCTTTAATCCCAGATCCTCATACAGAATGCTTCCAGTACGGTGCTCAGGACCATGTACACGGATCCCTTCCGGTCTCGGGCGAATCAGCGCGACCGTCTCGTCGCCCAGCTTCGCCGACAGCTGCTCACGCAGTCCGGTGATTTTATCCTCATAGGCCTTCTTCACCACTTCGGCCTCTGCCTGCTTACCTGTTATTGTACCGATGGTAGCCAGCGTATCCCGCCAATCCTCATAGAAGTCCAGTACGATTGTAGGCGCGATTTTACTGACACTCTCATAAGCCTCCTCCTGAAAATCAGTCATCAGGATCAGATCCGGGTTCAGCGCCACAATTGCTTCCAGATTGGGCTCATCGCGTGTACCCAGGACCTTCACACCATCCATCTGAGCACTCAGATATTCCGGGAACTCGTCCTTGGTTCCAGCAACCACGCTGCCTGCCGGCTTCTCTCCAAGCGCGATCAGCTGATCGGCGAATTTCACGTCAAGCACAGCGATCACCTTCGGCTTCTCCGTCAGCGTATGTTCACCTTTCATATCTTTAAGAGTAACCGGGTAGGCTGCTGTCGCCTGTGCCTCCGGTGATGCCTGCGCCTGTGCTTCAGCCGACGGAGACGGTTCAGCTGACGCAGACGGCTGTGCGGCTGTCCCTGCATTAGCTCCCCCTCCAGATCCGCAAGCTGTCAGTACCAATACCAGTGCCAGCATCCATACCATGAATAATCCTGATTGCCCAGCGGCGAATTTCTTCCTGCCGGCCTCTTGTTTCTGTGTTGCTCTGTTCACACTGACTCCCCCTGTTATGTATTATGTGATAATGATTTTCATTATCATAATTGTTAAAGCGAGTATATCCGATCTGCTGCCTCTGTTTCCATGTACTTTTGCGACATTACAGCCGGATAAATGCGACATGTTGTTTAGCTATATAAATTGAACTAATATTTTTTTCTTTTGGGATTGGCCGTGACTCCAGAGAAGTTTTGGACTTCCGGCCGCTGTTGTGTTTGAATTTCTTGATTAAAACTGCTACGCGCAGTGGAAATCCAAACACAGCCTATGCTTACGATGCGAGCTTTCCTGCGGAAAGCCTTCAGGCGGGCGCTTCCGCTCCTACAGTTCCAAAATTCCCCTCCGCCACTTTTCCCTTAACTTTAATTTTCAAGTTTAATCTATATAGCAGGTGATATAGACCGAAACATTAGGAAATCACCCTGTCGGGTGAAGGATGCGATGCCTTCTCTTACCAGCCGCTTGTATAGAGAATTGTTGCAATTCTTGCAGGATTCCTCTTTAACTATTACTTACTGAATGTACAATGTTGCATTATTCACACAAATTTCGGTGTTTAGAGCAAGTTAGCACTGGATTTGTTGCATTTCGTGCAGAATTTCAGCGTAAGACGCTTCTAATGGGCAGCAATGTTGCATTTCTTGCAGGAATCCTCTATACATGTTACCTAAACAATCAATAAGCCCGCATCCTGTTGCCAGATGCGGGCTTGCTTTTATGAACAGTTGCTGCCTATTAATGAAGTTAAGCCCAGTATTGCTGAGCAATCTTTTGCCCCTGTCTGATCTTCGCCCATTGCTCCGCTTCCGTCAGCTCATTACCCCCGTCGCAGGACGCGAAGCCGCATTGGTGGGAGAGCAGTAATCTCTCCTTCGGAATGATCGTGGACGCTTCATCCAGCATGCGGAGGACACGGGTCTCATCGTCCAGCGTACTGGTTTTGGAAGACAGCAAGCCTAGTACAATTTCCGTCTCCGGTCTATCCTTGAACACGGCAAGTGCCTCCAGCGAGCCCGCGCGTTCGTCGTCCCACTCCAGGAAGAAGCGGTCGTACTTCAGCTGCTTCAGGAACAGGTTGGCAATCTTCACATAAGAGCCGCCGCCCATATTCCGGGAATCATAATTCCCGCGGCAGTTATGGGTCCACATAAGCAGCCCCAAGCTATGTCCGTAATCAATAATGGTGTTGTTAATATCGATGAACTCTGTAGCGAGACTCTGTACTTCTTCATGGTTGATTGCCTCACCGGTAAAGGGCGAATTCGGATTATCGTCCGCGAATAGCTCCCAGAGGCAGTCGTCGAATTGCAGAATCTTACCGCCAGCGGCTGCGAATTCCCCTACAAAATCCTTATATGCCGTCACTAGACCGGCCTTCAGCTCATCACGGTTCTGGTACACTGCACCTTCGCCGCCAAGGTTATCCGACCAGGACAGCTCTCCGAAGATATGGGACGGCGAAGGCACGCACAGCTTCGTCTCCCTGTCTCCCGCATGCTCTTGAAGCTGGCGGTACGCCTGAAGGAAGTGGTGATTCTTACCGCCCAGCTCGCCTGTGATGCGCAGACCGATGTCTTTGCGCGTCTCGTATTTGGAGGTGCCGTCAACGTCTCTGAAGAAATACCCGTGAGGCGCGATATAGCGCTCCATCCCCTGGAAGCCCCACGCAAAGTCCAGATGCCACATCGACTTGGAATACTCTCCATCCGTCAGAATCGATAGCCCATTCTCCTTCGCTTGCTCGACTACCGACTGAATCGCCTTCGCCTCACACTGCTCATAGCCCTGGAAATCCCCGTAAAAAGGATACTGAATATCGTCCCGGTGTTCAATCTGCTGCTTATATTCTAATAGCTCCGCCGGACGCAGCAGGCTGCCTACGATCTGAAATCTATCACACATGATTAGCCCTCCTCTAGTTCCACTGTTCTGTCTTTGTGTATAAATTCTAGCATGGAGTACGGCATTAGACGTAACACTTATAACTGATATCTGGCTATAGGGAGAAGTTATACGTTCTTTGCGCCGCCGTAATACAATCGTAAGATTTCGCTTAGAGAATCGTAAGCTCTCCCGTTTATTCTGTTCCATGTAACCACTACAAAGAAATGGAGCGTGATTAGCATGGGTAACAGCAAAGCAGGCAAACGGTTCATGATAGCGGCAGTATTGGTTCTCTCTCTGGCGGTGTCCGGCATCTCCGGTGCGGCGGCAGGCATCAAGACGATGAAGAAAGACGGCATGGAGCTGATGAACCTAAGACAGGCCGCCATGATGTACGGCTACAGCATTGAATGGAACAGCAAGGACCGCTCCGTCTCGCTGATGTACATGGACAAGATGATGGACGACAGCAAGACGATGGACGACAGCAAGATGATGGACGATGGCGACATGATGGACGATGGCAAGATGATGGACGACAGCAAGACGATGGACGATAGCAAGATGATGGATGACGGCAAGATGATGGATGACGGCAAGATGATGGACGACGGCATGATGCCGATGGGCAAGATGATCAAGGTTATGATTGGGTCGAAAAAAATGATGGTCGACGGTAAGACGGTTAATCTGAGCATGGCTCCGGCCCTGTACGATGGCAGCACTTATGTGGCGGATACGGTAGTGACCATGTACATGAAGCCTGCCAAGGCCATGAAATAAGCCGGACTGAGCCGGACCCCCGCCATATGATATGATGGAATCAAATGGATTTTGGACAGATATGGGGTGGGTTAAGATGAATGAACGAGTGCTGGTCGCGGATGATGATCCGAATATTACCGATGTGTGCCGCAGGTATCTGGAACGGGAGGGGTATCTGGTCACCACCGCCAAGGATGGCTTGGAGGCGCTAGAGCTATGGCGCAGCCAGTCTCCAAGCCTGATTGTGCTTGACTTGATGATGCCGCATAAGAATGGCTGGGAGGTATGCAGCGAGATCCGGCAGACCGAAGATCTCCCGATCATCATGCTGACGGCGCGCGGCGAGGAGCAGGACCGGCTGATGGGGCTGACGATGGGGGCGGATGATTATCTGACTAAGCCCTTCAGTCCAAGGGAGCTCGTACTGCGGGTGCAGGCGATTCTGCGCAGAATGAGAGTTGTCCAGGTATCGCCGGCTACCGCCGCTGAGCACACAATCAAGTACGAAGGACTGACCCTCGATGTCGGGAAGCGTACGGTGGAGATCAGCGGGCAGGCGATTGACTTGACGGTGACCGAATTCGAAATGCTGTATCTGCTGGCGAGCCATCCGGGGCAGGTGTTCTCCCGGACGCAGATGCTGAGCAAGATCTGGGATTTCAGCTATGAAGGAGATACGACTACCGTTACGGTGCATATAAGAAGATTACGCGAGAAGATCGAACAGACTCCCTCCGACCCGAAATACATCAAGACGGTCTGGGGAATCGGATATAAGTTTGCGGGTGATGGCATCTGATGAAGCTGCGCACCTATCTATTATTGTCCAGTCTCACGGGGATCGGCGTATTGTTGATCTGTCTATTCGTCAGTTATTCCCGGATGCTGCTGACCATTGATCAGCTATACTATCTGTCGGGCATCACAGCCGGGATCGGCGTGTTCTCCTTCGTCCTGCAGCATCTGCTGACGCGGCCGGTGGAGAAGTCCATTGCCCGGATTACGGAGCAGACGGTACGGATTGCCGAGGGGGATTTCCACACCGAGGTCCCCACCATCGGCCCGCACGAGTTCAAGCTGATGGCCCGGCAATTCAATGAGATGAGCAGTAAGTTAAAAGAGAGCTTCGACCATCTCCACCAGTCCGAGTCCGCCCGGCGGGAGCTGATCGCCAATGTCTCCCACGATCTGCGGACCCCTCTTGCCTCCATTCAGTCGTTCGTAGAAGCGCTGGAGGATGATGTGATCAAGGACGAAGAGACCTTCCAGCGGTATCTGAATACGATCCGGCTGGAGACGAAGCGGCTGGCGGGGCTGATCCAGGACCTCTTTGAACTATCCAGCCTGGAGGCCAGCGGCGGAACCTTCGACCCGCAGCCCTGCCATGCGGATGAGCTGCTGATCAGCACGCTGGAGAGCTTCTCCTTCCATCTGGCGGAGAAGCGGCTGAAGGTCGAGATTGAGCTGCCGGAAAAGCTGCCCGCGGCCCTGATGATGCCCACGCAGATTAAGCGGGTGCTGTCCAATCTTGTGCAGAATGC
The DNA here is from genome assembly GCF_000517865.1 of Paenibacillus sp. FSL R7-269. NCBI lineage: Bacteria > Bacillati > Bacillota > Bacilli > Caryophanales > Paenibacillaceae > Paenibacillus > Paenibacillus sp. FSL R7-269. The sequence continues at coordinate 20,583 of NZ_ASPS01000016.1, forward strand.
GGTTCAACATTCTCCTGAAGAAGGCCATATCGTGCTGTCCGCCGCCGAGGAAGGCCCGTTCCTGCGAATCGCTGTGAGCGATGAGGGTCAGGGAATTGAAGCTGCGGAGACCTCACGGATCTTCGAACGGTTCTACCGGATAGATAAATCACGCAGTAAGAATAGCGGAGGCGCCGGACTGGGTCTTGCCATCGCACAATCCATTGTAGAACTGCATGGCGGCAAGATCGGCGTAGAGAGCACTAAAGGTTCTGGAAGCTGCTTCTGGTTCACGGTCCCCATCTACACCAGCCGGTAAGCCTTAGCTTTAGAGAAGCGTATTCATATAGGTGGTGATAGAGATGGCTGGTGATTTTGTATTCCTGTTCGGCGTCTTCGGCGCAGGGGTATTATCGTTTTTTGCACCCTGTATTCTGCCGCTGCTTCCGGTCTATGTCTCGTATCTGTCCGGAAGCCTGGCGGGCAATGTGAATCAGGGAGGGGTGGACGCAGGCTCCTTGCGGTTCCGTTCGGTATTCATGCTGCGGACCCTAATCTTCGTGCTTGGACTATCTGTGGTCTTCATCACCCTGGGCTTCGGCTCCGGCATTCTTGGCAATGTCATTTCAAGCTCCAGGTTCATTGCCGTCTGCGGAGCGATTGTCATTTTATTCGGAATCTACCAGACCGGACTAATCAAGATCTCCTGGCTCGAACGGGAAAAAAAGCTGTCCAGTCCCCGCGCAGCACGTGGCGGCTATATCGGGGCCTTCCTGCTCGGCCTGACGTTCAGCTTCGGGTGGACGCCGTGCATTGGCCCGGTACTGGCGGGCATTCTCAGTATCGCTGCCGGGGAGGGCTCCCCTGCTTACGGAGGATTCCTCATGCTGCTGTACACGCTGGGTCTGGCAATTCCTTTCCTTATACTATCCGTCTTCTCAGACTATCTGGTGCAGCGGATTCGCCGCTTGTACCGGTTCATGGGCGGAATTAAGATCGCCTCCGGCTGTATGCTGATCGCCATGGGGCTGCTGCTAATGACAGACCAGCTGAATACGATTGTGAGCTGGATTCAATAACGGGAGGAGGAATCAGGTATGAAAAAGATATGGCAGTGGTTCGGAATGCTCATGGTCATTGGCGGAATGCTCGCGGTCCTGGCCGCCTGCGGCGTCAAGCCGGAGGCAGGAGCAGGTAAGACAGACTCTGGCGCAGCTATGAGCAAGGGGAAGCCGGCTCCGGCATTCGCCCTGCAGGATCTGAAGGGTGATTCGCTGAAGCTCGAGGATCTGAAGGGCAAGAAGGTCTATGTGAAATACTGGGCCTCCTGGTGCTCCATCTGCCTTGCCGGTCTGGAGGAACTGAATACGCTGGCCGGCCAGGAGAAGGACTTCCAGGTGGTATCGATTGTAACCCCAGGCTACAAAGGCGAGAAATCCGCCAAGGAGTTCACGGACTGGTTCAACAAGCAGCCGTATGACAATCTGACTGTGCTGCTCGATGAAGACGGGACATGGGCCAAGGAGTTTCAGGTACGGGCGTATCCCAGCTCTTTTTATATAGATGAAGAAGGAATGCTGGTGAAGTCCCTCCCGGGTCATGCCTCCAACGAGCTGATTAAGGACACCTTCGCGGGAATGAGCTCCACCTCAGCTGCCGCCCCGGTTCCAGCGGTCAAAACCGCAAGTATAGCCGAGAAGGATCTGCGTAGCCTGTACCTGGCAGGCGGTTGCTTCTGGGGTGTGGAAGCGTATATGGCCCGCATTCAGGGAGTTCAGGATGTCACCTCAGGCTATGCCAACGGGAAAGGCGAGAATCCGACCTACGAGGATGTTATTCGCGGGGACCGGGGGTTCGCGGAGACTGTGCATGTGAAGTACGATCCGAAGCAGGTCACCCTGAAGCAGCTCCTGGAAGCTTATTTCAAGGTTGTTGACCCGACCAGCCTGAACAAGCAAGGCAATGACCGGGGCGTTCAATACCGGTCAGGAATCTACTATTCGTCCCCGGAGGATGCAGCTGTTATCCAGCAGGCTGTAGCACAGGAGCAGACCAAGTATGACAAGAAAATCGTAACCGAAGTCCTTCCTCTGGAGAACTACTATCTGGCGGAGGAATATCATCAGGACTACTTGGCGAAGAACCCGAACGGGTACTGCCACATTGACTTAAGCATCCTGGATGAGCAAGAGCCGGTCATCGACCCGGCCCAATACCCGCGCCCTTCCGACGCAGAACTGAAGGAGCGGTTAACTGCCGATCAATACGCGGTAGCCGTCAAGAATGACACGGAGCGTGCCTTCAGCAACGACTATTGGGATAACTACGAGGCTGGCCTGTATGTCGATATCGCCACGGGTCAGCCCCTCTTCTCCAGCAAGGATAAATACGACTCCGGCTGCGGCTGGCCCAGCTTCACCAAGCCCATTGCCCCGCAGGTCGTCACCTATGATACGGATACCAGCTTCGGCATGGAACGCACCGAGGTCCGCAGCCAATCCGGCGACATCCACCTGGGCCATGTCTTCGACGACGGTCCCGCAGACCGCGGCGGCAAGCGCTACTGCATCAACAGCGCCTCTATCCGCTTCATCCCTCTGGACCAGATGGAGGGGGAGCATTACGGGTATTTGACGGGGTTGGTGAAGTAGATTAAGCGTAGTCGTACCGATGTAAGGAGCTTCTCATACAATAAGAATCGCCCTCCACTAGCTCATAAGCTGAGCTGTGTGGAGGGCGATTCTTGTCTATTTACTTGCGCCGATCAGTGAGCTTAACCGCTCCAGCAGATCACCGCCGCCGGTGACCGAGATGGAGCCGATCCGGTCGCAGATTTTCTCCAGGAATTCCAGCTCCTTGAGCCGGAACAGCGTCTGGTTCTCGTCCATCAGCTTCGCCGTATTCAGCAGGCTGCGCGTTGAGGCTGTCTCTTCCCGGCGGGTGAGCAGGTTGGCCTGGGCTTTTTTCTCAGCGAGCAGCACAGTGTTCAGGATCTCCTTCATGTCTCCCGGCAGAATGACATCCTTCACGCCCGCCCCAAGGAAACTCACCCCGAACTCCTCCTCCTTCTCCCGGATACGGTCCAGAATGAACGTCGCCACATCCTCCTTCTGCTTCAGCAGATCGTCCAATCTCAGCGTCCCGACATACTCGCGCAGCAGGAGCTGAAGCTGGATATGAATCTGCTCATCGAAATCCTTCATCTCCAGCACGCGGTGCGGACTTACGATCCGGTACTGGCAGACGAAGTTTAGGCGCAGCGTAACCTTATCTTCCGTCATCATCTCCTGGCCGAGCAGGTCCATCTGCTGCTGTCTCAGATCGACCTTCTTGGTCAGTACCGAGACCGGTCCCTTCCAGAAATAATATTTGCCCGGCGTCAGCTCCCGCTGTAGCGTATGGTCATAGAATAGGAACCCCAGCTCGTGGCTGGCGATTTCGCAGCTCTGCAGGTGCGGCGTAAGCCGTGCGATGATCGAGCGGTCGATCCCGGCGGGCAGCTCCGGCACACGAATGTCGGTGTGTACGAAGGTGTGCTTCCTCAGCAGATTCCAATACGCATACACCCCCGGCTTCAGCAGCTGCATGAACTGACCATCCTCGTAGTGCAGCACATTCTCATGATCCTGTACACGTACCACCTCAAGCTCCCGCAGGAGATCATCATCCTGTAAAAACAGCTGCAGGTCCTTGCCCTCCACACTGAACGGCTTGGCAATATTCATGATCACAACAGAATGCTGCGACCATGAGAAATAACGGTAGGTTCCCGGCAGCAGCCGCTTCACATAACTTCCCTTATGAAAGAGCAGACCGCGCTGGTCCGCTTGAATCGTGATTGTCTTCAACATCGTATGTAATACCCCCTTCATGATTGGACCAATGGATGACAGAATCCCGCTGCGGACCCGGACGGAATCACGCTTGAGACAGCCGGTCTGCCGGGAGATCTGGGAGGACTGCTTGTGTACGGGGCTACCCCACCTTCGGGCGGTTGCGTTCACTTTTGTCCTAGCCACTGCCTCCCCGGCAGTCCTTCAATCGGTATCCACGGATTACAAAGCCCTGCCGCAGTAGCGCTACACCAGCCGCCAGGGATGCTGTCCATTGGTTTCCTTACTCAGATTGTGCTTCAATTGTGGCTCGATGGAAATCGAGTGTAACCAACGTCGCTGTGAAGGCGATCGGGGAATCGAACCCCTTAGTTGCTCTTACCGAAACGGACCGTACAGGATACCGTAACATACATGCCGGCACTGCGGGATCACCAGAGATCCCCGCCTCGTTACGCCCGCCCGGATAAGAACCGGATGCAGGATGAACGCGCTCCGCGTTATCTTACAGGGTCTATCATCGCTGATATCCGGCGGAACGAACATGGCGGAAGTATTACGATGGAAGAATAAATTTCCAGAGGGGGGGATTTTAAGAGGCATAGGAAAAAGCCCAAAGGCAGGTGGGGGAGCCTGCTTTTGGGCTTGGTTAAGGATTCGGTTTGTGTATTCCATTCGTAATCCCTGTTGTTCATGTTCGGCATGTTCATTATCGCATTGCTTAATTCCCCCATGAAGAATTAGGCCGCCCTGGTCTAAGGAAGCGATCCTATTTCAATGGATAAACTTTTGAAGCCACCGCCCTTAAAAGCGGCTATTGCTCCGAGAGTCGTGTTCGCCGCACGGCTTTCTTTTTTCATTATACTTTCTTCTGCCTATTGCACCACTCTCTCAAAATTTCTCAGTACCCCTAGCCCCTCTTCCGGCGGGCTCCATTGGATGAGTCTGCGCTGTTCGTATATTCAAAAATTTCCATTCATGGTATAATCGCTGAAGCAATAGAAAGGCTTATATGGGCGGTCGGCTAATCTCCCGGAAGGGAGGTGAAGCCTGTGGAGGTATACCAAGCATTGACGCTAATGATTTCGTTCGCGACTCTGGTTGTGTTGATTCTCTCTTTCCACAAAAAGAAATAGACCGCCCTCACCAAGGAATCGGTCTATTTCTTAACTGATATTCCGAAAGCCACCGCCCTTAAAAGCGGCTATTGCTCCGAGAGTCGTGTATCGAGCACGGCTCTCTTTGTATTCTACGTTTTTTCTGCCTTTACTATACCACAAATCATTTCATAAAGTAAGAAAATGTATAGAGATATCTATTTTCTTAGAATTACTCATTAGCCCGAGCCCACTCCTCCGGCGGGTTAAAATACCCATCGTACTCCTTAAGAGCTTCCGATGATTGCTTCCCTCTCCAATCCCGCAGCTGCACCAAATAATCCTCCCCCGCGCCCATTCTCCAGCCCATACTGAAGGGAGGAAGATCAGGATACACCATCCATTCGGGCAAAAAGAACTCGGGGCTGTATCCCGCAAGACCATCCCGAATCTCCGTCAGCAGCTTGCCCAGCATATTGCCGCCCTGCCCGTCCCCGCCGTCTCCCCAATAGGCATCATTCGAGGTATGCTCAACAAGGGTACAATCGCCTGTAGATAGCAAGATGGACTTGATCACAGAATGCTGCTCGACTTTGGCAATCAATGCCTCCCGCATCACCTGAACCTTGCACTCCTCCCAATCCGGGCGCAGCGGCCGATTCCGCTCCCGACCCATCCTGGCTGCGATCATAGGCGTACTGGCGAGCCGGATCTCCTCTTCATGCTCAGTCCCTGCGAACTTCTGCGCCTGAAAGTAATGCTCCGATGTCGCCCACTCTTTGCCTTTTAACAGAATCGGATACTTCGCAAAATTAGAAAAACAGCCGTAAGGCTTATCCGTTTCATAGAAGCGTATTATGCGCGCCTCTGGCTTAGCCGATAACCATTCCTTTCTATGTTCATCGTGCAGCTTCTGAATGTGTTCCGGGGTGTCCATGGCAGGCCTGGCCTCCTTGTGTTTTTTACTTAATCCGTGAATTGAAAATCACATAATCCGGCGCTGTGGGCACATTGATTGTGAATGACAGAGCTCCTGCCTTAGGCGCCTCCTTCAAGGGGCCTGGAAGCTGCCGGACAACGGCCTGACCCTGGCTGTTCACAGCAACGAACTCCAAGCTGGAAGCTCCCTTGGGAATGACAAACCCGGAAGCATTAATCACGCTCAACGCCAGCCGGAAGCCTTTCCCGTCGGCAGACTGTGTAAGCAGAGTAGGGTAAAAGGGATTCTGGTGCTCTCCAGGCACATTTCCAAACGGAGTCACGCTCTGCCAAGACTTGGCCTGCGGCAGCACCGTGTCGCCCCGTCCCTGCACCAGCAGTACATTGCGGTTAAGCAGGTTAGACATGTTCTCCCATTTCAGCTTTTTCAGCCCGGTGAGGATCGGATTCATGGGTGCAAACAGCACGCCCTCCCGCAATTGCGGGGCTGTCCCCAGTGCTATTGAAATGCCGTCTTTGTTCACCGCCGTGGCCTGCCCGGCCCGCAGCTGCCCCACGCTCTCCCCAAGAAGCGAGATCGTAGAGCTTTTGGAGGCGGCATCATAGGTCAGTTGTGCACCCAGCGCCCCTGCAAACGCACGGACAGGTACCATTAACTTGCCTGCCTCGATATAGGGAGCCAGCTTGCCCGGAAACAGCACATATTGATTGTTGATCAACAGCGGCCTGATCTGGTTCCCCACTACCGGTGCTGCCTGCGCCGGGGCCCCTGTATGCACGAGTGGCAGCAGACCAGCGCACAGCAGCATAATCAAGGTTTTCATAGCGAACCGAAAGAATGGACGTTGGCTATGATTCATAATTCATCAACCTCTCCTTTTTTTCAAACGAATCGAAATGTCTACGCTTCTCCAGGTCTCTATCAAATATTCCTAACCTCCACCACCCGACCCAAATCCACATACTCCTCATGATCCAGTCTCACCTTCACCCGGCCCTTGCGGCGCTTCTCCCGCCATTCGCGCAGTTCGGTCTCGGTATCCAGACGAAGCTCGGCAATCTCCAGGGCCCGGTCCAGAATATACTTGCTGGTATGGAGCACCGTGAGAATCCCTTGCCCTCCTAGCGCAATAGGGTCAGCTAACCTCTTCCATTCTTCAATGGTGAACCGGACATACAGGTCCTCTTCTGTACCCGGACGGCAAGGTACCTCGGTAATCTCCTTACGCCGCAGCACCTTCCAATCCGCTACCCTGCCTACCCAGTGAATGCCTGTTTTGGCCGGATCAATGAACTTCTTGCGGGATTGGCACATTGCGATGTATTCAATCTGGGTCAGCAGCTTCTGGCTGGCAAGATTCTTAAGCGGCATATGATAAAAAGCGTTCCGCACCGCCACCCCAATCTGCTCCGGCCCCCGGACAGAACCGGCTAATACATTCTTACCCGCCAGCTTATCGGCATAATACTCCTTCGTGCCGCGCGGGCGTGTCGATCGTTCGTAGGCTTTCTCCGGGCTGTCGCGGATAATCTCCTCCAGGAATTGCTCCACCAGACCTGTAGCATTCGGCAGGAACGGGAAGGCACCGATGTTGAGCAGCTCAATGCTGCGGTAGAACTGATGGCTCTTGAACCGCTCCTCATCCGGGTAAGGGAATAACACATAGGCCCCGAACATGCTGCGCTCATACTCCCCCGAGCCCTGCTCCTGATACACAATCGCGTCCCGGTAGCGGTGCATCGTATTAATGTCGTCCTCCTCCGGCCCGGGCTGCCCGTACCTTTTCTCATAGGGGGTGTCGGGATAGGCAGGATTCAACCGGTACTTCGCGTCAAAAACATACTTATACTCCTTCACCTGCCCCGCATCCTTCTTCTTCAGCGTAAGCACATTGTCCGGGCGCTGGCTCAGTGTCGGCGTCTTATCCCTCTCAGGAATCGCGTTATAGTACAGGATGAATTGCTCCCCATTGACCGGATTCTCATACACCATCCTAGCGCTCTGCGAACGGTCCAGCGTCACAAAGATCCCGCTGCGGTTCACCCGGATAATATCCTGCTTCACCAGCTTATACTTCTGCCCCAGCAGCTGATTCAGCTTGAGGAAGCACCAGTACTCATAGAGCTGCGCGACATCCTTCATGGATAGGCGAAGGAGATCGCCTTGGATCGACAGCCCTTTGAGCAGCATGAGATAGCAGCGGTACACCTCCCGGTAACCAGGAGCCATTTGCAGCACCAATGTCACGGACATCTGCTTCAGCACACCAGCCTCACGCACAAAGTCCATTTGGAGCACCCGGCCGATCTGCGTGAGCATAGAATCCAGCCTTGTAATCAGCAAAGGGTCGGATGTTCGGCTATTCTCTCTCCAGCGGTTCTTAAGACTCTTCAGCTTCCCGTGAATCCTCTCCAGCATCCAGCGGACCAAACGGTTCTCATTCGTATCATAGGCGAGGCGCTTCCGCGTCTCCATCAGGTGTGTGGCCGTGTAGCTTCGGTTGTCAATGCTTAAGAAGCCATGCTTCGCGTCCTCCCTTAACCGTTCAGGATGCTTGGCGAGCTCGCGGATGTTCTCTTTTCCGGCTTTTTTGACCCGGCTCGCATCCCTTAGACGGCGGTCCTGGAGCAGCGCATAGTTAGGGTTCTTGTTAATCCGCTCCACGGCCTCCAGCAGCTGTCTGAAGATATGCTGGAGGATCGCGAAGAATTCCGTCAGGCTCTGATGCTGCGTCTCCCGCAGCCCGGTAAGCTGGTAGGTGCGGCGCAGGAAGTCGAAGGCCAGATTATAGATCTGCGCATTCACTTCATGCAGAAGGTTCTGGTAATCCAGCTTGTAATCCATTTTCGAGGGGAAAATCTCCATCTCCACCCGCAGCAGCGTCCTCCCGTCCCCCCGAATCTCCCATTCCGTCAGTCCGACCTCATTCTTGAAGTTCAGCACGCCCGCCAGAATCGAGTCCCCCAGCGGCTTCACCGCCTGCCGGAGCAGCACATTCTCATGATAGAACGTAAGGTTCGCCGCCCCCTTAGTCTGAAGCACAAGCTCGTAAGACTGCGTCTCATAAAAGCAAGGACAAGCCCTCTCCCCCGGCACCCAATCCACCAGCCCATAGGCTTCCGGCGAGAACACCTTAATCTGCACCTCACCCAGCCGCTCCGAACAACTTATGCCAAGCGTGGCCTCCACCCACTCCTGCTCTGTAGAACGATGCAATTGCAGCGTCTCCACCGTAGGATGATAGGGCTTCCCCAGAAGATACAGCGTGAACAGCTCCGTCTCCACCCGCAGCAATTCTACCGCCTGATCACGAGAGCCAGTATGAGGTGAATCCATCTTCCTCCAGCCTCCTCAGCATGTAAGCCAATTTGCGGGCGCTCTGCGGATGCTTCACCCCAGGCGGCGTCTGCCCGCCAGCCCACTTCAGATAGAGCGGAGAAGCATCCTCCATGAGCGATTCGATATTCACGGCTAGTCCGGTACCATTCCCAATGGCCTCCTTCATTAAGCCCAGCAGGACCCGGCGCACTGAGGAATGACTGCCTTGAATGCGCGGGAGAAGCTTTTGCAGGAGCTGCCAGTCGAACGCCTCTTCCTCATCCATCAGGCCATACCGCTCGTTATAGATCATATAGAAGCAGACCGCATCCCGCACCCGGAACCCCACATGGGCATGAATATCCTCCAGCAGCGCGTTGATCCTAACCAGCCTTCCGGTCGTCCGCACCACAAGCTCCTGATGAGTATCGTAGGCATCGGCCAAGAATAGGTAATCGGAACGGAGGAACAGATGATTCAGCTCCGCCAGCTCAGCGGCACCGTCCGCCTCCTGCGTCATCGCCTGTGGATACTGCTGCAGATTGATGTAATTGAACTCCAGGGTGCTGGCGCGGTCGAGGACTTTTTTGCTAAAAGGGTGTGTGGTCTCGTCCATATTCACCGTCCCGATCAGGAACACATTCTCCGGGATGCCCAGGCCGCCGTACTTCAGCTCATCCTCAGGCGTACCCAGCATGGCAGCAGAGATCAGCGCCTGCGTCTGAATCTCTCCCTCCCGCCACTCCTGCGTCTCCAGCACACTTAACAGATCGCTGAAATAATGCTCCACGCGGGCCAAGTTCATCTCATCCAGGCAGATCAAATACGGCTTGTGCCGGTTCTCCGGCTGCCGCGCCTCCATGAACACCTGCGTCACCGGCCCCGGCTGGAACCGCCCCGCCAGATCCTTATACCCCAGCAGATCCGCAGGATCACTCCAATCCGGCCGTACCGGAATTAACGTAAACTGCCCATCATCCCGCGTCGCCCCCAGCGCCTCTGCAAACAGCTTCACCAGCCGCGTCTTCCCCGTCCCCGAGATCCCCGCCAGAATCACGAACGGCTTCGCCTTCAACGACAGGTAGAAGTTCTCAATCAGATGCTCCGGGAAAAAGAAGCCCTGGCGGCGGATGTGGGATTGGATGTGGTGGAGGATAGAGGGGATTTCAGCGTCTTCAATCGGCTCAGGTACGGATTCGATATGCTCTGTCACTGACTCTACCTCCAGAGTGCTTGCCGTTTCATTAAGTACATGCTCTTCAACGTAGATGCGATAATCTTCCACTACGTTCTGTAGATCCTGTATCAATGTCTCATCCGAAGGCACTTTACCACGTTCATACTTTATGTATGCAACCGTAGATGCCTGATAATCCTTCCCTCGGCCATGGCCCAGGAGCTGAATATTCTCGTCCTTATTCATATTTGTGAGAGGAATGAGCTTACGAATTTCTTGGGTTTTATTGCGTAGGTAGGTATACTTATCGTCGCTCCCCTTCTCCTTCGGTGTAATTGTTACTCCTTGAGCAAATGATAGATACACAGCACTCATATCTTCCGCAAAAAGATAGACGACATACTCACCGCTCTGCGTGGTACTAGTAATTCTTTTATCTAATATGGAGAACCAAGGTACATCCGCCCATTTTCCCTGCCCAATAGAGCCTTGAATCTTATAGTATTCTTCATTCAGGAAAGGCAACGCTCTTAGCTCAGATGGAATCGTCCTGCGTAATAAGATGCCTAAGGAATGATCCTTAAAAGGTTCTCTTTTGGCCTGAACATAATGCTCCATAATATTCTCCAGGTGTTTTTTCAGAGAGAACTGTTGCATTGCCGCATTGTACTTGTGTAGCTCTTCTTGTGCCAGATTCTCAAGTTGAGTTAGGCCAGCCTCTCCGAGTTTATGCTTCACCTCTGGATTGAAACCAATTGAATTATCCTCATTATCAACCGAAATTATTTCTGAAAGCACCTTAACAGGTGTCGTCAAAATAGCATTAAGTTGGCCTTTTGTTATCTCACTCCACCGGGAGTGATAGCGGGAAGGTGGCTCATCCACCCTATGGCCATTGTCTTGTTGCTGTATATAATAACCCAGAAATCGCTCCTTCACTTTATCAAAGGCCGCTCTCTCTTGATTAGTATTTTTCAACTCTTCAATTAAGGATAAGACAAGAACCATCTTGTATGATTTTTGTTTTTTCTTGAAAATTTGACTAATGGATTCTGGTAATGTCATGTTGATCCCCCAATAGGCACATTTAATTTCAAGCGAAAGTGGCTACTCCGTCACTTCAATTAGGAAAGTTCGATCTCTAAAGGCTCCACGTTCCTCAGCTTTCTTGGCGCGCACCTTCTCTAGATCCTCTGGCAGGATCTTATGTAATTGAGCAAGAGCATGGACTACCTCAAGAATATCGGCCAACTCTTCCACCGCCTCTGCATCACCAGCGGCTTGGTTATACTCTTCTACCTCTTCACGAAGCTTCTTTTTCAGTTCAGAAACATAGGATTCATACTCTAAGGTGATGCAGTTAGAGTTCTTACCTGTACTTTGGATAATCTCAGGGATTTTGTCACGAACAAGCTTGTTGTAGATCGGCATTTCATTCAGCCCCTTTTCTTGATTTTATCTATATGAAGCTTACGTATTTCGGCATCGGTGATGTTAGCCTGAACCAGACGATCATATATGGTTTGGAGATGTGCCGCAGAAATAGGAGGCTCAGAGGTTCCCGCCTTCAAGCTGATCAGCTTCCTAGAGATAAATTCACTTAATTCGACATCATAGACAACCAGTTCGTCCGATTGAATCTTTCGCAGCTCCGGGTCAATGCTGAACCTACATCTCATCGTGAATGAAATCATAGAGATGTATTTTACAGCGGCTACGTCTTTTATAAGACCCTCAATGGCCTTGATATGCCCATAGTTCTGCTTCAGCGGATTATACATCTTGTACCGGTTACTCACCGACCATTGCTGATCCGCCCGCCCACCTTTAATTTCTCCATTGTAGTTTTTTGTCTCAATAACAAATACGCAATATGGGGAAATAACAACATGATCAACCTGGGCATAACCTGTTCTGGATTTGGGATTAGGGAGCAGCAGATCGCTTAAGAATTTGCAGTCCTTAGGTAGCTGATCAAGCTGAATGTTAATTTTATGCTCGCCTAGTTCACCAATTCGGGTGGGAGCAACCTTGGGTTTAGGCTTTGGAGCATGTGCCTTGTGCGCAGCCTGTTGCGGCTTAGTGTCTGACTTTTGGAAGAGTTTCTTTAGTTCTCCAAACATAGCCCAACCTCATATCCTCTGGATTTACAATATGTATGGTAATTCGACAATATGGGAAGGATTCCCTCCCATTAATGAGCATAAGAAAAGGACTGTCGCGTGGACAGCCCAAACGTGAATATCCTTATGTTGTCTATTGTGCTTACTCCGAGAGAACAGAAGGAGCATTAAAGGAATGTGCAAGCTGCATTCCATCCTTAAGGCCTTGAAGATATAGGCGTTCATAAAGGACGGATTGCTTTACCAGGAGTTTATTCTCCCAATCCTCAAATTTCGGCATACGTGCGATATCTAAGGAGTCGAACAACGCCTGAAATGCCTCACTCTCTTCTTCAAAAGCTTGCCTAGGCTCGGACTCATATTCTATTTGTGCAGTCACCTCATTTAGTCGACCCTGAATTGTTTGTATAAACCACGTTGGAAAACTCACCACATCTCCCCCTGGACAGAAGTTTAAATGCAAAGCCTCTGAATTTCCGTTCCTTTCTTGATACATCTGATTAATAAGCTCATCCACCCTGCGACTCTGAGCCTGAAGCGCCTCATTAGTGCTTAACGGAACCCCTTCTTCCAGTAACCTCTGCCCGAGTTCATTCAGTCTTTGCTTCTCCTCCTCATACTTGTAAATTAGATTTTGCATTGTACCCTCACCTTTCTGTCAAAGCTATGGTAGTAGACGATGTATAGACATTTTAATGCGTTTATCGGTTTATTTCATTTTAATTCGATATCCGCATTAAAACAACTCCTACCTCGCATACAATTTGGTTAATATTGTGAGGTGACATGGGAATGAGACATCGCAAAGAGCCCCCAGGTGACAAAAACATCATCGGGAGCCGAGTCGTAGCAATTCGCAAAGCTAAGAAAATGAAGCAGAAGGATTTTCTTGCCCGGTTACAAACCTTTGGTTTGGATATCAGCCCGACCAGTTTATCAAGATTGGAAGGTCAGCATAGACTTGTCCAAGATTATGAGGTGGTGGCTATTGCGAAGGCGCTGGAGGTTACGGTTGGAGAGTTGCTGGGGGAAGGATATTCCTTTGAGTGACCGCTCAGTTATTATAGCTAACTTATCAAATAATAAAAAATCATACCTGCCATACATAACATAAGAACCATTTTCTCTAAAAGATTGCTTTGTTATCATTCATTTTCTTTTACTTATGAGTATGGCACGATAGGAGTATACATGCTAACAGCAATTGCATTATATAAACGTATCGGTATTCTAGCAAAAGTAAATGCACAGAATCCAGAAATTACTGATAGATTTATTGAATTACACCAAGTGTGCCGTAACATATTGAGTTCCGTAAACAGGGTGCCTTTACTATCTTTAATCCCAGAAAAGCGATACTTTGTCTTTCAAAATGAAAAGAAAAATTCTAGGGCAATAAATCTTGATCTCTTCCTTGAAGACATATCAGCAGTAGAAAATACCATTAAACATTTGATAAATAATGAATTAGGCAGCACTTCTCCCGAAGAAATTACCAAGGCATTGTATACTATGGCTATTAGTTTTTGTGCTGTTATTGACTTAGGCAAGAGTGGTGATCAGAAAACTCCAGGTACTTTTTTTGAATACTTTGCTAGTCATTGGTTTGCACAGACACTCTTAGTCCAGCCCCAAAAATCAATTCGTGTCTTAAATTTGGATAGAGATGCTTCACTACCCACTGATTACATTTTTGACCTGGGGGATAACCGCCCTAAGATTCACTTGCCAGTTAAAACTTCAACTAGAGAACGAGTAATTCAAGTCTGGGCTCACCAACGCGTCTTGGATGGAGTTTATGGAACTGGAAGATTCTTAGGTATGTTAGTGTGTTTATCGGAGACAAAGACAGATCAAAAAAAGCTCGAAGTGACCGACATTTGTCTCCCTGAACAATGGCGGGCATATCAGTTGTTTATTGCCCAGTTGTATCGCGTTTATTATTTAGATGCACCTAGTAAATACTTAGCACTCAATAATGTATTTCCACCAATCAACGTTAAAACGCTTGGAGAATTCTTTTACGAGGTACACAGTTTATTTAGAAATGCATAGTGTAAAAAAGGATCCGCCTTTGAGGCGAATCCTTTTTTATTGCTGCGCAGCTGCAACTTCAAGTATGCCTTGCTTTACTTCGGACGAACCGGAACGGTTCTCGTCTTCAATCATTAATGTACGTAATATCTCCGAACCAATCGCTTTAGCCAGTAGGGGGGGGACCGCATTACCAATTTGATGTCTTACTTCATGTCGATTTCCTGAAAAGCGATAATCTAATGGAAACCCTTGAAGCAATGCTGCTTCTCGCGGAGTTAATGGACGATTCTGAAGAGGATGTCCATATCTACCGCGAGTATAGCTATCAAAGCCACCAGTTATTGTTGAAGCTTGTCCATCCCATCTAAGACGACCATAAACATCTGGCCATCCACCTTTAGAGGTATCGGCATTTTTGTGGCATTCTAAGCGAAACTCCATAGGGATATCTCTCCATCCGCCACCCTGTGGAACAAATGAAAAGCGCTTGATATTCATTGCTGAAACGTTCGCTCTTTGATGGTTAGCTATATCTGGATGTTCAATTCTGTGATCTTCAGGTGGCTCTGGTAAATCCCTTAGAACTTCACCGACAGTCTTCCAAACATTAACAGTTGGTTGTGGAATTACAAATGGTGCAGTGATTTTTTTATGTTTTCCAACAATGATAAACCGTTCTCTGGTTTGTGCCAACCCATAATCCGCCGAATTATAAATATGTGGAAATAATATATAATCCTTCAGTTCCTCTTTTAAAGCTTCAATGAAAAACAAACCGCGCTTCTGTCCCAACATTGCAACATTTTCCATCAGAAAGAACTTAGGTTCAAGTTCTTTTACCAAACGTACAAATTCCAGAACTAATTTATTTCTTTCATCGTCTCCCAAATGAGCTCCGCGTTTTTGTTTAGAAAACCCTTGGCATGGAGGCCCTCCAGCGAATAAATCAAGCTCTCCACGTTTTATACCTGTATATTCCATCAAGTAATCTCCCGATAACCTTGAAGCATCTGCAACAAAGACTTTATCTGAAAGATTATTGCGATACGTCAAAACTGCTGGTTCATTAAGGTCGAAAGCAGCTCCGATCTCGAAGCCCGCCTCGTGCAATCCTAGACCAAGGCCACCCGCACCACAAAATGATTCGATGCTAGTATAAACTCTTTCCATATCGGTGTCCTCCTAATTCAACAGAATCAAATTACTTATTTTATCAAAATACCCAAGTATATCTTTTTCACACAAAACTATAAGTTGGACTTTATTATATCAAACACTGTTGAAAAATGAAACATGCGTTCTGTTTAGAAAATGTGTTCTATTTTTTCACAAAAATTAAAAAGGAACAAATGAGTGCATGAAGCTCACATTCGTTCCCCTTATAGTTTGGATAATTCTTAAAAAATCAAACTGAGTTTAAATTAATTTGCAGAACGTTAAATCTTAACGAATATAACCTAGTTCTCTTAAATATTTTATATAGATCGGCTTCATTTGAAGATTAGAACCTTTTGTAAAGAGCCATTCAATAACATCCCTTTCCAGATAGTTGTGTTCCTTTTTAAACTCATTAAATACTTTTAAGGCCACACTTCTGTTAATACCTAACGATATTAATTGAATCATAATAGGCTCCATTGTTCCTAATTCAAGCATTATGGGTAAGGATAAAATTAATTTATATTTCTCCTTTTCTTCTTCTGACAATGAGTATGCTAAAATATCAGCCAATACCTTAAAGTATTTCACCAAGGTAAATGTGATAACTTTTGAGTGAACCTTCATTACATTATTAATTCTTTTATTAATATCATTCTCATTCTCAGCATCTATCTCCTCACGAACATTTGCATAGTAATTAATATCCTCCTCAATTATTTCCCTAAAGCTCATATTTTGAAGCCACCTAAACCCAAAGTGTGAAATATTACCCATATATAATTTTTTAATGTTATGTTTGAAGTATGTCTCTTTTGTAACTTCGAAAACGTCATTTATTTTTGTGCACAATATAGAAAACTGCCAATAAAAACTCAAATCTTTAAATTCATAATTTTCTAAATCTACTTTTCTAATTTTCTTATAGAAATTAGAATTAGGGGAAATAACCCAATTAATAATTCCTTCTTCTTTGATAATTTGATATAACTTATTTTGTAACATAGGGTCTACAGAAGGATTTAATTTTAATACCTCATACGGTAGCTCTATATTGAAAAGTTGTGATTCAAGTTCATCTATTATTAATGCAATTTCCGACTTATCTAAGCCTTTATTCTTCAGATAAGTTTCCAACTCATTTTCACCACTTAAGTACTTATGTTTCAGTAAAGTAATTGTATGGCCACTCTTGTTTCTAGTTACATCAAGCGCCCTGTCCTTCAATTCATTTTCTATGAAACCATCCTTTTTTAATGATTTAGTACTCGCCAAAACCACTTCTTTTTGATAATTTTCTGCAAAGTATTTTTCTGCTATGATCTTATCAGAGTTATTCTTTGCTACAAAATATATCGAGCCATATAATGAATCTTTAATTCTTCCTGCTCTACCTATTAAATTTCCAAATTCAAATGGGGATAATTCATCAGTCCTCTTCTTAGGGTAAATTAGGAACAAATTCTTAGCAGGTAAATTTACCCCTTGAATTAATGTAGAGGTACAGTATAAATACAATATCTCTCCACTATCAAAAAGACTTTCTATTTCTTTCCTAACAAGTTCCGGTAATTTACTATGATGAAATGCAACACGATATTCTAAGCATTTAACTAAGTAATATTTTGGGTGTATTTCCTCTTTTAAATAATCAATTAATTCTCTAAGAGCATTACTAGCTTTGGATTCTAAAGAATTTAAGTGCACCAATGCCCATTTCTCAGCAAAATCCGTTCTCGGAGAGTAAATAATACTTTGTTCTCCATCGGCTATCCTTTTTACAATCTTAGACATTAAAGTGCCGGAATTGGAATCCGCGACCTGTTTAACATTAAAATCAACTGGCAATGAAATATTTAGTCCTTGAGCTTTTTCTTGTAAAGAGGTCACTTTTAGATCAAGATTGTTATAAATAAAATCAGGGGAAACAATGGCCTTTATCTGGAATACAGGTGATAAACTCGTTTCATTCTCAACACATTCTTTATTGAATATATTAGAAAACAAAGTGTCACTATTTGATATATTAGGGCCTGCCGTAACTATAGTTGTTTTCGGCCAAGCTTTACTTAAGTCATTCAAAACATATTCTAAAAGAACCCCTCTTCCTTCCTCATCTTCAATGTTTTGTATTTCATCAATAAAAATGAAATCTGGAGAAAAAGAATCATTCTTTTGATAAAGCACATTCAAGCATCTTTCTGGTGTAAGTACATACATTACTTTTTCATACTTAGGGTTGTCGTAGTCCACTTGAGTATTAATAAAGGCAGTTTTAATCATTATTTCTTTATTTAATATTCTTCGAAATTGTTCACTTACTTGGTTTAATAAAGCCTTTGAAGGAACGATATACAATACGTTGAATTTTTTTAATATATCAAACTTATATTTTATATAACTTTGGATGATAAATGATTTACCACTTGATGTTGGAGCAGAAATAGAAACATTATTCTGTCCAAGTAAACTTTCCCAAAGTTTCCTCTGAAAATCTGTTGTAACAATTGATTCTTGGTTAAGGTCTATAGTATTTTCATCACGTTTGAGTCCAACTTCGTAATCAAGAATTGTTCCGAATTCATGTTTAAATTTTATATGTGACAGATTTTTGTGTGAATTGGAATCATAAAGTACAGATAAAAATTTAGTTGCCAATAAATTTCCAGTTCGAGAGAAAATTATGTAGCTCATTTTATTACAATTAACATCATCGCTATACAATAAATACAACAAGGATGCAAAAATCTGAGCCCTTTGTTTATGTATATCTGTTTTACTATCTGAAAGAATAGAGGCCACCCAACCAGCTTTCTTTAGTTCACTCATATCAATTTTTTTGCTTGTACCATTAAAGTTTTTCGCTATGTAATTGTAAAGCATTGTATCTAAAACCTTGCTAAATATTGCATGATCGTAGGCCTGTTCACATAAATTATCCTTCATACTGTACCCCGTGTATTTGATAATAAACTGTGTTTCTAAACTTTCTGACGTTATTAACTGGGATAATAAAAAAGTCCAAATAAACCTTTTGTAGGTTTTCCCACTTAGTTATCTTATCTTGTATAAGACGAAAATGTTCATTTCCTCTATCAACAAAATATTCTTTAATTAACTCTTCCGCCATTGTCTGAGTCAGAGCTCCTTTTTCAATGGTATCAATACTGCTCGTATTGTACATCAGAAAAACTGGATGAACTAAAATGTTTTTCTGAAAAGCCTCAGAACCTGGCGTAAGACAATCATATACATAATCTATATCTAAATCACCACTTAGACTCTGTTTAGCAACCATAAATTCAGTGGCACTAAATTGTGATGATGATTTTTCATTATGAAATCTATCCAAAGAGTCTAATGCATTGTCAACACTAGCAGCGAATCCGTCCATTATTTTGGATTCCCCTATGAGACATGCCGAATGGTATTTATCAGGCTGATATTCATAATCCCCAAGAAAGATACCGTCCCCTCCTTTAACTTGGTCTCTTGGGTTTGATAATGTTGTAATTTTATAAGCAACCATTGGGCATTTTAGAACGCTTTCTACTAATAAAAAAAGTAATAGCTCTCCATATTTCCCGTCAGTATCGGGA
Source organism: Paenibacillus sp. FSL R7-269 (assembly GCF_000517865.1). Classification (NCBI taxonomy): domain Bacteria; kingdom Bacillati; phylum Bacillota; class Bacilli; order Caryophanales; family Paenibacillaceae; genus Paenibacillus; species Paenibacillus sp. FSL R7-269. The sequence goes on from NZ_ASPS01000016.1 coordinate 39,844, forward strand.
TTCTTTTTTCCGAAGTATTTCTGAGATTGTAATACAGCCTTGACCTCACCAAGTTCTTTTATTTTCCCTGGACTATAAACAAATTTATGAATTGACTCAGCTACAAAGGTTGAAATAGCATTAAAATCCAGAATATTTCCTGAAAACTTGATACTATATCCTCGTACTTTTATTTTTGTATCTTCCGCGTTGTGTTGTCTTACCAAATGATCGCTAACCCATTGTTCATCAATTTGAACTAACTTTTCCCATTCCATAGATCTTTTCAATTACTCCTTTATAGAAAATTTCTATATAAAAACAACTTTTTTAATAAACATTCTGATTATACATGCTTAGTTAGAAGTCTTATTTACTTTGTCTGTTTTCAGGCAGACATAAGGCTGAATAGTCTTCAAGCAATATTATATTAAAAATAATTTACACCTGAATTGTTTAATTTCTAATACTTAAATTGCTTCAAATGTCGCAATACCCCTAATCATATGATTTATATACCTATTTCTATTCAGTTCTTTTAATTCATCAACTTTTTGTTGACAATACATGTATGTCTCCATTTTAAATCCAGTGAGATCAATTATAACTGATTGATTTACACCTTTAAGAATCATCTTAATTACTGCATACTTTGAGATTCCAGTTGGAGTAAATGGGTTCCTTATTTCATCTTCCCCTTCATTTAAAAGTAAATATTCATTCTTAATCAAATTCAAATAATAAGCAGGAAATGAATGCGTAATTGATTTTCCTTTACTGTTTACAAAAAAGCTCTTATTATCAATTTTTTTGGACTCACGAATTTTCAAGTAACTTTCAATTTCTTTATGCAGATTGAAAGGAACTTCCAGGAGAAATGAGCTTCTCCGATTCTCCTGAGAATTAATTTCCAGCTTTCTTTCATCAACTAAATAATTTTCTATTTGTAGATCCTTTAGTCTGTCGAAACTAAATCCATACACAAGAAATAGCTTTATCATAATTTGAACTTGTACTGTAATGAAGGATTTATCCTCATCTTCTCTCATATATTTTAAAATAAATTCAGATTGATCTTCGTTAATTTCAGGATTACTTTGCCGTTCCTCTAATTCAACTCCCATAGAATCTAAAAGCAACTCAACATCTTTATATAAATTTTTAAACGGTTTAACAGAAATTAAATTCTGATTTGGAAATTCACTATATACTGCTTCTTCAAAAAATCTATTAATTATCGTTAAATAGTCATCAATGGCAGACTTACTTCGAACATTCTTATTTTTTAATATGTAATAAACTGTACTCTGGATAATATCATTTCTAGTTATTTCATGTTTAAGCACATTTTCAATAGTCGACTCCGATTTGAACTCTAAGATATATTTAACGAAATAGTCTCGAATTTTAGGTATATACATATCAAATTTTGATTTTGTTAGCTTAACGCCAAAGTGATAGACAACATTCATTATTTCATATTCATTCATAGTATGGCCCTCATTCCTTATACCGTTTTTTTATTCTCAGCTTCCCACCCCTTACATATTTCGCCAAATTCAACCGAAATCCTCTATAAAATGATCTATTAACTTGATTTACATTAAAATATGATTTATCAACGAAATCATGACTAGTTTTTAAATAATCACTCCCTAATACCACTTCATAAAAACAGCGAAAAGGCTGGCAGTTTAGGATTTCCCCCGCTCCATTCAACCTTTCCTCAATTCTTATGCCTCAGTAACATTATTTCATCATGTTAAACCTCACCCCAACCACACCACCGCTCCCTGCAAAGCCAACCGCCTCTGCAAATACGCCTTCAAATGAGGATCAACACAGTAGATATAGCACCCCTTCGTTCCCCGGGTCATTAGGGTGCGGTAGGTGTTGCGGATAATCTGATCGGCTATGCGGAGGGCTTCGTCTTTGTCTTTTTTGTAGAGGGTCTTGAAGCCTGACAGGGACTTGTCCGTCTTCGCACGCTTGAAGGGGTCGGTGATGATCCGGTTGTACTCATAGCGCATGTCTTCGCCGATGATCACTCCGACATAGTCGAATTCCAGGCCCTGTGAGGTGTGGATGCAGCCTACTTGCTCGATGGATTCCGGGTCGATGGCCCAGGTGGTGGTATTGCTCAGGTTCCAGCTCATGAAGAATTGGTACTGCTCTAATTGAATGTCATGAACGCCAGGATTGTTCTTGCCGTCGCTCTTCCAGTCCCAGCAGTAGCCAGCGAGCATTCGGGCCTTGTTATTGATCTGATTCTTGCTGAAGATTTCGTCCCGTAGCTTATTCGGGTCATCGTAGAGCCGGATATCATACTCGAAGTCGAAGCCGTCTGCATTCGCCGTCTCTCGGATCTCAAGCACATCATCCAGCCATGCCAAATATCCGTCCGAGCCATTGCACCGGAATTGGGACGCCAGGGTCAGCTCGGTGATCTCCGCATAGTGTCGAATCTGCTCCTTGCTGCCCACATCATGCATAGCAATCTTCTGATATTCATCAATGAAGAATACGGAGAACCGGGAAGCACGGATGATCTCCATCGTCTGATTAATCCCTTTATTTTTGAACAGGCCGGACTTCTCATTTAAGCGGTGCGCCTCGTCCACAATCAGGCAATCGAATTCATCGGGTAATGCCTCATAATACACGCCTGAGCCCTTGAACAGGTTATCAATGACCGACTTCTTCACGTTCTGCTGAAGCTTCTTCATGTATACGGAACGCGGAGCGCTATTCTTGGTTACATATTGGCAGACCAGCTCCCGGGCGGTAAGTTCTACCAGAAGATTAATGCCAAGCACCGACTTGCCTGTTCCCGGGCCGCCTTCGACAATCAGGACTTGCTTTTTTCCCGACTGGGCCTGCTTCGCTAATCTTAAAGCTTCCTCATAGACGACCTTCTGATCGTCAATCATAATGAATTCCTGGTTGCCCTGGAGCATACTTAGGAGTGAATCCTGCAACGATTTGGAGGGTTTAATTTTGCCATGCTCGATAAGGTACAGTGATTGGGTTCTATCGGTCTTTTTAATATAGGTCGTGATGAACCCTCTTAACTTCAGTGCATCTCCCTTGGAGAAGATCGGTGCTTCCTCAATGTAGGGGTCATAGATTGGATGTAATAACGGATCGTTGTCGGTTTGTATGTAGTTATGTAAATAGGCGCAGGGGTAGAGTTGTACAGCTTCGTTCTGTACGGTCTCATTATAATCATTGATTAGCCTGGCATAAGACCACGCTTGGTAAGATGGATGCGACGTTCTAGTCTTTGTCCGGTTAAAATAGGTTTGCACCAGTCCATCTGCATCCTCAACTGTCTCCACTTCCGTCCACTGCTTAAGCTCAATGATGACGACAGAGTATTGATCCTGTTCGTTCAGGCCTGTAATCATGAAGTCGACTCTTCTCGGGGTCGCTGGAATTCTATATTCAATCGCGATTCCTACGTCATCTGGAATGTCCGATGTGTTCAGTACTTTATATAGATAGTTCATGGAATTGTTCCATGCGTTGATTTCGCCCATGGCGGCCCTGCCGATTTTTTGGACGTACTGGTTATGGATCTTTACCGCAATCGTATCCTCGGTCACATCATCCATAAATTGCTGCTTGGTCGATTCATAGATAATCATAGAGCTCTCCCCTATTCATTCACTGCTGTGTGCTTTTGTGTGAGCTTCCCTTGGAGCTGGATATGGGGTATTTCTTCGCGTTCTTGTCTATCTTCTGAAGGATCGCATCCTTAACATCGATCTGCAGATCATGAGCCAGCGTTAGCGTGTAGATGAGAATATCCGCGATTTCGTCCTGCATGTCGGAGTAATGCTGCTCTATAGCCTGCTGACTGTTCTTCCATTGAAAAAGCTCCAGCAGCTCGCTAGACTCCAGCGTGATCGAGAGCGCCAGATCCTTGGGATCATGGAATTGCTTCCAGTCCCTGTCGTCACGGAATTGAATGATTCTCTGCATTAATTCGTCCATGTGAACCTCCGCCCAGTGGGTCAAATTCAATTTTCCACAATTTCTCTGTATGTAATGATGATAGCATAGCCCAACCTGAAAAAGGGAAAAGGTTGTTGTTTAGCCATTTCAATATTGAGCTATTCTTCCATATGCTTATATCGTTTTGTTCCATCGTCCACACCGTGAACGGGTGCCCTACTATATTGATATATCCTTCCATTTTCTTTACGATAAAAATATCTGGAGCTTCTATCATCCTCAAAAATAACGGTTGTACTCACCAGAGGAGCTTTACCAATTTGAGTATAAATTGCATATATATCTTTAGGGTTATACCCTCGTTCTTCTATTAAGTATGCTTCAACTTCGTTCGTTGTTTTGTCCTTGAATATTTGTAAACCAGCCACACTTACAGCGCAAACCATCAGAACAATTACCAGGAGTAGTATCTTTATTTTCTTCATGATAAATCTCCTTTGTATATAGTAGTAAGATATTCTAGGTGAAGGATCGGACCTGCATCTGCTACAGGATAAGGCAATATAACGGAGGAGGGTTAAAATGAACAACATCGCGAAGGTTATAGCGGGTTCCTTGCTTATAGGAATTTTTGTAGGCTGTGCAGATAACTCCAATGCTACCCCCAAACAAGATGCTACAAATCAAGAGGCACAGCCTTCAGCGCCACAATCATCATCGGATCAGAGCAATTTCAACACAGGTATATTCATTGAGTTAAGTGATGTAAATGATACGAAGTTTAATGATGACATTAAAAATAGTTTGAACGCAGTAATGAACGCTTTAGTGAACAATAACGCAGAAAAATTCAAGAGTGCATTTGCAAACGATAAATCGGCTGACGCACACGGCTTCATGCTTGGCAAAGAGTACTCTTTCGATAAGCTAAATTCTGTTGAAGAGGATTCTGCTGGAAGAACTGTTGTAACTCTAGAGGTTAAAGTTAAGGATGGTTCAGGTATTAAGTTTAACAATCTTTCCTTTTACTACGTGAAGGATGATACAGGCAATTGGGGGTTAAGGACTATAGATTAATTTCCGACCCAGAATTTAAAACAGTGAATAAAAAAGGTGCTCCTTCGAGAACACCTTTTTGTCTATGGTTTATTTAAAATAATTCTCCAGCTTACTTATTATTTCAGTATTGTCGGTTGAATAATCACTTAGTTTATTCTTGGTCTTACTACTGTCATACAAGGAAATATTAAATTTGTTATATATGTCAATCCCAAATCTAGCCTCCTTATTTATATATATCCGAAGGTTATAAGTATAGGAATCAAGCTTCATTTTTTCGTCATGTGCATTCTTCAAGTCTAACTTATCGAACTCAGCCATGATCTTATTTATTTCTTCCCGATCTTCAATTTTGATTTCATCTTGCGTAACTTCAACACCTGAAGATTTTCGGGTGATATAGATGGCCGATATTTCATTAATATTAATTTTATCAGTTACTACTTTCTTAAATGAAGTCGTCTTCTGAGAATTATATACAACAACAGCTGCAACCAAAATAATGATTAAAGCCCCGATTCCTATAAGGTACTTGGTTTGTTTTTTCATAATAAATCCCCCTATCCTCCCGCCCCCGTATACTCATCCATAACCCTTTGCATTTGCACAATATGCCGCTTGGCGTGCTGACACAGGAAATAGATGTATTGATACACATCAAGCTTCCCCAGGTTGTTTACCGTCATTGTGGTTGTGTAGAGTAGCCCCTCTCCGTTTCCTAGCTCCTTCAAAAGCTCTCTGCATTCGCTAATTTGCTCTTCCAGTAATGCTCTAATCTGCCCTAATTCTTTGTCCCCTGTAGGCTCCATATGCTCAGGTCTGATCCATTCAAAAGACTTATGCTTAGCTATTGCATCAAGCTCCTGCAGATGAATTGGACGGGATTCTATCACTGCCCTTAAATCTTTCTTTGTGGACAGTTCAATGGCTTTCCGCGTCCCTTTTCTAATGAGAATCAACAAAAAGTGATTGGTTAAGGTTACATGCTCCAATACTTGTTCAATACTCCATCCAACCTGCGGTTTAAGGGATCGGACGTCGGACTTCAAATCAAACCAGTCTTGATAATCATTTAATGTCTGAGATAGTTCCTGATCAATGAAGCTTATTGCTTGATCTACGTTCATGGTTCCACCAGCTTTCAGTTATCTATGGACTCCTACTTAAAACCCGCAGCATGAACCTATATATACTCTCTAGCTATCTACGAATCCGAGTGAACCATGAGCTTGGCCTTAGCAGGACAACGGTGATCATCGCCACTGCCCCCAGCAGCATTATATTCAAGCGGTCAAAGATCCGGTAGAATACATCCGGCGAGAGGTACGCTCCATTCTGATACAGTACCTCGTCAATAAGCCGTGCGAAGGCATGCGTCCCCCGGTTCAGGGTCCAATATTCCTGACGTACCGCAGTGAGAAAAGGCTTGTTTGCTCTAATCGCTGATTTCATTACAGCCTCTATGCTGTCTATTCTAATATAATAATACTCTTCGCCCAGTCCAGGGCTTGCCGCCTCTGCCGTCTTGAACGGCCGGACATACCGCCATCCCTTCTCATACGTAGGATAGCTGGTATACCCGTACCCTAACTCATAGAATGAAGATCCCGGAGAATGCTGCGGAATGGCCTCAATGACCGTCCCCTTGAGGATATGTAGGGCAACCGCCGTATCCTTGCTTGGAATCTCACTATAGTATTGCAGAGACACAGGCGCTTCTACAAAATGCGTTATCGAATAGGCAGGCTCTCCAGATATGCCGGGAAAATAGGAGCTATACGCGCCCAGATCCATCTGCTCCAGCGGAATGCCTTGTTGATAGGGACTGGCTTCGGCCGCAGCTGAGAAATCCTTGCGCAGCTGGTGATTGTGATATAATGAGGCCCCTGTCCGGTAAGCAATAACACACAAGAGGATAATGACCGTCAACACGGCGCACCACCACAAGAATGGTCTAGAGACTGAGGGAACAGACATGTCATTATCCTCCTTATGGGGGGCTTAATAATCTGGCTGAGCAGAATTACTCGAAATTCACATGGACGGTTCATCGGGAACCTGCGGCTTTTGGCTAACACTGAAGATGTCAGATATATCTTCAACTTTTATTTGCTCAGTGTCAGCACTAGTTTTGATTTGTAACATATTATCTTGAAATGTTAGAGCTGTTCCCCTGATTACTTCACCAATCTTAGGAATAACTACAACTTGCCTTTTCCCTTCTACTGTCCAGTTAATAAATTCATAAATATCAAACATGAAATCCCCCTTCCTCCGGCTCCCCCACCGCAAACCCCAACACCCTCGTGGCTTCTGCCTTGAACCTTCCGATCCATGCGTCCCAGCAGTTATGGATGTTCATCCGATCATCCCCCTCCTAATCATTTCAATCCCATCCTATCAATAAAAAACGAATATACTCAACGGTTCCATTCCCGCCTATGAACAGCTATGCTATCGTACCTTTATGCATTTATATTGTATTCCCAAGGAGGAGCTGGCATTGACTGTGCACAACAATCTGGAAGAGTACCGTGACCCGATCAACTATGATCGGGAGTTCGGCGGGGAGACACGGAAATATCAGTTCTATCTGGAATGGGCCAAGGCGTCTGCCGGAGAGGTTTTGGAGCTGGCTTGCGGAACCGGACTTACGACTCTGCCGCTGGCTCAGGCGGGAGTGGCCATAACTGGCGTTGATATTGCTTCCTCTATGCTGGCTTATGCACGGGTGAAGGCCGGGAACTTGCCTGTAGCGTTTATCGAAGCTGATGCGCGAACCTTCCGCTCCGATAAGCGGTTTGCCATGATCTATTTAACGGGGAATGCGTTTCAGGCTTTTTTGAGTGATGAGGATCAGGCCGCCTTACTCCGCACCGTCTACAATCATCTGGAGCCCGGAGGACGTCTGATCTTCGAGACGCGCAATCCCGCAGGAACTGACCTGTCCGATGAAGAGGAGACGGATTGGGGCCAATTCACCGATTCAGACGGCAACGTAGTCAAGGTATCGGGCACACAGACCTACGATACGGAACGTTCCATCATGCACTGGGTAACTTTTCGCGATTGGGGCAATAAGCGGACAGAGTCACGGATCGACTGCCGGTTCACAACATACGCTGCGCTGACGGAGTTATTGACCCGTTACGGATTCCGTATCGAGCATAAGTATGCGGACTGGGATCGTACCCCGTTCACCTCCAGCTCCCCGCTCCTTATTAGCGTATGCAAGAAATCGTAAGCTTCAATCTGTTCTCTTTGCCATAATTAAGCTGACGATCTGCTCCATCTCCTCCTGGTTAAGGACAGAATACCAGCGGGTGGTTGTGTTATCCTTGCTAACTTTCAGCAGAAGTAGCTCCTTCTTATCTTCGGAGACATCCAGCATCACTCTTAGGCCACCCTGGACGCTTAAAAATATGGAGTCGAATTGATCGGGCTCTTTTTGGTTACTTTTGTTCTTTTCCTTTATTTGCAGGCTGGAGAGACGGGTTATGAGATCGCTAAGATCATCATCGCCGGTAATATTGAATTCCCTCTTTGCGTCATTTCCAGGAATAAAGGTCAGGGTAGTGATCTCCTTGTCAGGCAACAGGGGGGCTACCTGCCCTATCGTTGTGGTTACAGGATGGAGCCAGATCCGAATGGTGGTACCATAATTTTGGATCAACAGGACAAAAGGCAGAACGGCAACTAGAATTCTCAGTATTAAAAACCCTTTCCCTTTACGCATATAAGGTTAACCTCCTTGTCTGCTCACTCATCTTGAGGATCACCCTAAAATTTACCTTCTAGTATATCATAAGTCAGATTGCAGTTATGGATGCCCATCCTAGCAATAAAAAACAAATATAGTCAACAGTTCCATCCCCGCCCATGAACAGCTATGTTATCGTACTATTATACTTTGATAAATGAGGGAGCGATCTGCGATTGGATAAACACTTGAATACCGCAATGGAAGCACTCGAGCACTACTCTATAAGCTGCAAATCGGTTGAGTTCATTGCACAGAGCGGCAATACGATCTACAAAGTCACTGATCTGGACAACAATTGTTACAGCCTCCGGTTACATATCTCCAAAGGTGACGCCCTTGAGCCAATCTGGAGTAAGCGGGAGGTCCTTCAATCCGAGATGGTCTGGCTGGAAGCCTTAACCTTGGATACCGATGTGACCCTGCCTTCACCCTGCAAGAATACTCGTGGAGAATTCATTACGGACGTGAACCATACCCGCTGCACTTTGTTACGATGGGTGGAGGGTGAGCAGAAGCCTTTCATTCCAACTATAGAAGATGCCGGGGCCATAGGTGAATTGATCGGCAAGTTACATAAGCAAGCCTCGAACTGGAGCATTCCCGCTGCCTTTGAACGCCCGGCCTTTGATCCTTCCCGGATCTTGCAAGCCCTTGATCTGCTAAAAGAACGTGCGGCTGACGGACTGCTTGCTGCGGATGATGTGGAGCTTCTATTGCGTGCAGGCGAACGGGTCATTCACATGATGAATTCTATGGAGCGGACCGCCAGTAATTGGGGCATGATTCATGCTGATCTGATTCCAACTAATTTAGTGTTTGATGGAGAAGAGGTACGGCCCATTGATTTTGGCGCTTGCGGGTTCGGTTATTACTTAGTGGATTTGGGCTGGACGTTCTCCTACATCCATCCTTCGTTCAGAGAACAGCTGCTTCAGTCTTATTCCATGCACCATCCGTTACCGGATAACTATACCCAGCGGTTAGAAGGCTTCTTCATCGCAGCGCAGCTGGAGACGATGAATTTCTGGTTGGGCTTGCCGGACTCTCAGGAATGGCTGCCTGGACATATCAATAAATTAGCCAGTAGAGAGATTAAGTCCTACTTAAACAATGAATCGTTTCTCTTCAGCGGCGTGCCGTATTGGGACTGAATCTTCACCTGGGCTTGGCACAAGCGCAAAATAAAGACGCTACGGGAATTCCCGAGCGTCTTTTCCCTTCTTTATAAGGAAGAAAGGTACTCCCTTAGTTCTGCCCCCCGTACCCCTTATACGTTCCGTACACAGCATTCGCATACTGATCCGCCAGAATCGGGCGGCCGTAGGAATCAGTGGCACCTGGATACCAGTTGTCGCCTCCATTATAGTGTAAGAGTCCGTTGTAGATGTTGCCGAATCTTGCGATCTTCTCATCAAGAATAAGTCCGCCTAGAGCTACCTGATCCTGTTCGCTGCTGTGATTATACGTGCGGCCGAATTTGGCGCTGAATTGGGAGGCATAAGCGGCGCGTGTATTCGGCTCGACCTGCATCAAGCCGTCACCGGCGGATGGACTACCCGGCAGACCTGCTCCGAAGCTGCTCTCCTTCTTGATCACCGCGCTCAGGAGTAGAGCGAAATCTCCGCCTTTGCCGAATTTATTGTCTACATTCATGGCATAGGTCCAGATCTGGCTGGGCACCTCGGAGGGGCGGGTGACGCCGGTTGCAGGCGGTGAACCGGTGTAGATTTTGACCGAAGACATCTTGTCATTCACACTGTCGCCGACCCAGGAGGAGCTTGATGTATAGGTCCACTTGGTGCCGCTGTAATTATCGTCTGCATACACCTCCACTGTCCAGCCGTTCGGTACCTTGAGCGAGGACATCCAGTCATTCGGAATGCCTGCTGCGTTCAACTGGGACAGCACATAATTGCCTGTTCCCAGGGTGACGGCCTTGCCGCCATAGTCCCTGTCTGCATAGAAGATGGCTCCGTTCGTTGCTGGTGGCGTTGTGGGCGTTGGTGTCGGTGTGGTGGTGCTGCCGCTTTTCCATAGTGCGGGGACATTCGGCGGCTCCCAGCCGGTCAGGGACGTATGCGCCTGAAGACAGGTATATGTACCTCCGCCATAGGTTACGGTGTCATTCACCGCATAGGCCGTGTTCGGCGACCACAATCCTCGCGCGGCTGCATTTGCATTCGGTAAGGCAGTGAAGAACACGGAGAACAGTAATGCGAATGCGGCCAACAGGGATAGAGCTCTAGCTGACACTTTGGTATACAATAGCCAAGCCTCCTCAGATCGTTTGCCCTCATAAAATAACCCTATAAAGTGATGCTATGGCTTAAAAAGGCCCCTTCAAGGGGCATCCATCAGGGTACTATATTTTATTACCAATTTTCTAATTCATTCCAACATTTCTGTAGTTTTTAAATAGCTTGCCGAAAGGATTATATTCCCATATAGTGAACTACCATCCACCTAAGAGGTGGCGGCTTCTTGGTCAATGAAGCTACTGCTCCAAGTTTACCCAAGCTCAAAGGCTAGTCCCTAGCCCAATCATTGCAAAATCACATGGCTAGTTTCAGTAGGTTTTGAGCAGCGTTTACATCGCGATCATGATGCACGTTACATTCTGGACAAGTCCACTCTCGCAAGGCAAGATTCTTCACCTCTGCGTTCTTATAACCGCAACAGGAGCAAAGCTGACTGCTTGCATAGTGCTTAGGGGCAATAATAAGTTCTCTGCCATACCATTGAGCCTTATATTCAAGCATCGAACGGAACATACTCCAAGCTACCTCGCTAATCGCTTTTGCAAGTTTGTGATTCTGCATCATATTCTTTACACGTAAGTCTTCCATCACGATGACTTGGTTTTCGTTTATCATTTTGGCAGACGTTTTATGCAAGAAGTCTTTACGCTGATTCGCTATTTTTTCATGGTGCTTGGCAACTTTCAGCCTAGCCTTATGACGGTTATGGCTTCCCTTCTTCTTCCGCGATACATCCTTTTGCAGCTTCGCTAATCGCTTTTCAGACGTACGCAAGTATTTAGGATTGGATATGATTTCGCCATTTGAAGTAATCGCAAAGTCTTTCAGCCCAAGATCAACGCCAATCTTCGTATGCATTTTGGGCAACTGGACGATATCCGTTTCAACCAATACCGAAGCATAATACTTTCCCGTTGGTGTTTTTGAAATCGTGCATGATTTGATCAGCCCCACGAATGGGCGGTGCAGCTTGATTTTAATGCCAGTTTTTAGCTTTGGAATCTTGAGATATCCATCCTCTATAGCCACTGTTCCATTTTGGTTATTCGTTGTGAAGCTATGATTATTCGTCTTCTTGCTCTTGAATTTAGGAAATCCCGTTTTCTTATCCCGAAAAAAATTCTTATAAGCCTTGTCTAAATTCAGTTGTGTATTCGCTAAGGCAAGGCTATCGACTTCTTTCAGCCAGTCAAATTCCTTTTTGTATTGTGCGGGTGTATTCCTCAGCATCGTTTCCGTTTGCTTGTAATGTTCAATTTTATCTGCAAGCATTCTGTTGTAGATGAAGCGAACGCATCCGAACACTTTAGCGAAGTATTGTTGTTGCCCATGGCTTGGATAGATAAGGTATTTGTAGGCTTTCAGCAATGGCGATCACCCTTTCACACCTTGGTTTTCGATGTATTTTTGAATGACGTCTATTGGCGCTCCCCCCGTTGTAAGCAAGCAATAGGAGCGTGACCAAAAAGCCTCTTTCCAAAGTGATTTTCGGAGGGGAGGAAACTCCTTCTTGATCAGCCTAGATGATGCACTCTTATAAGCGTTGAGAAATTTAGAAATGTCGGTATTAGGATGAGTTTTCATTAGGATATGAACGTGATCCCTGTCATGATTCCATTCCTGCAAAGTCACATTGTAAGTAGGCTGAATGTATGCAAATATCTCTTTCAGACGTTCGGATATTGGATCTGTAATGACTTTCCTACGATACTTGATGACTAGAATAAGGTGAAAGTGAAGGGAGAACACTGAATGGTTATTGGAATCTAACTTCATTGATTTCACTGACCTTTCCAAGATACGACTGAATACTTTTATTATAGCATCTTAGGCGGTTAGAATCCATGTAGATTAGACCGTTTCCATTCATCCCTCACTTAAAGAAGATGAGAGAATTCTGTCAACTGAGGGTTAAAAGTTAAATGCTCCTTATCCCGCAGAAACGAGGATGCTCCTTTCATGAAGTTCAAAATAATGTTACTTCTCTCTATATTCTCTATCTTGTTTGTGGGCTGTGACATTAATGTTGTAAATGATCCTCTCCCTCAAGCAGAACTTTATCACCCGCCTTCATCTCTGTTAGAGATTGCAATTGTGGGTAAAGTCCCTTTTGATTCCGTCAGAAATGTTAACTACATCCCTAAGAACCTCAAGGATATTGTTGAAGACCCTGCTATTCATTATGACGGATTAATTATTACTGAGGATTATCTGGCTGAAGCAGGAAAGCAAGAATATAGAGATTTCTTTAGCAACCTAACGTATCCGGTATTTTTCATGGGGACGGAAAATTTGTTAGCGAAGGTATTTATGGATGACCGGTTAACCCTTGATGCAGCAAGAATAGACGGCTTCGGCGCTAACGTATCCGGATTTGTTTTGTCGAAGGGTAAGCATTTGGAGTGGGGCCTGTATTTACCAGACAACCCTACAGAAGCAGATAAAGATATCAACATGATTCTAAGAATCTCCAATATATTAGAAGATTTCAAGCGCAAATGAACAAGGGGCTTCACAGTGATTGATCACTGAGAAGCCCCTTGTTCCATTTAATTATTCATCAGAAGGGCATCACGGAGAAGCTCCCCTTGCACCCGTGTGCGATGGATAGCCCCTCCCTTACCCACCAACCTTACAATTTTCGACATTTTCTTCTCCTTAACTCGCATTTTACACAGGAATTTAACCTATTAATGAAAGAAAAGAAAACTTTACATAGTGCAATTTCACACAATTTTCGGCAATGATGCTATCATTAAGGCAATGAGCTTAAAATGACGAATTGTGTAGATTGGGGTCGGCTTCATGATGAGGGGTATACTAAGGTCCGGTTCGCGTAATATCTGGTTACATATCGCTGTGGTCGTAGTTATCGGGCTGATCGCAAGCTATGCCCTCCTGTCTGCAACGCCGGATGCCCCCAAGCCTCGAAGCAAGGAAGGCCTTCTGGATCTAACGCATACCTCTATCCGTACGAATCCGCTGAAGTTACAGGGAGAATGGGCCTTCTATTGGCATAAGCTGCTCTCGCCCGAGGATATACGAAGCCGGATGACAGGCGGGGAACCGGCTGAGCGGGACCGGTATATCAACATCCCCAGCTCCTGGCTGGGCTACCCGCTGGACGGTCAAGCGCTGAAGAGCGAGGGCTATGCCACCTTCCGGCTGGTGATCCGGCTGAGTGAGCAGGATCGAAAGGAGCGGCTGGCTCTGCGGCTGCCTACTATTTTTCATGCCTATAAATTGTGGGTGAATGGAGAGCTGCTGACAGAGGTCGGTGTGGTGGATCAGGACAAGGAGGGCATGACGCCGAATCTGGCGACGAAGCTAGTGTTCTTCCAGCCTGAAGGCGACACGGTGGAGCTGGTGATGCAGGTCGCGAACTTCCATCATAAGCGGGGCGGCATCACCAAGGATATCGAGCTGGGCGGCAGTAATGTGTTGACGGTCCGGACCCATCTGAAGATTGCTGCGGATATGTTCATCACGGCCAGCCTGCTGGTGATCGGTGTGTATCATCTGCTGCTGTTCATGCTGCGGCGTAAGGACCGGGCACCTCTATACTTTGGCCTGTTCACTGTGATGTTCTCTATCCGTTCCCTGCTGAACGGCGAGCTTATGCTTACCCAGTGGCTGCCTCACTTTCCGTGGGAATTGCAGTTCAAGCTGGAGTATCTGATCCTGTGCCTCGGCGGATGGATGATCACAATGTATTTTGAATGCATTTTCCCGGATTACGTGTCGCGGTGGTTCCGCTATGGCACCCGGATCGTCACAGGCGCACTCTGTCTGGTAGTTGTGCTGACCCCTGCTCTCGTCTATTCCCGAATGCTGCTGCTGATCGGTGTGGTCGTGGTTCTCCATATGGTGTATCTGATGGTCGGGTTGGCTCATGCGGCCTTGCGGCGGATGGAGGGAGCGCTGATCTTCCTGCTGGTGTCGGTGGTGGCTCTGGCTACAGTGATCAACGATTTCCTGTATTACAACGAATGGTCCCCCATCGGGAACAGCTCGCCGTTCGGGCTGCTCATCTTCACGGTTGCCCAGATGCTGCTGCTCTCTTCCAGATTCACGCGGGCGGCAACGAATGAAGAGCGGATTGCCCGGGAGCTGCAGGAGGCCAACCACAAGCTGACCGGGATGAATGCCAATCTGGAGCAGATTGTGCTGGAGCGCACCCACGCCTTATCCGCCGCCCATGAGGATCTCCGCCTGTCGTACGAGCGCTTACTGCACTCCGAGGAAGGCCGGAAGAAGCTGCTAGCCTATATTACGCATGATCTGCGTATGCCGCTGTCCAGTATGCTGGGTTATGTCGAGGCGGTGATGGACAGGGTGAAGCCGGAGCGCAATGAACAGTACCTGAGGTATATCCGTGATAATACGATAAGGATCAACCGCATGATCGGGGAGCTGAGCTTCTTGTCCCATCTGGAGACAGGGCAAGTGGAATACCGGATGGAGCCGGTTCAGGTGATTCAGTTCCTGCGCGGCTTCTATGAACAATATGAGCTGGTGGTGCGGGATGCGGGGCTGAATTTCGATCTGGATATCGGGCATACAGAAGCTTCAAGCGCGGTCCAGCCTGTTGCCCGGATCGATACACAACGATTAGAGCAGGCGTTATTCAATCTGGTGTCGAACGCGATGAAGTTCACGCCTGGCGGCGGATTGGTGCGTCTTACGTTGGCCGTGGACGAAGGGAACGATACGCG
Organism: Paenibacillus sp. FSL R7-269; assembly: GCF_000517865.1. Lineage (NCBI taxonomy): Bacteria > Bacillati > Bacillota > Bacilli > Caryophanales > Paenibacillaceae > Paenibacillus > Paenibacillus sp. FSL R7-269. The sequence goes on from NZ_ASPS01000016.1 coordinate 55,575, forward strand.
GTGTGCGGTCATCAGCGTGCAAGACTCCGGTATGGGTATTCCTCCAGAGCAGCTGGAGCAGATCTTCGACCGCAATTACCGGGTAGACCGGCCGGGGCTGGATATGGGCGTGGAGGGCAGCGGACTGGGGCTGGCGATATGCCGGGAAATTGTACAAGCGCATGGCGGGAGTGTCCGGGCGGAGAGCGACGGGAAGACGGGGTCGATTTTCCAGGTCATATTGCCGTTGATCTGAGAAGCAGGAAGGTGACAATAGAATGGACACATACCGAATTATGATCGTCGACGACGATCCCCATATCTGTGAGATTGTTGAGCTATACTGCCAGCGGGAAGGCTTCGACTCCTCATCTTGCCACAGCGGGGCCGATGCTATGATGCTGCTTGCGTCCTTTAACCCGGACCTGATTGTGCTGGATGTGCTGCTGGCGAATGAGAACGGCATTGACTGGTGCAAGAACGCACGCAATTACACGAATGCCCCGATTGTGTTCCTAAGCAGTCAAGAGGAGGATGAGGTGAAGATCAGCGCTTTATCCTATGGCGGGGATGATTATGTGACCAAGCCGTTCAGTCCGGGCGTACTCATGGCCAAGATCAAGGCCCACCTCCGCAGGGTATCCACGGGCAGAAGGGAACAGCTGCTGGAGCTGCCGGGACTAACGCTGGATTTCTATGCTCAGTCTGTCCATATGGGAAGCAGAACGATTTTTCTGTCCAAAAAAGAATTCAGCCTGCTCTCCTACATGGCACAGAACGTGAATCAAGTGGTCACTGCCGATACACTGTTTCACCTCATCTGGGGGATGAAGAGTCTGGAGGATACGCGAACAGTGGCGGTCCACATCAGTAATCTGCGCAAAAAAATCGAGGAAGACCCCATCCATCCCGAGCGGATCATTACCGTCCGTGGGGCCGGATATATGCTGGTTGCCGGGAAACGCTGAGCACAAGCGGAAACGGCTTTGCCGACCTTTTAAAGGACGGTACCGTTTCAGCGGCAGCGGCCATAACAATCATCGTGCCCCGCGCCGCAGATCATAGAAATACTCCACCGCCGGATGCTTCCGCTGCATCTTCACGGCCATCCCCTCGATCCGCTTCCGCCCGACTCTCCGGTCCATCAGAGCCAGGATGTTCAAGATAATATCACTGCTCTCCAGGCTCTCCTCGATAGGAGTAACCAGGAACTTATTCGCCACCACAATGAAATTCGATTTCGTCAGGGCAGCCTGGGCCAACATTAATGCTTTGGCATGTTCGGTGGTTAAGCGGCTTCGGGCCATTATGATTAGGCGGTCCTCAGGGATGGGGCCTTTGGCCGTCAGTCTAACTGCTTCAATGTCCTCATTGGTGACGGAGATATGCAGCTCCGGGTCATTCTTGACCTCCAGCTCGGATGAGTACCAGCGGATAGAGCTGGACTTGTCGGTCATGCTGAGAATGTTCTTCTTGTCCACCGTAATATAACAGGTGCCTGATTTATCCGGCGAATAGCGGTAAGCGGGCGCCCGGTACTCTACCCGTCCCTCTAAGGATGGGCTGAGGAAGCCCTCCAGTTGCTGTTTGAGTTTGCTCCAGGACATGTAATCCCTCCATATTGAAAATGGAAAAAGGCCTATCGGCCTCTTCTTGAAGTTCTATGTTACCATACTTCGCGTCCTTACTGCCCGCCTGTGGAGACTTCGTGATGGATATCCCCCTCAATCCTTATACGGATCGAACTCATCCGCGCCAGCCATACATACGCCCACCGGCTTCAGAACGTGCATAACCTCAATGGTCCCGGCGTGCGCTTCCAGTACTTCTTGCAGCTTCCGGTAGACAAAAGGACTCTCGTCCGTCCCTGCGCCGCGCAGCTCTACACCGAACTCACGGACCGCCTCCATCATCTGCCCTGGCGTGATTTGACCTCCACTGCGGGTGCGGGTCTTCCAGTTCATACGGCCCGCTGCCTGGGTCCGGCTCATGATTCGGCCTGCTCCGTGAACGGTGCTGTAGTAGGCCTCACGGTTCTCCACGCTGTCCTTTCCCCGGACGATCACGGAGATGTCTCCCATGCTGCCGCCAATGAAGCCTATCTGGCCGGGTGCGGACGGAGTGGCCCCTTTGCGGACAACGATGACTTCCTTGCCGTCATGCGTCTCTTTCCAGGCATAGTTATGATGGTTATGCACCACCATGTCCGCTTCTGTTCCCAGAATGGCCAAGACCTGCTGGATGACATAGTCTCTGCCCGCATAAGCATAGCGACCAGCCAGCTTCATCGCTCTGTAATACATATCGCCCAGCTCACTGTTCAGGTCGAGCAGTACGGGCGGCTGATCCATCTTTTCCCCGGGGGCATTCGCCAGGAAGTCTCTGCCTGCTGCCAGGTTAAGGAACCCGCTCGCTGTCTTATGCCCGAACCCTCTGCTGCCGAAATGATTGGCAATCCATACCCGGCCGGTTGCGTCTTCTTCTAGTACGTCTACGAAGTGGTTGCCGCTGCCGACGGTACCGAGCTGATTCTGCGCCAGGTCCTTCAGCTTATCATGTACTCCGCTGCCCAACGTCTTGAACACCGCCCAATCCGGGTCGTCGAACAGTTCGTGTTCCACCCGCTCGTTATTAACCCGGCCTATGCCGAAGGAGATTCTGCGGGCAATCTCGTCCATGATCCCTGAGAGTCGCGGCCGCAGCTCCTCTATCTTCAAGCCGGTCCGCACCGCCTTATTCCCGCACCCGATATCGTAACCCACGCCAGACGGAGAGATCTGTCCATCGTACACCACCACGCCGCCAATCGGCTGGCTGTAGCCTTTATGATGATCTGCCATAAGCAGGGTCTGCACCACATTCCCGTTCTCCGCACACATCCGGGCCTGCACCAGGGCTCCTTCATCCGGCTTCCCCCACACCCGCACTCCGTCTATATTCTGATAAGCCATTTCGTTCTACCTCCTATGATCGGGATCACCGCGATGGTGCCGCAGCGTCCTCATGCCCTCTTAAGCTTCTGTGTCTATATTCGCTTATCCGGGCACCCAAGTACATGGCGGAAGTATTACGAACTGGGGATATCTAACAATGTAGCATACGTTGCCGGAATTCGAGAACATAAATAGGCCGCCCCGGTAACGGAAGCGGCCTATCTACTATTAAACAAGAAATCATAAGATAAGTAATTCTCCATCACGGAAATAATAAATATTCTCCCGTTTAAAACCGTACAATCCATTTGTGTGCTTAATATGCGGCTCAAATGTAAATAGTGATCCTTCACTAAGCTTCATCTTATTCCCGGACTCAAAGTATTTTCTGTGATCTTTATCGAATTCAATGGTATGTCCCAAATTTCCGGAAAAATCAAGATTAATGTAACCAAGTTGTTGGATAACCTCATTCATATATAAGTAGACTTCTTCAAAAGTCATACCCGGTCTTACAAAATCAATAAATTTGTTATGGAGCTCCTTTTCGGCGTTAATTCCATGTGAAAATTCTAGTGCAGATTCATTATTGGTATGTGCAAGTGCGTCTTCGGCAATTACTTTTCCATCAATCACTATTAGTGTTCGTGCATAGTCTCCCCAATAGGCGTTAATCTCTGGACTAAGATCTATGGTCACGATATCATTTCTGCGGACAAATGTATCCGAAGGCTTATACTCCTTACCCGATTCGGACCTAATTGTTCTCTTCCCAACGTGAACAAATGCCCCTACACCGTGATACCAAAAACTATGAATCCCCTTATCTCTCATAATCTCTTCGGCTCTATAGACGATTTCCTTTTCTGTGATACCTTCTTTAATTATCCCCTGTAATTGACTTATAGTATCTTTTGCGATCGATTGAACATAAGTATACTGTGACAGATGCTCCACTCTAAAACCGCTCTCCCCTTGACCGCGTGGATCGCGGCTACTGGCATTCTATTAAGTCTGATTCTCCACTGCTTCATCCCTACGCATTCGAATCCAGCATCGCCGGAATATTGATCTCCTTCACACAGGAAGCCTTGGACAGATTCATGACGCATTGTACCAGGGACACGATATCCTGAAGCGGAATCTGTGTGCCGTTGTAGGCAGACAAGACGGGCTCCACACCGGCCTCCAATGGAATCTGCGTAGCTATCTCGCCAGGATTTATGACCGTCACACCAATGCCATACGGCTTCACATGCTCCCTGACCGCATTGGCGATCCCGCGCAGACCGAACTTGGACGCGGTGAACGAGACCTGGGTGTAATCATTATGATCGAGGCCTGCCGTAGAACCGATGAAGAAGATGTTCGCATGCGCAGACTGCTTGAGATTCGGCAAAAGCTTCTGAATGCACGTAATCGCCGCAGTCACATTAATGTTAATGATGCTGGCAATCTCAGCCGGATCGTCCTGCTCAAAATCATAGTCATCGCTGAACCCCTTGCTCTCCCATACGCCAACATTATAGATGAATACGTCCAGGGTAACGCCGTTCAATGATTCTGCAATCCGGCCCGCAGCATCCGGCTTCGCCAAGTCAGCCTCCATCCAGGTCCGCTGAACCCCATCCTCCAGCTTCAGGCTGTCCGGATACGTTCTTGAGACCACCCAGACCTGATCGCCCGGCACCGGCAGCGCTTTGACGAAGGCCTCTCCCAAGCCCTTGCTTGCTCCGAAAATAATAAAGTTTCGCATATGCCCTCCCTTAACCCCCAAGCTCCTCCGCACCGTCCTGCTCTTTGCTGGCGAATTCATCCAGCAGCGCACGCACCTCGCGGGTGGACTTGGTGTTCATTAGATGATTTCTGAGTTCACTGGCGCCGCGGAAGCCGCGGACGTAGATTTTGAAGAAGCGGGGCAGCGGCTTGTAGGAACGTGATTCCAGCGCCGAATAGTGGTCATGGAGATCCAGGTGCAGCCGTAGCAGATCCATGAGCTCCTTGCTGCTATGCTCCCTCGGTTCCTGCTCGAACGCAAACGGATTATGAAAAATCCCGCGCCCGATCATAATCCCGTCCACTCCGTACTCTGCGGCAAGCCTCAGGCCCGTCTCCCGGTCCGGTATGTCCCCGTTGATCGTCAGCAGGGTGTGCGGCGCGATCTCATCCCGCAGCTTTTTGATCTCAGGAATCAGCTCCCAGTGGGCATCCACCTTGCTCATTTCCTCCCGCGTACGCAGATGGATGGACAGATTCACAATGTCCTGCTGCAGAATATGAGTCAACCAGCCCCGCCATTCATCCACGCTGCTGAACCCGAGCCGGGTCTTGACGCTGACAGGCAGCCCTCCAGCCTTGGCGGCTTGGATGATCTCCGCAGCGGTGTCCGGGCGGCAGATCAGTCCGCTGCCCTTGCCATTCTCGGCTACATTCGCTACCGGACACCCCATGTTCAGATCGATGCCCTTGAAGCCTTCTTCGGCCATACTAATGCTCATCTTCCGGAAGTACTCCGGCTTGTCCCCCCAGATATGGGCGACCATCGGCTGTTCATCCTCCGTGAAGGTTAACCGCCCCCGCACCGCCTGCTTCCCCTCCGGGTGAGCATAGCTCTCTGTATTCACGAACTCCGTAAAAAACACATCCGGCCGGCCCGCCGCGCTCACCACATGACGAAACACCACATCCGTCACATCCTCCATCGGGGCCAGTATAAAGAAAGGGCGTGGCAATTCACGCCAGAAATTATTTATCATATGAAGTACCTCTCTATGCATGCCGGGATCATCCTTATCCGGCCGTAATAAAGCTAAATTATATCATAACTCCGGGGGAATGGTAGCGGCCCTGCCTAACCATACCTGTGCGGCTTGAGACCTCGGCTGTCCGGGCAGACAGTAAGGCTCAGATTCAGCGGCAGGCTCCCAGATGAAGTCCTCAAAACCGGGCACTGTCCCGTACAGATGTGAGGGGAACGCCTGGCGCTCGCCTCTAGCCTCGAAGGTATTGTCGTAGAAATGCAGCGCATCACGGAAGGCGACCACAATCTGGGATTGGATGAAGTTCGGATGATAGAACCAGATTCTCAGATAAAAAGGTTCATTGAAACCTGCCATCTGCCGGGACCAGGAATGATACACCTCGATCATCGCCTACAGCAGCAGACGGGAGTACCACACCGGCGGATTGCGCCTGTTCAACCTGTAGAAGGGGTCGATCCATAGCTTCACATAATCCCGCCGGGTGGTTTGCAGCTCCTCCAGATCGAGGTGCATACACCATTTTTTCCACTGGTCAATCTGCTTCACCCTGCGCTTCCAGCCGCGTATTCTCTTCTTGTTCGAGAGTGGATTCGCCATAATCTTGTATGTCCTCCGTTAACTCTTAGGTTTCAATTGCTTAATCACGGACATCATCAGGATGATCATCCCTGTGCCGAAGCCTGACATCGATAGGGGCGCCAGCACAAACCGCATGATCTCCCCCTGCACCCAGAAGCTTGCCAGCATAATCACCATACAGATCACCGTGAATATCCCTACCGTCAGCGTCCCTACGAAATCCGTCAGATTATGATTGTCCTCACGCGCCAGCGTAATCCGGTTCTCCTTCAGCAGCGGCAGCTCCAGCAGCTTCGGGATATAGTCCTCCAGCCGCCCCTTCACCTTGTTGAACTGTTCCTTGACGATCTCTCCCGTATCCATCTGTTCTGCGAAGGACTGGCTCGCTGCGGATAAAGAGTACGACTCATCTACTGAGGACAAGGTTCCGTCCAAGGTAATAATTGCCCGTAAGGCCCCGGCCACCGTCGGCTTCAAGGACATACCCAGGTCAGTAATCATCGACATCAGCCGCCTCATCATGACACTGGTAGGATCAGGGGAGAAGGAGGCTTCGGATAAAAGTCTGCCGAGGCGCCGCTCGATCATTTTCACATCTAATTGCTCCCCTTCTTCACAGACCCCAGCCAGGCCCTGGGCCATCTGCTTCGTCTCCTTCCGGCTGTAGCCCATCAGGAAGTTGAGCATCCCTGCCCGCTCTTCCTCTGTCAAATAACCCACGGAGCCGAAGTCAATCAGTGCGACTTCCCCGTCCCGGGTCAGCATCAGGTTACCGGGATGCGGGTCGGCGTGGAAGATGCCGATCATCAGAATCTGCTGCAGGAATGCGTGCATGATCATTTCCGATACATCATTGGTCACCTTCCGGGTGAACCGCTGTCCTTCAATATATTCCATGGTCAGAATCTGCTTGGTCGAGTACTCGGCGTAGATCTTCGGCACTTGTATCGGAATATCGTGTTCCTGGAACGCTTGGCGCAGCAGGTTGGTATTCAGCGCTTCAATATCAAAATCTGTCTCTTCGATCAGATTCGTTTTAAAGCCTTGGGCGAGCTGAATTAAGCCAAGTCTTTTAATTTTGGAGGAGCGCTCGGAGAGCCGGGTCACGAATTGGATTAACAGGTCCAGATCTACGCTCATCTTCTGCTTCACATCCGGACGCAGGATTTTGACAACCACCTTCTCGCCTGTGGACTTCAGCCGCGCCAGATGCACCTGACCGATCGAAGCCGCAGCAATGGGTTCCATCCCGAAGTCTTCATACGTCTCCTCCAGATCACCAATTCTGCTGTCGATGATCTCCTTCAGCTCCTTCCGGCTGAGTGGCTTAACCTGGTCATGCAGGCTGGAGAACGCCTCGATGTATTGTGCCGGGAGCATGTCCTTTTTGGTCGATAAGACTTGTCCGAACTTCACGAAGACCCCGCCCATGTTATCCAGAACGGCAGCAATCACGTGCGGCAGCTTCGCATGATCCTGCTGGAGCAGATGGTTCAGCCCTTTGCGAGAAGCGATCCACAGCAGACGGACCATACGCCTGAAGCCGCGCACCTTGCCCATCATATACCCGAGCGGGTTCCCGGACTGCAGCAGTTTGAAATTGAACACGCTAAGCAGCATGTAGACATAGCAGGAGATAAATAGAATCAGCAGCGGGTAATAGATGAACATCACCCTGACCATCTCCGCTTCGGAGGGAGCCACAGGCTGCTTGAAGTAGGTTGAGGTTATGATGAGAGTGACGACGGATGTGCTGAAAAGAATCGCCACCATTAACTGGAACTGTTCATGCTTGAAGGTCCTGATGCTGCTTATGATGAAATACAGAATGAACGCCACAATAATAATGCTGCTCATGTAGAATTGCTCCAGCACCTGCACCAGCATACTGACCGCCAACGCGCTGACAAGCGGCATTATGATCTTATGCTTCGCGTTGAATATATAGGCAAGCGCTGTGAACACACCGAAACCTACAAGCATTACAATGAAAAAGAACATCCTCCAGCCCCCTGTATCCGCTTCATTATCCTCACTATAGCATATCCGGTTTGGGGTTCGGAACTCCGCTATTCCAGGCCCTTCAGCGATTCGATCATATTGATCCGGGTCACCTTGCGTCTGAGCAGAAGGTTGGCCATAAGGGTAAGCGCGAACGCAACTGCAACCGACATCAGGAGGCTGGCAAGTCCTAATTGATCCGGAATTTGCTGGTGAGTACTGGACAACGCTTTTACGACCAGTTCATACACATAGCCGGAAATGGAGAGGGCGACTATGACTGCCACCGTAGTGATGAATATATTTTCCATGAAAATAAGCCGGTTGATCTGATTTCTGAAATAGCCTAATACCTTGAGCGTCGCCAGCTCGCGGTTCCGCTCATACATATTGATCGACGAGATCGTGTAGATCGCGCCAAAGGATAGGATCACCGCGCAAACAATAAACATAATAAAGACAAAGCTGTTCTGCTGCAAAATATAACGGCCTTCCTTCTCCAGCTCATCCTTGCCTGATATTGCTTCCACCCTGGGATCTTTCCCGAACCCGCTCCGAATACCGGTTAGAGCTCCCGGAGAATCCGCTTCCACCAGCAGGGCGTACGGTTTGTACACGATCCCGAAGCTTGCCAAATAGTCTGGCGTGATATAAAAGGCCGGGCTTGAGTATTGTGTAGAAATACCGAGCACCTTCATCTCTACCGTCTTGTTATCCAGCTCAGGCGCAGTAAATGCAATATTTATGGTATCCCCTTTCGCAATACTATAATGGTCAGCATACGATTGGGGCACCAGTACACCGTGGTCCTCCAGTTGCAGGCGATGGTCTTTGTCATCATAGAAATGAATGAGTCTGTTATCCGGTTCCGTGACCCTCAGCTCCGCTTTTTCGGACTGCTGGTTCTTGCTCAGCTCAATGGGGAAGGCGGACAACGCATAATGGCTTTTGATGCCTGAAGGAAGAGACTGTCCCGCCATGGCCTCCCCCGCTTTATAATCGACACGAAGGTCATAGCTGTACACTTGCCTGAACTGGCCGGCTACCTTTTGCAGGGAAGCTTGGGTGCCAAAGGCCGTTATTAACAGCACTGTACTGACCATCACCCCGACCGAGCTTGCCAGAACCTTAACCTTGTTCAGAAAAATATTCCGCAAAATCAGCTTGTACCTGTACGGCAACCATCCCCAGAGCCCCGGAATTCTCTCGATGAGTATAGGTTGTATGGATCTGGGCGGCTTGGGGCGCATGGCCCGTGACGCACTTTCCTTCAACAGGCTTCTTCCGCTGAAATAACAAGCGAACATGCCGAACAGGCTGGAGACGAGCATGGGCGGAAAGATCAATCCAACCGACAGGTCAAATTGAATACCCGGCAGTGTGAAGGACCTGGCATTCGATGCCGCGATAAGGGGCACAAATACAGCCGCAGACAGGATATATCCCAGAATCGAACCAGCTACTCCAACCAGCACGGGATAGCCCATATAATGAAGCATGATGCTGCTTCGGCTCACACCGAGTGCCTTCATGATGCCGACCTGATTCCGCTGGGAATCAATTATTCTGGACATGGCCAGGAATAGGATAATCGCTTCGATCAGGAAGAGCACCAGAGGAATGACCTTGCTCATTAACCCGTTATTATGGAGCGTAGCCTTCAGGCGCGAGTAGCTGAACGAGCGTTCCTTGCTCTCTTGGCCCAGATACTGCAGCCCTTTGGATTTCTCCTCTATGGACTTGCCGATTTGATCCACATCGTAGCCTTCCTTGGCATCCACCAGCAGTTCATTATAGAAGAAGGCGCCTGCGACCTCAGGGATAGCCGCCTCGCTGACGTAAGCAACGCCGTCATGCTTATGATCCTGTGTCTCATTCTTTTTGGCGTGCTCCACATTCTCCCCTAAGCCGCTGATCCTGAAGGTCAGCTCTTGGTCTTGAACGCGGATCGTCACTTGATCTCCAACTCCGTAGCCATGCTCTGCGGCATAACGGGAATCCAGCACAATCTCGTTTGCCCCCGATGGAGGTCCCCCCTCCAGCATCTCCAGCGTGTTAATTTCATTACTCTCCGGGATGGAGTGAATTCGAAGTGTCGAACGGTAACCGTCAAATGACTCTGTGGCATTGAAGGTATAACGCCCCTCCAGCTTATGGATGCCCTCTACTTGACTCAAGGTCGTAATACTCTCCGGCGGGAGTTGACTGTAATAGAGGTTAAGATCGCTTAATGCGTGTTCAGCAAAATAAGCCTTCGTATAATCATTCAAATGATTGCTTAAGGACGCCAGCCCTGTATAGAAAAAAGCACCTACTGCGACAATCAGCACAAAGGAGAAAAACTGCCCGGGCGACTGTCTGATATCCCGCAACAGCTTGAACAGAAGCTTCATCTCACCACTCAATCCCTTCAGCACTTTGTCTGTTTTCATTCATCGTTATACTTTCAATTCTGCCGCTTTTGACCTTAATGACCTTGTCCGCCATCTGGGCAATCGCCGAATTATGCGTGACCAGCACAACGCATTTGTGAGTCCCCCTGTTCAAGTCCTCCAGAAGCTTCAATACCGCCTTGCCCGTCACATAATCGAGTGCCCCGGTGGGTTCATCACAGAGCAGAAGCAGCGGATTCTTGGCAACGGCTCTGGCAATCGCCACCCGCTGCTGCTCGCCCCCGGATAGCTGGGACGGGAAGTTCCGGTTCCGGCTGCTTAACCCCACCTTGTGCAGCACCTCCTTGGCATCTAAATGATCCTTGCACACCTCAGCAGCAAATTCGACATTCTCCAGTGCATTCAGGTTGGGAATGAGGTTGTAGAACTGGAACACAAAGCCAACCTTCTCCCCCCGGTAGCGGGTCAACTTCTTCTCGCTGTATTTCGTGATGTCCTGCCCGCCGACAAGAACCCGGCCTGACGTAGCCGTATCCATACCTCCCAGAATGTTAAGAATCGTGCTTTTGCCGGCTCCGCTTGCTCCTAGTACAACGACGAACTCCCCTTCCGATATGGAGAAGTCTACGCCGTCAAGCGCCCGGATGGTCACCTCCCCTACTTGATACTCCTTGGCTACATTCTTGAACTCAATCAGCTTGTTCACTACTGCTTTCATCTCCTCTGCTTCTCTGAAAGGTCAAACAACCGCATCACTGGACTGTTATTTCCGCCTTTAGTATGTTAGTATGTTACTAATGTAGCATACTGTAATACATGAAAGTTCAAGCTGTCAATATGAGCCTTCCCGGTTCATCTGGAGCTATCATTCTGTGGATTGACAATTGGATGTCCATCCTTTATGGTGGTATGTTATATGAGTAACATACTAAGAGGACGAATGGTGAAGCCATGACCATCACTTTTGACGATAATCTACCGATATTCCAGCAGGTCGCCCATATCATTGAGGATGATATTCTGAACGGCACGTTTCAGGTGGACGAGCAGATTCTTTCGGTTGCCCAGTTCTCCCAGCTGTTTCAGATCAATCCGGCCACTGTGGTTAAGGGGATTGGCTTGCTGGTCAACGAAGAGATCCTGTACAAAAAAAGAGGGCTGGGCATGTTTGTCGCGGCCGATGCCAAAGAGAAAATTCACTTGAAACGAAGAGAGCGGTTCACCAAAGAACTCTTGTCCAATCTGCTGAACGAAGCCGACAAGCTTGGGCTGACCACCGGCGATATCATTGACATGATCACACAACTGAGAAAGGACTGAAATCCGTGAGTATAGCATTAGCTTGCGGCCGTCTGACCAAATCCTTCGGCTCTGCTCCGGCTCTGCGGGCGCTCGATTTACAGCTGGAAGAAGGCGTCATTTACGCGTTACTTGGACGCAACGGGGCCGGCAAAACCACATTACTGAATACGATTGCGGGTGGAATTGCGGCAGATTCCGGCACGATTGAGGTTGGCGGACAGCGGCTGCACAGGGGAGAATTACCGAAGGACTTGTGCTATGTACGCGATCACTACCAGCATTTCGGGGGAGCGAAAGTCATCGAAGCTTTGGAGACCGCAGCAGCCTTTTATCCCAGGTGGGATGGTTCTTATGCCCGCGAACTGCTTGACCTCTTCCTAATCGATAAGGACCAGAAGATCAGGCAGCTCTCCAGCGGGAACCGGTCGCTGCTCCAGAATGTAATCGGACTGGCCAGCCGGGCGCAGTTAACCTTATACGATGAGCCTGTGCTAAGCCTGGATGTGTTGATGAGGGAACGGTTCTACAAGGCACTTATGGAGGATTACGCCAATTATCCGCGCACGATTCTGCTGTCCACGCACTTGATCGATGAGATCGCACCGGTCGCAGAGAGGATCATTATCCTTGAGTCAGGCTCCCTTCTGCTGCAGGAGGATATGGAGCAATGCCTCCAGTCGGCTTATCTGATCCGGGGACATTCGGAGGCTGTAGCTTCTTATACATCCGGCAAACGGGTGATCTACCGCGAGGATTATGGAAGAGGAACACTTGCCGCACTTTACGAGAAGCTGAGTGACAAGGACAAACGGTTGGCCCGTGAGCGGGACATATCGCTCGAAGCGCTGAGTCTGCAAAAGCTATTCCTGTATTTGATCGAGGGAGGTCTATAGATTGAGTGCTTTGACCGTTCATCTTAAAGCAACCTACAGACTGCTTAAACTATATATCTGGCTGGTTCCGATGATTATTGTGCTTGGCCGGACGACAGAGCTTATGATTACTTTCCTGACAAACACAATGAGTGCCTCACGTTTATCCGAGAGCAACATGCTTATTCTTCTATTGCCATTGTTCGCCGTCACGCTGCCGCTGAGCTATTACCAACGGATTGTTCATTTGGGCGCCAGCAGGATGCAATATTACAAGGGAATACATACCGTTTTTGCCGTCTGGGCGGCAGGCGTTGCCTTCATGAACTCCCTATGGCTCGCCTTGCAGGTCCATGTCTTTCACAATTATGATAATGCCACGGATCTGGTCGCCGCCTTTCATTGGAATGATTACGGCTTTGCCGGTTCATTTCTGTATCAAACCGCCTTTTACCTGATGGCCATGGCTTTGCTGAGTATGCTGGTCTCGGGATTCTTTACCCCCGCAGGCTGGCTGTTGACTGTGCTGATTGCTGCAGCTATTCCGGTCGGAACAGCCATCCCGGAGCTCAGGGTTCACGTGGCCTCCTTCTTCCGTACCCTGCTGCTGAACGATTCTCTCTTGCTGGGCACCGGCTTCAACCTGCTGCTGTATCTTGTTTTCGCGGCTGGCGGGTGGCTGTTTACGAGAAGACGGGTACATTGATGCAGGGTTCAATACTATTGACAGCTTCAAGAGTTCAATGTTAAGCTCCAGCTATAAAATTCGAGGAGGATGGCAGCCGATGATTCCACGTATATGGTAAGCACGCCCAACAAAAGCTGATTTCTCACCAAGTGTGGGCTTTTTTGAGTTGCTGCTATTTACGTTAAGGACATCGGCTGCGATCCGCTACGGCTTATTTCACTATGCCCGGTTTCGCACTGTCCCGTTATGTAATTGTTGCAGACCCAAGCCCCTATGCGGACTTGGGTCTGCTTTTATTTAGGGAGGGTACAAACTTATGAATATTCAATGGAAAAAGACGTTCGCCTTCATCTTCAGCGGACAAATCTTCTCGATATTAACCTCTGCGATGGTTCAGTTCTCCATCATCTGGCATCTGACTGAGACGACAGGATCAGCTGTCGTGCTGATGCTGGCCGGTCTGGCCGGGTTCCTGCCGCAAGCGGTCTTAGGTCCGTTCATCGGCGTCTGGCTCGACCGGTGGAACCGTAAGCTCACCATGATCGCCGCGGACAGCGCCATTGCACTAACCAGTCTGATTCTGGGTGCTTATTATCTATGGGGGGAGCCGAGCTTATGGGTTGTGTATGCCATCCTGCTCATTCGTTCGGCAGCATCTTCCTTCCATGCACCATCGTTTCAGGCTGCGATTCCGCTGATAGCACCGGAAGACCAGCTCACCCGGGTGGCAGGCTGGAACCAGCTCATCTTCTCTGCTTCCAGCGTACTTGGACCGGCGCTTGGAATTGCGGTATACTCGGCTACTTCACTAGGAACCGTATTGCTCTTAGATGTGGCTGGCGCTTTAATCGCTAATCTTATGCTTTTGTTCGTCCAGATTCGTCAACCGAAGCCGGAAATCGTAGAGACCCCCTCGTTCCGTAGGGAGTTTATGCTCGGCTGGCGGGCCTTTCTGTCGCAAAAGTCCATTGTCACAGTAACGGTTGCCATGGCGGTCTTCAGCGTGGTATTCATGCCGCTGGCGATGCTGTTCCCCTTGATGACGCTGTCGCATTTCGGACGCGGCGGCTACAGCGCCAGCCTGATTGAGGCCGTATTCGGAATTGGGATGATCCTTGGAGGTGCCCTGCTGTCCGTGCTTGCTTCCAGATGGAAGGACACCACCTACATGAGTCTGAGTCTGGTTGTGATCGGGCTCACCTGTGTCCTGAGCGGGGTGACCGGGCGCGAGGCCTTCCTTGCTTTTACCGTCCTCTCGTTCCTGATGGGTGCCGCAGCCCCCTTGTTCAACGGCCCGTACATGGCGATGATCCAGAAGTCTTACGAGCCTGAGCTTCTGGGACGTGTCCTCTCCTTCGTGACGAGTATCGGACTCTTGTCGTCTCCGCTCGGGCTTGCGCTGGCGGGACCTGTGGCTGACCGGTTCGGCGTTCCGTTCTGGTTCTTCTGGTCGGGGATAGTCGTGATTCTGATTGGAGTATTCCTATTTGTCAGGTTTGCAGGAACAGATACAGACAAGGAACCTGCTAGTGAATAAGTGAAGGTAAATAGACCGTCCTCCCTTTAATGGGATGGCGGTCTTTTTTAGGGGTTGTGCATGCAGAATGGAAGAATCTATAATATACGCGACTGGGAATATTCACTTTTACTTAATGGGAGGAGTTACGATATGGCTGATCCTACAAACAGCAAGCATGTTTATATTATTCATGGTTACGGAGCCACCCCGGCCAATCATTGGTTTGGATGGTTACAGAAGCGGCTCGCGGCAGACGGGATTACGGCAGATATTTTGGAAATGCCAACGCCCTTATCGCCTAATCTCCAGCAATGGCTGGAGCATCTGTCCAGTAAGGCCAAGCTGCTGAACCAGGACACCTATTTCGTTGCTCACAGCTTAGGCTGCGTCTCTCTGCTCAAGTATCTGCTCAGCGCGAGGCCGCAGGAACCGCTCGGCGGTCTGGTTCTCGTGTCCGGCTTCATCAAGCCGTTACCCGGCCTGCCAATGCTTGATGAGTTCACGCAGGATCAGATCAACTACAGCGAGGCTGCAGCACTGGCCCCCAAACGTGCAGTGATTGCCTCCAAGGATGATGCCATTGTGCCAGTCGCGCTCAGCAAGGAGTTAGCACAAGTCATTCATGCCGATTTTCACGAGGTAGAGCACGGCGGACATTTTCTGGACAGCGACGGCTTTACCACTTTACCTATTGCCTATGATGTCCTGCGCGATATGATGGGGCATGAAGCAAAATAACCGTGTATCTCTCGCCCAGGTTCTATCCTCATACGCGCTTCAATCGTCTCGACCTGAGCCATAATCCGAATCCAATGAACAGAATCGTCGTTACCACGCCGGTGGTCGGGCTGAACCATAGTTCGCCTGCCGGCGTGAATGTAATGATCCCGGCAACCGATACCAGCAAGGTAGGTACTCCATCCTCCACTGCGTGCATGAGTACACACGGCCACACCGATTGCGTAAGACGATAGATTTCAACGTACATGATGGACCAAGCAACCATGAGCACACAGCCGATGAAGACATAGCCCCATCTCGTCGTAGTCCCGAAATAAGTATCTGGCAGGAAGACCAGATAATATGCCGTATGCCACAGCGCCCAGACCAGACCGGACACAAGATAGATTATCCAGTCATTCAGCTTCAGCTCGATCAGCTTCGGGGTCAGATAGCCGCGCCAAGCGAATTCCTCGAAGATGTTCTTGATCAAGTTGCCGGCGAGCGATACTCCAACCAGCGACAGAATCGTAAGTAGTTCGGCCTCTGAAGTGCTGGCGCTATTGAACAGCAGAGCAAGCCCTACCGCAATTACCATGATTACCGGATAGACAGCAATGGCTGCGCCGTACCACTTCCTATTTCCTCTTAAATTAAACCTTACGCCAATATCCTTCCAATCGCGGTTCAATAGCCGCAGTACAAGCATGGCAATCACCGGCAAAATCAGCCATAAGCCCATGCCCGGCGAATTCCCTTCCGGCTGATCCGGCAGCTTCGTATCCACCCATACCCCAATCCAGCCGCTGGTCAGCACAATTACGATGAACAATATAAGACTAAGCTTTGTTCTGCCTGCTGTCATATGATCATCCCCTCCAGGTTCAGGATTACTCCATGCCACGCTTCGCTGTGCTGATGACATCCTCCGCCGCGCTGTTCAATAGCTGAATCATCTGCTCCTCCGTATAATGGTCCGGCAGCAGCTCATTGGCAACCATCACACTCATCCCAACCTGGAACATCTTCATTTTGAGCAAAATCATCCCCAGTTCATCATCCGATAATCCATTCAGATCTGGGTCCGTTCTCATCATCTGTATGAACCCTTGTGTCTCTGCCTCATCATGCTTCGCCTGATCGTTCTTCTTCATCACCAGATCCCGGAACAATATCGGATACTCCCGGGCAAAGCGGATGCTGGCCGCCCCGATATCGTAGAACGGATGCCCGGAGTTCTGCTCCAGCAGAATCTGTCTGCTCACCGTAAGGGTTCTCTGGTGCACCTCCTCCACCAGCTCGCCAGCCTCTTTGAAATTGACATAGATGGGGGCGATGGAGCCCCCCAGCTTCTCGGCCACCTTACGGATGGTCACGGCATCCACTCCTTCGGTCCTCGCAATTTCGAACGCCGCATCGATGATTTGTTCTTTGGTGAACTTTTTTTTGGGTGCCATAGGTTTCCTCCTGAAATAAAACAATCGATACAAATCATATGATATATATCAAATGATATACAAAATTCATCCCAGGTGTCAACCTAATCTTAACGGCTTGATTCTCCTTTTTAAGAACTGTTGTGTTCTGAGCATCTGTTCATATAGAATCAAATTATCAGCTTCACTCCAAAGAATAATGGAACAAATCAGCGGAGCCCACGTAAATTCCGATAAGATCACTGGAATATCATTACATCATGAAGGAGGCGGCTGCCCATGGCATTTATTCCGTTGAACTGTCCCAATTGCAGCGGACGAATTGAATACAAGGAAGGCACGATTCTCAAGTGCCCTTATTGCCAGACCGAGCTTCTGCTCAAGCAAAATAATGTCTACTATGTAGATCAGACCATTAACCATTATCACGGGACACCCCCTCCCAAGGCCGCACCGAAGCCAACCGTCTCCGTCTCCATCCCCATCAGGCTGGTGCTGGTCCTGCTGCTGATGCTGGGCGGCGCTATCGGTACATATTTCTATTACAGCCTAAGCTCTCCGCAGCAGGCAACCAAGGCTAATCTGTCTGTGCGGACGATGCCTGAAAGCGAGGTCCTGCTCACCTTCCTGCGGGAGACCCTGGGTAAAGGCTCTGCCATGCCGACCGAGGAGGAAATTGCCCGCCTGCGGTATTTATCTGTGAAGCATTCGGATGGGGACCAGTGGCAGTTCACCTACAGCTTCTCCGATCCCTTCAGCGATGCACAGGCCGAGAAGCTCACTTATGTGATCCAGGATAAGCGGCTCAATACCCAGCGGATCGACCAGCGGGACTTCGAAGCCTTCACGGGGCTGACGGCACTGGACTTGAACGGGACCTACGAAATTGACCAGACGGATCAAATCAGTTTTGCCCATATTCCCGGATTAAAAAGCTACGGCGGCGCCTTCAACGAATCCTTCAGCAGATTCTCCGGCTATTTCGGCGACAAGTCCAAAATTACGGAGCTGTCCACTCAGCTGCGCAGTAATCAGGAAGTGGCGCTGCTGCTGGAATTCCCCAATCTAAGCTCACTGTCTATTACCTATGTGGATGAGTCTATAACGGATTTGCATCTGCTGAGTAAGCTGGCGCTGAAGTCCCTGTCCCTTACCTTCGTCAATGACCTGGGGTGGTTATCATCCATGACGGGGTTGTCTTCTCTGGCTATCTATCACAGTGAAACCACAGATCTGCAGCCTTTGTATGCCTTAACCGGACTCCAGGAGCTTAAGCTTTCCTATTTGTCCAATGTGAAGTCGATTGACTTCGTGCAGAACATGCCTGCTCTGCAGACGCTGGATATCGAGAATCTGAATTTCTCCAGCCTGGAGCGTCTGGCCGGGAAAACCTCCATTACCAGCCTCCGGCTGGCGTCCTTAAGCAAGCTTGGCTCGGTAAAGGCTGTGAACAGCCTGCCCTCGCTGCGGGAATTCACCTTGTACGGTTATTACGACGAGCCAGACGCACTTACCTTACCAGGAGTCAAACGGATGGAGATTCCAGCCTCCTTCCTCTCCGGGCTGAAGGCGCCAGCGGTAACAAGCCTGACGCTCCGGGGAGGCAGCGGGGAGCTGAGCATGGCTGAGCTAAAGAAATTCCCGGAACTTGCGGAGCTGTCCCTCTGGGGGAGCGACGACATCATCCAGCTTCGTGCGCTGGACAGCTTGTCCCGTCTGAAGACACTACGCATCTATGATTCGTCACTGTATTCAGAGAGCGATGCCTTATTCGGCCTGAAGCAGGTGAACACGCTAGTGTGCTCGGAATGCCGCCTGAATTTCAAGCAGGCAGCAGCAACGAATAGTGTGCTTGAACATTTGACCTTGGACCGGCCATACTTCTCCTTGAACAACAACTCCGTTAGTGAGGTTGACCAGGTGATGCCTTACTTCGCGGGCCTGACTGCCCTGCGTTCCTTCACCCTGCAGGACAACAACCTGGCTTCTCTTGCGTTCATGAGCAAATGGCAGGCCATCGAGGAGCTTCATCTGGAGAACAATGCAATTTCCAATATAGAGCTTCTGAGCAAGCTGCCCAAGCTGCAACAGGTATTCCTGGCCGGCAATTCCGTGGCGAACAAGTCCGTGCTGGATGCAGGCGTACGGGTATATTAATTTCCGCTACTATGATATGAGAGAATAGACCGCCCTCCTTAAAGAGCAGAGGCTTGCGGTCTATTTTTGTTGAGAGCGCAGTTATAGGCAATGCTTATTAAACGTATAGAAACTATATATTTCATTTATAAGCTATGCAGCACTATACTGAACTTCATAAGGAGGGGAAGTACATGAATCAACCGGCTTCCAATAACCAATGGCAGGCAGATACGTATGATCATAAACTGGATTTCGTCTCCAAGCTGGGCAGCGATGTCCTCTCGCTGCTGCAGCCTCAGCCCGGTGAGCGCGTGCTTGATATCGGCTGCGGAACAGCCGATCTTACAGCTAAGATCGCGGCCGCTGGAGCGGATACAGTGGGCATCGATCTGTCACCCGAGATGATTGCCCGTGGCCGCAGCAAGTATCCGCACCTGAATCTGAGCGCCCAGAATGCATACACTTACCGGACCGCTCAGCCTTTCGATGCAGTGTTCTCCAACGCTGCGCTGCACTGGATGAAGGACGCGCACGCCGTCGCGGTAACGGTAGCAGGTGCACTTCGGACCGGCGGGCGGTTCGTCGCCGAATTCGGCGGCTACCGCAACGTTGCCGCGCTGGTGAATGCAACCGAGGCTGCACTGGAAGCGCATGGCTATGACCCGCAGGGACGCAATCCTTGGTATTTCCCCACCATCGGAGAATATGCGGCAGTGCTGGAGGCACATGGCTTCCTCGTCACGCTGGCCCAGCATTTCGAACGGCCGACTCCCTTGCAGGGGGAGAGCGGAATCCGGGATTGGCTCGACATGATGGCCGATGACTTCTTCTACGATGTCAGTGCAGAAGACAAGACTGTAATCTATCGCGAAGTGGAAGAGCAGCTGCGTCCGGAGCATTACCTGCAGGGACAATGGATTGCCGACTACCGGCGGCTGCGGGTCTGTGCAGTGAAGATGGCGGAGTGAGTATTAGATAAGCGGAGAGCCTTCAGATTGTCTGGAAACCCGGGTCCTTTCAAGACCTTGGGTTTCTTTTATAATGCAATGATAGAGACGCTTGGGAATATATGTTTCTCATCATGCAGATTCTGGGTAATACATAGAGTTGTATCTGTCTACATAGAAACTGATTGTCGGCATGAAGCACAAGCAAAATGATTACAGAACAGGAGAATCAAGATGGAGAACCAAAACCGGGATACGTACCGCTTTCAGGTGAACTTAAGCGGGATGATCAACATTTTGTCTAACCATTTGTATAGCAGCCCGAAGGTATTCTTAAGAGAGCTGCTGCAGAACGGCATAGACGCGATTACTGCACGTCAGGCATATTCCCCAGTAGGCTACGAAGGTAAGATCCATGTCGAGGTAAGCGGAACCTCCACGGGGGCAACCTTATTAGTAGAGGATAACGGGATCGGGTTAGATGAGGCAGAAATTCATGAGTTTCTGGCCATGATTGGACAATCCTCCAAGCGGGGCGAAGATTTCCTGTCGACCAATACCTCCTTTATCGGTCGGTTTGGCATCGGACTGTTGTCCTGCTTCATGGTGAGTAACGATATCGTAATGGTTACCCAATCGGCCAAGGGCGGACCTGCCCTGGAATGGCGCGGGAAGCCGGACGGCACTTATACGATCCGTAAGCTCGATGGGGCACATGCCCCCGGCACCAAGGTTTTTTTGCGTTGCAAGGAAGGGTCGGAAGCTTACTTCGAAGAAGAGAACCTGCGGGAAGGTCTATTCCATTACGGCGCTCTGCTGCCTTACCCGATCCAACTGGTGTCAGACCGCAACACCCGCCTGATTAATCCGCTGACCCCGCCGTGGATCAAAGATCCGCAGCTGGCCCGGAAGCATCGTGACGAGGTACTGGCCTTCGGCAAGCAGGTGCTGGGAGAGACATTCCGTGATTTCATTCCCCTGCACACCGCTTCGGGCCGGACAGGAGGCATCGCCTTCATTCTGCCACATGCGGTGAATCTGAACGCCAAGCGCAATCACCGGGTATACCTGAAGCACATGCTGGTCTCCGAAGCTGCCAGCAATATCCTGCCGGACTGGGCGTTCTTCGTGAAATGTCTGATCTGGACCGATGAGCTGCAGCCCACCGCTTCCAGGGAGCATTTCTATGAGAATGCTCAGCTGGAGCAAGTGCGGGAAGAGCTGGGAAATGCCATTCGTCAGGAATTGATGCGGATGGCCGAGTATGACCCGGACCGCCTGCAATCGATCATTTCACTGCACGCCTTATCGATGAAGGCGCTCGCGGTGGAAGATTCGTCATTCTATTCTATCATTCATGAGTGGCTGCCGTTTGAGAGCACGTATGGCAGAAAGACGCTTGGCGAGCTGAAGCAGCAGCCTCCCCTGTACTTCACGGCGACGCTGGACGAATACCGCCAGATTACCCACGTGGCTTCGGCCCAATCCATGCTGGTGGTGAATGGCGGGTATATCTATGATGCCGAGCTGCTGTCCCGGCTTCCGCTTATTGACCCGGAGGTGCAGACGGAACGGCTGCTGCCGGAAGAGGTGTCCTTATCCTTCACCGATATTACGCCTCAAGAGCGGCTGGATTACTATGAATCTGTAAGACTCGCAGACAGTGTCCTGCAGAAGTTCCGCTGCCAGGTGCAGCTGCGCCGCTTCAAGCCAGAAGAGATTCCGGTGCTCTATACTCTATCCGAGGAATCCGCCCAGTGGCGTGTACTTGAGGCAACGAAGGAAGTCAGCACCGACGCTCTTTCCTCCGTGCTAGGCAGCCTGGGCGCTTCGCTTAAGGATACGGCATACGCTACACTTTACTTTAACCTGAACAATCCCGTCATTGAGAAGGTATTCCATCAGGGGAATCAGGCTACGCTGCCTTCTATTGTCGAGATGCTGTACTGCAATGCGCTATTGATGGGACATTATCCAATGAACCGCCAGGAGATCGCGCTCCTGAACCAAGGCATTATTCAATTTATTGATTGGGGATTGACGGCCAGTCGATCCGCAGAAGGAGAGAAATAAATGAACGTTACCGAGATGGATTTCGACGATTTAATGGAAGAAGCCTACGGCCTGCCCGGAGGCAAGGCTAAGCTGGAGCTGCTGGAGCAGGCCGTACGGGTGGCCGATGCCGCAGGAGATATCGATCAGGGCTATGAGGCCCGCAGCGAAATCGTAGAGCTGGGCAGCTTCCATGGGTATCCGATGAAGGCGCTGGTCGCCTTTTCCTGGCAGCTGGGGCAGTATGACAAGAACCCTGGCCGGTTCGATGATTACAGTCTGATGTGGTCGTACAAGTGGGTGCTGGACCGCATTACCGCTTTTGCAGATATTAGCCGCACTCAGATTGAGAACCTGCTGGAGGATATGAAGACCCGCTACGAAGCCGAAGGCTATAGCAGCCGGACCTATCACTATTACCGGGCGAATATTCTCGAAGATTTCGGGGAGCTGGAAGCTTCACAGGCCGAATGGGCGATTGTCCAGACCATGGACCGGGACGAGATGAGCGATTGTGAGGCTTGTGAGCAGCATGGCCTGGTTGAGTTCCTGGCGAAGCAGGGAGACGATGAAGCAACCGTTAAGGCGGCTGAACCGATTCTCAAAGGTAGAATGACCTGCGGTGAGGTCCCTCATGTGACCATCACCAAGGTACTGTTCCCTCTCCTACGGCTGGACCGCCAGAAGGAAGCCGATAAGCTTCAGAAGAAGGGCTACAAGCTGGTAAAAGGAAACCGCGACTTCCTGTATCACCAGGCAGAGCATATTGGTTACCTGACCCTGACCGACCCGGTCAAGGCGCTGGAGGTCTTCGAAGAGTATATCGCCTCCTCTCTGGATCACGAGAACCCGGCCGATCAGATGATTTTCAACGCTTATTCGGCCAAGCTGTTCCGCCGTCTGTCTGAGGAATCCATCCGCTTCCAGGTCAAGCTTCCGGCTGGGCACCCGTGTGAACGCCAATCCGAAGACGTAGCTTCGCTTGCGAAATACTTCCAGAAGTTAGCTCTCGCTACAGCGGAGAAGCTGGATAAGCGGAATGGCAACGGCTATTATACTGAGCTGATAGAGAAGCTGTAGGATGCGTTCCTACGGCATTGAGTAAGAACAAGCGCAAATAAGAGCAGCTCCCGTAATGGGGGCTGCTCTTTACATATTGTAACTAAGCATTTACAGTGTTTGAAGCAATCATGCTGATGCTAACCTTTGGTTTGCTTATCGTAGCGCTGCAGTCCAATACACGCAAATAGACCGCCCCCCAGCAAGGTGTGCGGTCTATTTGTCGTATCCTGTTTGCCTGAGGCCTACCGCCCGGATGTTAACAGTAGTTAACAAACTTGTGAGCACAAGTCCGAAGACGCAGCTGCACTTGCGAGGCATTTGCTGCTCATTTCGTTCCCAGCCTTTGCTTAATCGAACTAAGCATTTGATTATCGTGATAAGCACCGGCCCGTATCACAGCATTGATTTTATGAAGATTTTGTACACTTTCAATGGGATTGGCATCCAAAAGGACCATGTCGGCGATTTTTCCAATTTCTACGGTGCCCAGATCGTCCATCCGGTCCAGAAATTCAGCCCCGTTCAGCGTGGCCATCTGAAGAACATGCAGCGGCGGGATGCCGGCTCTCTCCAACTCGTCGAATTCCTCATGAAGGGAATAGCCCGCAACCTGCCAGCTGTCTCCGCTGCCCCCGTCTGTACCCGCCAGCAGCTTGACGCCCTCCGTATCATAAGTCTTGACGAGCTTCAGGTACAGATCGTAAAGACCCTGGGCGGTTGCTTCACTACTATTGGAGAACAGGCCAGACCGCATACGTATCATAGTCGGACTCTGCCAGGTATTGTATTGTACATACACATCGGCTAGCTCCTTAGCCTTTTCCCCGCTATACGTATTGATGATATGCATCAGCTCCGCCTCATCCTCTTTGCCGCCTGAGGTTTTGATGGCCGTCTCCAGAACCTTAGCATTCACGAAATCCCGCAGTCCCTTGATCTTCATAAGCTGTACAAAAACCGGATTTCCCGTGATTGCCGGTACGCTCTTTTCCTGCGCCCGCAGCCTCTCTTCATCCGTGGAGCTTGAGATCAGGCTCCCGTTGTTGATGCCGAAATGCTCCACACTCTTGAACCCCTGCCTGGCGGCCTCCTTTAAATCCATATCGGACAACACATGTCCCGCAACCGGCAGATTCAATCTGTCTGCTTCCGCCTGAATGGCCTGGAGCACCTCAGGTGTAACGCCGCCCACTTTGATGAAATCAGCCCCTGCCTGCTTTTGCAGCCGGACAAACTCAGCGGCAACCGCAGGCGTCGGCGCATTGATCGGTGTCAGCACATCGCCAGGCATGGTGAGGAGTGCAGCCCGGTCTACGGAACGGGTAAAAGCGCCGGAATGCCATTCCTTCAATAGCTCGTACGAGCCGCTCATCTGCCTGAACCCTGTGATCCCGTTAGCCAAAAGACTCTCCATCGTCTCGTCTGTATGCTTGTCCCCGATGACATGCATATGCATATTCAGATAGCCGGGAACGGCGTATTTCCCCGCAGCATCTACAACCTTGGTATTCTCACCCGCCTCAAGCGTGCCCATTGGCGCAATGGCCCTGATTACCCCGCCGGCGCACAGAATGCTCATGCCCGAAGTTAAGCCGCCGGTGCGCGTATCCACAATAGTGACGTTATTCAGCAAAAGCTCATAGGACGCGCTTGGCTGTTCCAGCTGGAGTCCGGTGTAGGTTCCGGTAACGGGCGAAGGCTGCCCTGCGAACAAACCTGTCCAAGCCACGGCCAGAGCGATGACCCAACAGAGCGGGACGCGCCATCCGTGCCAGAAGGCCGATCTTCTCACAAACACTAGCCCCCCGATACAGGCTGCCAGTATCAGATATGCATACCAGCGTTCGCCGCTGCTGATCATCAGCAGAAGCACAATTCCATACAGGAGCACGGACAGCAGTGTAAATCCACCGGTCTTCAGAACGCTTTTCCTGATCTGATTCTTCATGAGTTAACCTTTCTTAATCCGTTGTATGATGGGGCTAAATTATGATACAAATATATCATAAGCATGAATGTGATCAATGGAAGATCAAGAAGTGGAACAGGAGCGGGGCTAATGTATCGTATTGGCAATGATAAACGGAAGACACAATCGGCCAGACTGGTCTGTAGGGGCCTGGAGGAATTGATGCGAAAGCATGATTATAACGACATCACCGTGACCAGCCTCATCAACACCTCCGGTGTCGGCAGAGCGACCTTCTACCGCTTGTTTGACGACAAGTCAGATGTGGTTCTGTACCAGATGGAATCCGTCTTCACTGAATTATTAAGGAGTACCGGCCCTTATTCCGACCCTAACGCGATGGTCATGGATTTATTTGAGCTTTGTTTTGGCCGAAAAGAGTTCTTTTTATCGATTATCGAAGCCAATTTGTACGGAGAATTTCAAACCCGGCTTGCCAGTATTCTCAGTCAAAAACTGAGCTTCGTTCAAGAGAGAACCGGCTTGGATTACAGGAACTGGCAGTACTTTATACAAGTCCGCACGGCGATGCTGTTGTCCGCTCTGCGCGTTGCCATTACTCAGTTTAACGAGGACAATCCGGTGGAAGTGCTGGAGACACTGAACAAGCTTTTCGGCAAGCAGCCGGCGTTATTCCATGAAGCGGGGACAGCCGCGGGAGCCCAGGAGTGACTTCCTGCATTTCCCACGGCTCTTGGCATGACCTTCTAATCCCTCATGCTTTCAATTCGTCTTAGGCTCTCCGTGTCCCGGGCTGGAGATGCACCGAAGAAGCGGGAATACTCCCGATTGAACTGCGAGGGACTCTGATAGCCAACATGATATGCGGCACTTGCTACTGGATAGCCCTCGAAGGCAATGAGATTTCTGGCCTCAAGGAGCCTTAATTGCTTTTGAAATTGAATAGGACTTAACCCCGTAGCCCGTTTAAACTGCCGGTGAAAGGTATTTATAGCCATTCCCGATTTCGATGCCAGCTCACCAATGTCTATTGGCCTCATAAAATTACTCCGGAACCATTTTACAATTTGAGATATCCTGGACAAATCACTTTCCCGCTGACCAAATTGCCTCAGATTCCCTCCTTGTGGTCCCATCAGTACGCGATACAGGATTTCGCGCTCATAAGCCGGTGCAAGAGCCGGAATATCTCTTGAAGCTTTGGATAATCGCAATAAACGCAGCCAAGCCTCCATCAATTCAATATCCATGTCGCAAGCTGCGAATGGCCCGGAAGCAGCCGGTAATAGATTCTCCTGGAGATCTCTTAGCAGACTCTGAAGAACATTCTGATTCAACTTGAGACCAAGGGACATGTAAGGATGGCCATAGCGGTCTGGATGTACAACCGCCGTTGCAGGAACATGTACCGGTAACACGTAATAAGATGGTCCTGCCAGTTCTGTGCTGCGCCCCCCTATGGATAGAATCTTTCTTCCTTGAACCGTAAAACCAATCATCGGCTCGTACAGCGCTGCAAGCTGATGATTGGGGATCGCTCCTTTAATCATACTTAGCCCCGGTACTCCGGTATCCATCTGCCTGGTGCCCGCATCTTTCATCAGCTCCATTATTTCTTCAAGGACATTTTTCATGCACATAGTTTATCACACGAATGGTGCTTTTAGGCAATCAATAGGCACTTTCAGGTCTATTTGGATATGTCAGCTGCCGCTACAATTAGAACCAGGCCGAACACAAAACAAGGAGGAGCTTATGACAATTGCGATAGTAACGGGTGGAAGTAATGGCATTGGAAAAGCGACGGCGCTGGAGCTTAGCAAACGTGGAATTAACGTCATTCTCACCTACAATTCCTATAAGGACCGTGCAGAAGATGTCGTACAGGAAATCGAGAAAAATGCAGGTGTCCGGGCAGTCGCACTGAAGCTGGATCTGACGCAGATATCAACCTTTGCAGGCTTTATTCATGAAGTGAAAGAGAGTCTCCACAACATTTGGAACCGGACAACCTTTGATTACTTGGTGAATAATGGCGGTATTGGCGGACCCATGCTGTTCACTGAGATGAGTGAAGAATATTTCGACAAGATTCTGAATACAAACTTCAAAGGACCGGTTTTTCTAACACAGCAGCTTGCCGGATTCATGGAGGACGCCGGAGCTATTGTAAATACCACGAGTTCATCCAAAAATCAATCATTTCCGGGCTACTCCGTCTATGGCTCGTTAAAAGCAGCCTTCTCAACCTGGACCCGCTACATTGCCAAAGAGCTTGCACCGCGCCAAATTCGGGTCAACGCCGTGTCGCCTGGTCCTACGCACAGCAATTTCGGCGATGGAGTATTCGATAAACATCCCGAATTCATTAAGCCGCTGGCGGAGCAATCTGTATTCGGCAGAATCGGCCACCCCGAAGATATAGCGAGGGTTATTGTGAGCTTGTTGTCTGATGAGTTCGGATGGGTTACAGCCCAGGACATTGAAGTGTCTGGCGGGCATTTGCTTTAATTCAAACGCCAAAAGACCGCCCTCCCGGCAAAGGAGTGCGGTCTTTTAAGCATATCTTGGTCCTATAAGAAGCTTTTACTTATTGTACAATCTGTAGAGGAAGACCGCCGCTTCTGCTCTGGTGGTGTTGCCGGCCGGATTGATCTTGTTACCGCTGCCTTGGATAAGCCCTTCCTTCACCATGGCCGCTACGCTGTTCACTGCATAGGAAGCCACCTTGGACTTGTCGGAGAATTTCTGCAGATCCGCAGCTGTACCCTGGGTATTCAGCTTTTTCTCCAGCTTCAAGGCCCGTTCGGTCAACACCATCATGTCCTGCCGGGTGATCTTCTGACCGCTGCCGAAGCTGCCGTTATCCAGGCCATTCGCAATTCCAAGCGCTTTGGCAATGGCAAGTTCATTATAGTAGTAAGCATTCTTCTGTACATCGCTGAAATTGCCATCTGTCTTCGCAGTCAACCCAAGTGCTCTGACAAGGGAATACAGGAAATCTGCTCTGGTGATATCCGTTGACGGATGGAATACCTGACCCTCTGTCATGAGAATATCCTTCGATGCAAGGACTTCGACCGCATTTTTGGCCCATGCTGTTTTTCCGAGATCTGTGAATGTCTTGGATACATAAGCTACTGCGAAATCGCTGAAATGAGTGGTTGTGAAGGTTACCATACCGGTCTTGGAAGCATAACGTCCGCTTGGTACGGTCATAACCTTCCCGCTTCCGTCAATATACCGCACAACTATCATTTCCGGATTCTTCAATTCGTCCGCAGACGGCTGGTAGGGCACGGATACGGTTACAGGTGCCCCGGGATTACTCCAGGCTGTTTCTTTGCCATCTACCTTAAGGCTAAGCTGAATGATCGGTCTATCGCCTAGTTCCTCTTTTACTTCCGCCGGGAGCTTGGCCCTGTCACCTTTTCCAATCTCCAGCGCTACTTCCTTGCTGCTGCTTTCAGGTGTACCTGTCAACATATTACCGGGGATGACGACCTGACCGAATTCGGTGGAAACAGTCAGTTTGTTATCCTTGGTTCCGCTGGTCAGTGCTGCAGCAGGCAAGCCTACCGAGTATGAATTCACTCCTTGCACGGCAGGGATGTCAAGCGTCACATTTTTCCCGATGAATTCCTTTGCTTGTGCCAGATCCGATACCTTAACTGATGCAGTCCCATTGTTCACTGTTGCCTGCATGGTTACTTTCTGACCTTCTACAACGGGTGCTGCTGGTGTTGGAGAAACTGCTGGTGCAGACGTTGCATAGCTGCCAGGTGCAGACGTTGCAGGCGCAGGTGTTGCTGGTTCAGGTGTTGGTGATGGTGTTGGTGATGGTGTTCCAGGTTCGGGAGTGGACGGAGTCTCTGTCTTACTGTTGGTTACTTTCAGGGTATAAATCTTGACCCTGCCGTCTGCCCCTGTGACCTCAACCTTTATATCTGTTTTGGTGCCCGGTGTCAGCGTTATAGCTTCGGAAGCTGCACCGCTGACAACCACCGTATCGTTGACTTTGATGGTTGACCTGCTGTCTGCCGCCGCTGCTGTCACGGTCATGCTGCTGACATCCCTCAGGGACACATTATACTCTGTGGTGGACGCATTGAACGCTGGCTCGAGTGTTCCTGCACTCAAGGACAAGCTTCTGAGGTCAGCGTTCACGCTATTAGGTGTATAGACTCCAAGATCGCCAAGGTCGATGGCATTATTCCCGATGGCCTGATATTCGCCTGCAAAATAATCCTCCAGATACGAATGTCCCAGAAGGAACCGGTCCGGCTTCATAGCGCCATAGTACCCGGCATTCGCATTACTTTGGCCATCAAACAGAACATAGCTCCCCTGCCATCCGGAACCACTCACGCCCCAGCTGATGATGTGGTCGATATACGGGGCGAACTTATTGAACATTTTGTAGAGCAGTGCGTACTGATAACCAAGAGCGTCCGACTGTCTGACATTAAGCACTGCCGGAGCGGTTGCGCCTCCTCCAGGGGCATCGGTCGGCACCTTAAGATCAAGCTCTGAATAGGTAATACCCGACAGCAGGCCCCGGTCAACGAGAGAGGCATAGAGGGCCATCGCATACTGGTTGTCGCTTGCAAGGGTTTTACCTACCATATCATGTCCCTGGATTCCGATGTCTTCGATCAGGGGTCTTCCGTCATACAGCGGATCGGAGCGCCATGCGGTATTTAATTCGAGAACCATATTGTATACAGTTCTGGCTTTACTGCGGGTCGCAAGCCCGTAATCGTTGTACGTCAGCTTCGGAGGATTGTCAACGATGTAGCTGTCAATGCTGCCTTTATTGTCGTGTCCATCCAGCTTCATATACTCCGGAAGGTTAGCGTAATTGGCTTTGTAAGCTTCCGCCATCTTGACGTTGGGCGCCGCGATGTGCGCATTTTTGAACAGCAGGTACACGTAATGATCGGTGATGTCGCCGCCAATCTCATCATCGGACATGGCCACCAGCCAGTTGGTATGCTTCAGGCTCGTTCTCCAGCTGTTCGAATCCTTAAGGGAAATCTCGCTGTGGCGGCTTTCGTGTACCTCTTCGTTCAGCACATCCCACGAATTGAACGGAATGACGCCACGGGCTTCGCTGGACCCGTACTTCGTATCTGTAGTCAGGAAGTGCCGCATCACATACATGGTGTGGTTGAACTGCACTCTTCTCGCCATTTCTTTGTCTACCTTAACCGTAGTCGTGACGCCGTTGCCAAGTCCGTAGAACTCGGCACTGCCGTTATACCCGGAGGGCAGGCTTGCAGGGATCATCTGCGCCATCCAACCAGGGGCCTGGTTATACCAAGCCAGAACATGACCGTGAGACTTGTACTGTCCGGGAGTTCCCGAATCCCGGATCGCCTGATAAGCGTTCGTCGGGAAGCTGTATTCCTCTAAGCCAGGGGCAGTGGTTGCGCCTTTCATGGCCTCACCGTTCACGTTCTTCAGCCATTCGGGACCACGGGGATGCGTGCCGTCGGCCTTCAGATTGTTGCCGTCGACGAAGATCTCATAGTGATTGGCTCTGGTTCCGGTTACAGGCCCGGTGCCGATCGCGCCGACCATGAACAGGCCATTTTTCTTATTGTACACACTCTTTAGAGGCGCTACGGCACTCTGGTTTTCCTTGTTAACTACGTTCGAAAGGGCCTCGCCATTCGGATCTGGTGCGGTAATCTCGATGTTAGAGACCAGCAGCATACCAGTTTCTTCAGGACGGGCATTCTCGCCATGCAGCTCAAGAATGAAATTCGAGGAATTTCCAGCTGATGCGGTAATACTGTGATGCGCCTTCAGCCAGGATTCACCATTGTAGCTGCCCACCCAGTCAGGGTTCAGGTTATTGTACTGGTAATCTCTGAGGTAGCTGTCCAGGTTTTCATTGGTATTTCTGACTCTCCATCTCATGAATTTGCCTTGCGCACTCTTCGGATAGTAGACATCGAATTCAATCGTTGAACCCACTGTGACATTGACGGCCGGGGACAACGGGGATTCCAGACTTATGCCGCCGAAGGTGCTTTTTCCGTTGTGGGCGTAATTAATCTGAAGCACTTCCGCTTTACCTTGGGCATCTGCAAAAGGATACGTTATCGTCTTGAATGTGCCGCCGGCAAAGTCAGCGGGAACACGATTGTCCAGCGGAGTTCTAGCCGTCCAGGTATTAGTGGGCGCGGTAACTTTTACAGAAACCTTACCCGGACCCGGATCAAGACGGAAATACGGATCGGAGCCGTCTGACTTAATATTTTTGGTGAAATTCATTATCGCTTCTTTAAGTGCTGCAATAGCTTCGCCATCGGGAGTGTTCGCATTACGTGCGAGTTCAATCGCATCATTCAGAGCTTGGAGCTCATCAACATGCACCCAAGGAAAAGCCTGCTGCACGTCAGAACCATAGACAGCTCCATACACAGAATGGCTGACTTGGAGCGGGAACTCCGCATTGCCGGTTTTTAGAGCCTCGGCCTCAGCAATGAGGTCGCTCAGTTCAACGGACGGTTCCTCTCCAGCCGCAGCAGCCGGGACGGGAGTATACGTGAAGATGGAGAACAACATGATGATGACGAGAAGGCGGGAGATGCTGATTACATATTTTCTACTGTTCATCTAAGTTTGACTCCTTTTCTTATGGAGATTCTTACCCTTGATTACGCCAAGTCTGGCTTGACAGTCAATTCCGCACCTCCCTCTGAACCCATTGGCAGACAAAGTTTGAAAACGCATTCACAAAAGCGGATGATTAGGCTGTAACTGTTTTCATATTAACAACACGAAGCGAAAGTCTAAATACGGGTAATGCACGAATGATTTTAATATATTACGAAAATAGACACATTCCCCAGCCGATCCTTCCATGAAACAGGGAATATGGTATGGCAATGGATTATAGGCAAAAACAAAAAGACCGCCCCCTCTCGCAAAGGTATGCGGTCTATCTGATGCTCTACTCGGTTACCTGACTCACATTGCTGGTTCAGCTTTACAGTCTCGCAGCCTTTAACATTAAATAAAAATGATGATTAAAATGCACTTCATTCGTATATATTTTTGTGAATAAACCAATGCACTTGTCTTTTATTTCCCCAGTGAACTTTTGGGACATGATGGCTTTATTCGAATAGAACCTTACTGCCTTCCAGTCATTAATAATTTGGTCCAATAACGGGTCAAGCGTATCTTTTGCATTGATATGATCAAGGTTATACTTATAGAGAGTATTTAACCTGTATTTCTCAGAACATTTCCTATAAATAGTACTGCTTAGTGTTTCTATAATCGTTTCATTTGTTATAATGAGCTCGTAATTTTCTGCCAACAACAATATATTATTTAAACTTTCCGTTATTTCATTTTGATACCTGCACATATTTTCTATAAATTTATTGATGTTATTTTGTGCTAACCTCTTATTGTTCAAGCTATCATGATCAGTGGGGGACACTAGTGCATATTCCCAAAAATAGTTTGGCATTTTCACATGTTCCGAACTCAGGCATGACAATTTAAATTCTGAAAATGGTAAAGAATATTGCCTGTATTCTGTAATATCATCAACCGTATATATTTCCCCGTTAGTCCGATTGAAGCCATAGACAAAAACAGGGTGCAGTCCATGTTTTTTGTTATAGTAAAAGTCTCTCCCGCGTTGATAGAATAAATCAATAAAAATGGAAATCGGATGCCCCCTGGAAATAGAGCTTATGATCTCATCTTGTAACGTATCTAGTGCAGGGGATTTTTTACGAACAGAGATCCCCATTTCCTCAAGGATCTGATCTCCCTCCTGAAGCTCCAATACCTCTAACTTGAAATATCCTCTTGCTTGTATTTTTTGTTCATTAAATCTATAAATACTAATCACATTATTCAAAATCGGCAGTTCATCTTTTTCGAAATATCTGGCAAGCGTTAAATACAAATTGTAGTCGCAACTAAAGTATGGAAAATTATGATGAGGAAACATTTTGGTCATGCCGTCGAAGGGTTGAAAGGTGTCCAGGGAAATAATATCTTCCATACAATATTTCTCCTAACCTAAAATTATTGTCGATATTACGGCTATGTCACCTCTTAACAAGGTTCATCATACGGTATTGCTGCGTCCCAGCCTTCATCTCTTCATATTTCTTCGAGCCGGGCAATGCGATGAAATCACTGATATCTCCATTATTCATGCTCACGTTGGCATTGTTCGCAATTCCTTGTGGGCCAGTACGTTGCTTTGCATTCTCATCACATGATAGAAGGACATTCGAAGTCACATCCTGATTGCGGATTACAGACAGACCTGCTTCCTCTAAAAGCCTCACGTTCTTCGCTACCTGATCTTCCAGCATCAGCTCCGTATACAGAAATACACCGCCAACTCTCATTATCCGGTACACTTCTTCATAGAAGCGTGATCGGTTCGGATAGGCTTGCGCGGATTCCATATTCAATACAATATCGAAACTCTCGTCTGCAAACGGTATATTCTCCGCATCGCCGACGAGATAGAAAGATTCACCCCCTCTGGATTTGGCACTGCAATACGCAATATTCGCCGGGCAGATGTCGAGACCGACAATAGACAGAGGCTTGAAATATTTATACAAAGCTGCTATGTTCCCTCCCCTGCCGCATCCGATATCGATAACCTGCCGCTCCGAAATCGCCGTCCTGCCCACCGTCTCGAGCAGCAGCTTGACTGAATTTCTATTCCATACATCGTCGGGCTCGATCACCGCATGTTGCTCACTCCCTTGCGAGACGTAACCATAGTTTAAGAAGGTTGCGAATCGGCCTATGCCGGAAAGCGCAAAGGAATCCGAAATCTCGCTATAATCTCGAATTTCGCCCTCTTTACGCTTCCAATCAGACGGGTGGACAAACTGCTCACGCCGGTCGAGCATCGATACATAACGATTATCGATCGTATATGCCGCATCGCAGTTGCGGCATCGCAGCAATGCATCCGACTGGGCCAGCTCGCCCTTGCAGCTGGAGCATACCAACCTTGCATGCAGATGCTGTAGCATGACTATCACCCAGCCGATATATGCATTTGATTCAATGCGTACACATTATAGTAATTTGGGATATTCAAGTCTTCGTAGTAATCGATCGAGATATTGAAGCCGTTGGTTCGGAAGATGTTCTCAAGCCTGCTGATTTGTTCTCCGTCCAGTCCGTGTACCTCCATTACAATTTGCCTGATTTTGCCCCAATCCTCTGGATGGATGCCTTCCAGCACCTCAAATTCACTTTTTTCCACGTCGATTTTGAGCAGATCAATGGGGTTCAGATCGTAATAGCGGATCATTTCAGAGATCGTAGTTAGCTTGCAGCGATGGATTTGTTCATTCAAGAGCTTCGGCGACATAAGTTGATCGACAAACCGGTTTAGCATGCGCGGGTCGGCGAATTGATCCCGGTAATGGTTGATTAACCCGTATCGGAGATCCTGATCGTGGTTCTCCCGGTATTTGATCTGGACAGAATCCGTGGACATCGTGGGGAAATAGGCAAACTCCGCTTCCTTGATCTCATTGGAAAGCCCAACGTTAACCGTTGTTACGCGAGGCAGCGAGCTCGTATTCATCTTCAGGAGCTTAAATGTCGGAGGCAGTGGCTCAAACGCATACACCCTGCAGTTGCTCTTGCTGCTGACATATAGGGTGAACATGCCGATATTAGCACCGACGTCCATGACCGTGCCATTATCCGGGAGCGTAATCCCATGCTTGAAATACATCTCCTTTTGGAAAATCTCGTTGTAGAGGAACTCAGTCTCACCTTCGTTGTTTTGATAGATTTCAATCCCGTTGTCCAGCCGCTTCTTTGCGGTGGCCTCTGTCTCCGACGAAAGGCTCTTTTGCTCCATCCTGCTCATCCAATTCACCTTCTCAACAATTTATTTTTTTGGCATTTCTCTCTAACTGCTGGCGCTCTCATAGTGTTTGACGGCCAGCTTCCAGAACAGCCTGACCACTATAAGCGATATCACAGGAGCTACAAAAATCCATATCCCAAGGAACAGGTCCAACCGGTCGATCAAATAAACTGACGGCATGTTGGTGATAAACAAGATAGGCACGACATACAGCCCTATTCTCCGCAGCCATTTGGGGTATATGTACATCGGCATATTGTTCAAATCCCAACATTTGTCCAGTATGTCGAAGATCGCACCGGACTTCACCGTCCAGAAGGCCAGAATTTGCGGAAGCAGAAGCACCGAGTAGGTCACGATCGTGCTACTCAAGATCACCCCGATATATCCGGCCAAGTGGATCAGGCTTGGCTCGATGCCAAGACGCCGCCAGGCCAGTACGATCATCGTGATCCCGGCGATCAGGTTCGGAATTGGAAACGCGAAGTTAACGTTCCGGAATGAAATCATGAACTGCAGCGATAGCGGCTTCGTCATATACAGGTCCAGCGTCCCGTTGCGGATATGGCCGGCGAATCTATAAAAGTTATCCATAAACAATCCTGTATAGATTGCGATCATAATTGTATAGGTCCCGGTGAAGATCATCATCTGGTCAGGAGAAATTCCATTAATTTCAATTCCTAGCTGGTAAACGAAGATGATATAGATCAGCTTAGAAAACAGAAATACGGTCTCCATGATCAAACCGGAGTAGAAATTCGCTTTGTATTCCATGTAACCGACCAGGCTATTCTTTGCGAAAATAAAAAACATACGTACATGCTTCCGAATCTCACTCAAGCGGATACTCACAGATCTAACCTCCAACGGCTACATATTTCTTCATTCCGGAATCCCAAGACAACTTGGAAATGATCAACAGCACAATTACCCAAACCGCCTGCAAGAGGAGCCCGCTCACGATATCATGAATCGCCAAGCTCCCGTTGATGATCTTAACCGGGAAGAATACAACATACTGAAACGGTAAATAGCTGGAGATTCTAGCAAACGTATCTCCGAAAACATTAAGCGGAAAGATGGCGCCACTGAGCAGATAGACGCCTTGGTTGAAAGCGATAAATACGCCCCAAACCTCAGTAATGATGAACGCGAGCGCACTAATTGAATAAAAGAGCAGGAAGTTGATGAGCAGTCCGAACAGAATACTGATCAAAAACATAACGATCTGCCCCGCGCTAAGCTGAAACTCCCAAATCTGAGTAAACACGGTCATCAGTATGACGAATAAGACAAGGACAACCCCGGTCTGAACCGTTTTTCCACCCAAAAAATTGCATATCCGATAGCTAAAATAATGAATGGGCTGAGCGATAAATTTGCTCAGTCCACCCGTCTTGATATCATTCGCGATTTCCCCTTCGAAGCCGGCAGAAACCAGCTTGGAGACGACGCCGGACAACACGGAATAGATGATGATCTGTGAATAAGAATAGCCGTTAATAATCTCTTGCGGCGAGCTGCGAAACACGGCTGTCCAGAGGAAGCATTGGACGAGTATGATAAAGCCGCCGCTAATAATACTCATCAGGAAATCGGTCCGATACTCCATCGCATTCTGAAGCGCAAGGATGTACGTCCTTTTATACTTCTGCAAGACTTTCATGTCTGACCTCATCTTTCTGATATAAGCTTTCGATGCCTCGCTCGACAGGTATATCTTCAACTGTGAAATCAAGGATCGGGAACCGGTCCAGCATCATCTTGGAAAGTCGCTGAAGCTCATGCTTATCGATCTCCATGACGGCATTCAGGCCGTCATGTTGAGTAATAACGCCATAGTCGCTTAGCGCTTGCCTTGGCACTTCGTCCGTAAATTGCAGCTTAATAATCTTTTTGGCATGAAACAGCTCGTTCACACGCCGGAGATCGCCGTCGTATACGATCTTCCCTTGATTGATGATGATCGTTCGTTTGCACAGATCCTCAATATCCGCCATGTAGTGGCTTGTCAGAATGACCGTTGCCTTCGTCTGCTGGTTATAATACTTCAGGAACTCCCGAATGCGCTTCTGCGAAATCAGATCGAGTCCGATTGTAGGCTCATCCAGGAAAATCACCTTGGGCCGGTGGATGAGCGACGCAATTAGCTCCATCTTCATCCGTTCCCCCAGCGAAAGCCTCCGCACCTGAATGTTGAGCAAGTCTTTAACGTCAAGCATCTCCGTAAGCTCATCCAGGATAAGGTTGTAGGACTCATCCTCGACCTCATAGATGCATTTGTTCAGGTATAACGATTCATTCGCCGGTAAATCCCACCACAACTGCGATTTCTGTCCCATCACGATCGAGAACTGCATCTTGAATTCTTTTTTTCGCTCCCAAGGGACATAGCCTAATACCGTCGCCTGCCCGCTTGTCGGATACAAGATCCCGGACAGCATCTTAAGCGTTGTCGTTTTACCGGAACCGTTCGGGCCTAAGAATCCAACCATCTCGCCTTGCTCGATTACAAGTGATATATCGCTAACCGCTTCTTTGATCAGTGATTTACGCTTCACTAAATTTTTGAGCGATTTTTTGAGTCCCAGTTCTTTTTCGTAGTACTTGAAGCTTTTGGATAATTCTTTCACCTGGATAATACCCACTTGCGCACCTCATTTGTGAATTTAGAATAGTTAAACACCGTGCAAATGCAAGACACTGCACTTGGAACATGCCGGTGTCAGTCGTTCGTCCATCATTTCCCTTATCCTTCTGTAGTTCATGCTATGCCATAATTCTTGTACAGACGTTTCTTGTAATTTGCCGATCTCGAACTCCTTGAAAAATTTGCACGCGATAATTGTTCCGTCGGGCGTAATGTCCATGCGGTTCGAGAGCGCCAGGCACTTCTTGTTCATCGTGCCTTTGCCCTCCACCTCTTTGCCGAGCACGAAATCTTCAATCTGGTCTTGATCCAGATTCGGCTGGTAGCGCAAGCGCATTTTCCAGACCCGCTGATTCACCCGGTCCAACTCGCTCATGAGAGCAGGGATACGCTCCGGATCGAGCTTATAGTTAAAAGCATGCCAGCTTCGTTCGCCCCTGTGCCCGCTCGCCGGAAGGAAGTCGAACTTCTGGTTGAAGTAATCGTCCATCCCCTGCGAGCATTCGTCCGAGATGTACCACGGGAAGCAGACGATGACCAGATCTACGCCGACACCCTCCAGAAAGTCCAGCAGATCGTACAGCTTGTCGGTCATACCATCGTTAACGACGGTATGGATCGAAATTTTGCCTCTGAATTTGTTCTCCTTGCGCAGCTCGACCAGCATCCGGATAGCATCTATCGCCTTGCCAAATACCCCTTTGCCGCGAAGCGCATCATTCTCTTCTTCGAATCCGTCAAGCGCGATGAGCAGCTCCAGGTTATCGGAGATTCTCTGCAAGGCATCCAGCTTTCGCTCGATCAGCACCGCATTCGTACAGATTGTCGTCTCACGGGGATGGGCTTCAAGCAAATCAGCCAAACGGTCGAAATGGCTGTATACAAGCGGCTCGCCGCCCCAGATATAGAGTCTCGACTTGGCGGGTTCCGTCTCAAGGATCAGCTTCTCCAGCAGCCCGTAGTCGAGCTGTTCCCGCTGCTGCTCCGGTGTCATGAAGTGATGGTAGCCGGTGTCGTTCCATTGATAGCAATGCTTGCAGCGCAAGTTGCATTGGTTCGTCAGTTTAATCCCGACCGACTCTGGCAACGGTGTCGCGTAACCTGCTATTTTCTCTATATTCCGCTTGGTTTCCATCGTATTCCTGATGGTACGTTTTAAAATATGCAAATCCTTTGCGGAATGTTTAATCTCAGATTTCGGATTCATATCAACACACCCTTCTTAAACGTAATAGGTCATGAATCAGTAGATATAATACCTTGAACAAGCCGTACAAATCGGAAGCATATTTTTTTTCATATACGCGCGATATTCTTTGTACTTGTCACTGCGCCAGATATCCACCAAATTCTCTTCGTTCACGTTGCCGAAGGTCAAATCATAGAAGGCATGGCAGGGCGAAACATCGCCCCTTGCCGTAATCTCCGCATAAACCCATGGAAGGGAGCACTGTCTTCGTTTATCAGCCATCTGATCGAATTGCCCCGAGAAATAGTTACGCAAATTCAGTTCATCTATCGTCTTCGGATAGGTGATCACATGGATACTATTTTTTATGCAATACGCTTTAACATTATTGAGCTGTCTCGTCAATTCGGGAATATCGATCTGGCTGAACGAACTGATATCCCGCCAGACCATCCCCTTGGCATACGGAGCTTCATGCACACCGAATTCCTCTCTAAGAACATCCACATATTGGGCATACTGTTCTTCCGTGGCATAGAGCTGCACTTCCATACTGATATGGTCCAGCATCGACAAGTCGATATGCTTAAAGAAAAATTCCTCGATGTACATATAGTTCAAGGGCGTAATGATAAAGGATACGCCCATCTTCGGAAATTGCTTGCCTTTGCTTTGACGGAGCTCATAGAGCTTCTCAATCCCCTTGATCACTTTCTTGAATACGCCTTTGCCCCTCTGCCTGTCGTTGATTACCTCAGGGCCGTCGAGCGACACCCAGATCTTATTGGGCGCAGTCTCGACAAGCATCTCGGCATTCTTCTCAAGCAATGTGCCGTTCGTGGGGAAGTCCGCTCTGCTTCCATAATGATTGATCATGGCGAGAATGTCGCTCAGCCAAGGGTACATCAGCGGCTCGCCGCCGAAGAAATCGTAATACGGCTTGCCGGGACTGCACTCTACGATGATCTTTTTGATCAGATCCGGGTCCAGCTGCGCTAACGTTTTTTTGCTTTTGTAGGGTCCTTCGAGTCCCCACTCATAGCACATCTTGCATCGCAAATTGCACTCCTCGAGCAGTTGCAAGACGATCCATCTCGGATAGCTTGTCGTATCCTGGGCAACACTCAATTTGTTTACGCTCATCGCATAACCCCTTCTGCCATTGAATTCTTACCCCTTCGTTAACGCGACTCTCGCACAATAATGATCTACATAATTCGTCCGTTCTCCGGGTCTGTTCTTGATCGCTTGATGCATCTCCTTAAGGACATCTACGGAAAAGTCCATCTCCCGCCACTTCTCGTAGCGTATTCCAAACCCAAGCGACTCCCATAATTCCAAATTGCTAAGCTCGTGACTTCCGAACGGCTCCAGCAGAATAAGAGGGGTTTCGGATGCAAGCGAGTCAATCAATGTGCCCGCTCCCGGCTTGGCCACGATAGCCATCGCCTCCGAAGCGACGTCGAATAACCAATGATGATCAACCTTAGCCGCGTATGAATTCGTATCTTCTCCCGTTATTTCGATGTATGGCGGAAACTCGTGCAGGCCGTTTGCGCTTTTCACCCATGCACACCACTCCGGATCGTTCATCCAATATCGTAGCTTATGATTGGGCTTCGCTTCCTTCCAATCATAAGCTACGATATCAAGCCCGTAGTTATGGCCGACAAGCTCTGGAACTTTACTTTGATAAGTGCCCATCCCCCAGCCGCCGCCATGAACAACAAGCCGCCGCTTCCTTGATTCGAAGGGCAGTGGCATACCCAGAGGAACCGGGATTTCGCATCGAATCTCCATCTTGCCGGGTTCATAGAGAGAAGCATTGTAATAATGCTCTTCATAGCGAGGATGATACTTCTTCAGGCTCTTCCAAGACGGGGCCAGATCTGAATCGACGTAGAGCAGGTCTACATGAATTCGATTCGGCAGCATCTTCTCCCTATACAAATCCAGAATATAGACCCAGTGTCCGGATAGCGATATGAATTCGTAGCGTTCTTCCGCTTTCCACGCCTCCAGCAATAGCTCAACCTGGGCGTAATCTATGCTGCCCTGGATATCCATCGGCATTCGGGCCGAAAAATTGGCAAGTGCGAAATCATTGTGGTAAGCCTTCCTGCTGTCGGCAATATGATCTCTCTTGTCTTTCTCCAAATAGCTTTCGAACACGAGCACTTCCGTCGCGATATCCCTTTTCTCGAAATCTCTTGCAGCTAACAGGCCGGGAATATAGAACCCCAGACCGAAACCGGAGCATAGAAACGTTACTTTTCGCTTACCCATAACTCTCTTCCTCCATTCATGGTTTCAAGCTCTTCGGACTGCATCAGCGGGCGATCTTGAAGGATAACGACGACAGCACCTCATTAACCTTCGCGGACAATCGTTCGTTATCCCCTTTCCCCTCAATCAACGAATAATACAATCTGCCCTTCACCTGCTTATTCCGGATCCCCTTGCACTCGCTGACGACTTT
The DNA here is from genome assembly GCF_000517865.1 of Paenibacillus sp. FSL R7-269. Lineage (NCBI taxonomy): Bacteria > Bacillati > Bacillota > Bacilli > Caryophanales > Paenibacillaceae > Paenibacillus > Paenibacillus sp. FSL R7-269. The sequence goes on from NZ_ASPS01000016.1 coordinate 97,102, forward strand.
GTTAATAAAGAGCGTATTCGCGCTTAACGGTAGCATGCCGAACCCCCGATCAGGCTTATATAGAACACCCTCGCGGTCCAGTGATTCCAGCAATTGATCGAAGGATACATCACATGCAAACTGTAAGGTCGCATGCGTCATGCTCCCGGCCGTACCGTGCTTCTCGAGATATCGGTCAACATAATGTTTGATCAGACTCATCGATCTTCTTGCATTCACCTCAACGATTGGAACGATGCGGCCTTCTCTCAACAGCATCGAATCAACGCATACGTCGCCGTGATAACCAGACCGGTAAAGCTCGCGAGCCGTCAGCTTCATTACATCAAAGTACTCCGCTTCGTCCAGCATATGAAGCAGCCTGTCGTCGGCAGTATAGGAGCCTTGGTAAGCGAAATTATGATTGACTAATTGCTGCACGGAGATATGTCGGTACGTACCGTCCGGATCGATGTGGAATTGGCAGGAGAAATCCAGCTCCTTGAGAAGGAACGGCTCAATAATAAACCGAACCGTTCTTCCCTTTCTGCACTGACCGGCGAGATAGGATGTGACTCGCTGCAGAATCGCTTCCGACTCGATGAGCAAATTCCCCTTCCCGGATACCCCAAACTCATCTTTGATCAGGAAGGGTCCTTGTTTCAGCAAAGCCAAGCCGCTTGACAGCAGCTCTTCGTGGGAATAGACCGTCTGGCTGTCACATTGAAGATCTAGGCGACGGTTCAATTCGGTTGAATACAGCTTCGAGTTGACCTTCTGAACCGTCTCGACAGCTGGACAATCCTGTTCCAGCCCGTAACGCGCTGCAGTACGATCCGCCCCCGGAATGACGGCAAAGGGCGACAACCGGGCTCCCTTCAGCCAATATGGATCCATGTCCTCCACTCGATCAGCTGAGGTGAGCAGGTCGAATATATTGGCGGTTCTGCCTGCACTACCTCTATCAGGACTCTCAAGATCGGTTGAATTGGAAAAAAATTTAAATCCGATCTCATGCAAATACGCTTTATGGCAAACGTTCATTCGATAACGGGTAATAAGCCTATCCTGGCCCTCGCAAAATGGGAAAAGCAGCTCATCCATGGCCATCACGACATTCTCCATTTCAGGATCGTGAACCGACGGCAGTTTGGCTAAATTAGGGTCACGCCAGAAGCGTTCCGCGTCAAACATCCCGATAATGAGCTCGGATTTGCGTCTATCGTTCATACAGATGTCGTCTTCTGCAGCTCCGAGATATAATTGCAGAAGGCTGTAACCGATTCCATACATTCAAAGTCGAATTGTTCGAAATCGATTTCAATATCGAAACGCTCTTCCACCTTCAATAAGAAAGTAATTAGCTGTAAAGAGTCCAATCCCCCGTCTTCCATGATGCTGGAATGCCCGTTCAAGCTGATTGCCAGCTGGGCGTCGTCCTTGACTTCGCTTATCATCGCTATGATCTGTTTTTGCATAGGAACCTCCCGTTTAATGGATATATTGACCTTGGTAATAATGGATCGTTCTAGCGAGTGCATCATGCAAACTGATCGCCGGTTCCCAGTCTATGATCTTCCTTGAAATGGTAGTATCCGGATTCCTCCTCTTGGGATCATCTTCCGGTAGCGGGAGAAACTCGATCTGCGCGTTGGACTTCATGAGCTCCTTCAATAATTGGGCGACTTCAAGTATGGTGACTTCTTGCGGATTCCCCAAATTGACCGGCTGTTCATACGTGGTGCCCAGCAGTCTCATAATCCCTTCCAGCAAATCGTCGATATACTGAAAGCTTCTCGTCTGTCTGCCGTCGCCATAAATCGTAAGGTTTTGCTTGGACATGATTTGATTAATGAAATTGGTAATGACACGTCCGTCATATAAATCCATCTTCGGGCCGAATGTATTGAAGATCCGAATGACCCTTACCGGTATGCTGTATTTCCTGTTCATCCAGTAGGTAATCGCCTCTGCATAACGCTTCGCTTCGTTGTAGCAGCTTCTTGCTCCAATCGAATTCACGTTGCCATAATAGCTCTCCGGCTGAGGATGAACGGTTGGGTTACCGTAGATCTCGCTTGTTGAAGCCAAGAAGAAAGCGGCCTGCTTCTCTTTGGCCAGATGCAGCAGATGCATCGTTCCTTCGCTGTTGACCCTCATCGTTTCGATCGGATAGGACAAATATTTGGGCGGGCTGGCAGGACTTGCGAAATGCATCACCCAATCGACAGGTCCTTCAACTGCGAGCGGATAAATAACGTCATGCTCGATAAACTTGAAATTCGGCGACCGTAGGAGATTGTCAATATTGACAGTGGACCCGGTCAGAAAATTATCGGCACCGATAACGGTATGGCCTTCCCGCAGCAGCCTCTCGGCAAGGTTGGAACCGATGAAGCCTGCGACTCCCGTTAATACAATGAATATAAAGATCCCCCCCATTGCTTATGATTGGTGATAGCAAAGCCTATAATCCCAGCATCACTCCCTTCAATAGCTAGATCACCACCGGCTTCGGGTGGGGCTACTCCCTCGACATTACTGAATGGCTACCTGCTTCAGCCATCGTTCAAGGAATATTGATTCTTCATTTTCTATATTTGTTATCAGCGTAAGTAAGCTTTCTAAAATACTTATATCCCTTGTCAAATTGTATTTGAGCGCTACATTCACAAGTATCCTCGCCTTCACTTCAATTGATATGCATTCGTCTATATGCTCTTGATTTAATCTAATTAGATGACGATTATGGTACAAATACTTGAGTCTTAACGTCATTAACTTCTTATGATCATAAAGTAAATGAAAGGGTCTTATATCAAGTTCAGACTTTTTTTTCGATGTCTCTTTCACATAATTTAATAGAGTTGTGTATATTTGGATGCCGAAGTCAAGATTATCCCTGTCGCCGCCATAGTTGGACATCTCCCAATATTCCGGCGTTTTTTTAGTGAAATAGTTTCTTATAGAATTCACTAGAGTATCTGCACTGAATTTATCCTGATATTGATCATTGAATGTATATAGATAAACCATTTCTCTTAGATAATCATGATTGGTTGTTAGATGATTAGTATTGAACGCAAGATTGAAATCTGTAAATGATATCTCAGCTTGACTATAAACACCGTTCTTAAAGAAATCGGAAACATACAATATCTCTCTATTTAAATCATAACCGTATACAAATATGTCATGATGCAAATGGAGTCTATTATATCGATCACTTAATGGCACGTAGAAATAATTCACCATGGTGTGGATATAATTATTAGCATTAATGTTTTCTATAATAAATTGAATAACAGAGTCCCATTTAGTTGTTACAGTATCTCTATGTATCTTTTGAGTCGTAATCCATTTGCACGCATCTGAAGGCCGCAGCTCATAAGTCAGAGGGAAATAAAAATCTCCCCAATGATGCTTATAATCTTTGTTAATATATAATTGAATATAATTACTAAATATCCATGGGTGTGCGCACTCGTAATGGGTAAGAATGGACAAGAGATGGGCATGTTGCGTATATGTTGTAATCATCGGATAACTTATTGGTAATATTCCCTTGTCCAATGGTTGGGTTGTATTCTTCAATTTCTTCTTCCCCCTACTCATTTAGCAATAAGCGCTTTGTACTTGCCCTGTCCAGTTTTCCTGTTTTTGTTTTTGGAATGTCATCTATAATCCTCCATTGTCTAGGCACTTTATACGATGACAAATGCAAGTTGCAATGTTGTGTCAGCGCATCAATATTAACCAGACATTCTTCAAAAACTTTCAGAAATGCTATGGGTACTTCGCCTAATAGATCATCGTGCACACCAACAACCATGACCTCCTCCACTTCTTTCAAGCCATATAAAAATTCCTCGATTTCTTCCGGATAGATATTGATACCGCCTGATATAATGATATTTTTCTTTCGGCCTGTGAGTATGAGACACCCTGATTCATTCCAATATCCCAAATCTCCTGTCTTTAACCAACCATCAACAATGGTAACGTTCGTTAACTCCGGATTTTTGTAATAACCAAGCATCACATTCGGGCCCTTGACCCAAATTTCTCCTGTAGCAGCAGTTCCTTTAACCTCATTCTCTTCTTCGTCAACAAGCCGAATAGAAACGCCACTGACGGGTGACCCACAGGAAAGGCTGCGGTCTCCCCGTTCCATCATGCTCACCCGCGGAGAAGCTTCAGTTAATCCATAGGTTTGAATAATATCCGCTTTGGGAAACACAGTCTGAAGATGGTCTACTAATTTCGCGGGAATCGCCGCACCGCTAATCACAATAAATTCAATAGAATCAAAGGCACTCCAGTTTGTTGTCTGATGAAAATCGGAAACAAACTGCATCAATTGCGTAGGCACCGCTGAGAATGCCGTGACCGCCTTATTCTGAAACAGTCTAAAAGCTGTGCGCGGCAGCAAGGGCAAGCTGATAAGTATAATTCGGGTTCCATGAAGCATGCAAGAAATCAATTGCGTGACAATTGTAGAGCTGAAATGAACGGGCATCGTGACAAGAAACGAATCTTGATCCGTATAACCGACCTTTTCGCCATGTGCCAGCGCATTCGTTAATACATTCCTATGGGATAACATAACGATTTTAGATTTTCCGGTTGTGCCCGATGTAGGAAGGAGAATCGCACATGGATTGGAATCGGACGGATTCGTTAACGGGATCGATTCGAACGAAGGCATCGGCTCTTGTGATAAATCCTGAGCGGTAACCCAATGAATATCACAATTTAAATGCGCAGGTTGTGCATATTTGCTGATAACCAGCCTGACGTCACTGGCATTAAGAATATTTTCAATTTCAGTTTTGGAAGCCGAGTAAGGAACCGGCACTAGTACATGACCGCAGAACTGAATGCCAAGCGCTGCAGTAATGAACAAGGGCTCATTATTTGTGTATACTGCAAGATGACTTCCGGCCTCAAGATCAAAGTTCTTCTTTATATATAAAGCAATCAAGTATGCTTCAGTCATCACCTCTGCATAAGTCCAGTGCTGCTTTATATCTTGAAGGATAATATGTTCTTTGCGGTCACATGCCTCCATAAATACACGCTGAATGATAGTCATCATATCGTTTTCCCGGTCAAATAATTAAGGATTAATCCAGCCGTGGAGAACTTCTCAAACAACAGATCCTCATCAGGGATCGAGATGTTAAACTTCGATTCCATTGAAACAATAAGCTTGATGAAGCCAGCCGAATCGATCCCTTGATCCAACAAATTGGTATCGTGATCATCTGGATAATCGATTTCAAGCTCAGCAAAAATTTCATCTCTCAAGATATATTCAATTGATCTAGACATCATGTTTCCTCCGTTCCATAATCTTTAGAAAGGCTGGTTAGAGAGGATGGCATACATGGTGATATTCAGTGATGAGTAAGTGAAAGTGCTTGTGAAGGAGAGTAATCTCAAAACGATGGACAATGTCCATTCGCACTGAAAGAGTTGTTTGCAGAGACCCTGCAATTTATGCTGGAGGCGGAATATCACACGGTGCAGGACATGAAAAGCTTGACGCGAAGAGTACAACGACGGAAATGTCCGAGGGTTACCATCGTCAACATCGCTAAGCAACTAAAGAAAAAAAGCATTTTCCCAAGCGATGAAGCGCTGCTGAAAATGCTCTACTTAACTACGATGAATGCCACTTGTAAATGGATGGTTTTAGTATAAATTGCAAATATACCAATTGTCAACAATTTTAAATAAGCCCGTTGATGCCCTTTAGAATTCCATTCGTCATCTGAATGTTTCTCTCATTTTCGATCTGCGTTTTCCGCTTATCTTCCCGATATAACCTTACCAAGCACTCCACATGTGTGGAGTGCTTAATTTTGAATGTATCTTCATCAATCGTTTGGCGAGTTAGATGGCGGACGAGTTCTAACTGCTCATGTTGAAGTTCTTTAAGTTTCTTCTGGACTTTCTGAAGTTCATTTCTGCACCAACTGTGATCCAATAGAATAACCGCTCACGTTGATTGAGCGGTTATTCTACTATCGTCACCCGTTAGGTCAATAGCATTTGGTCACAGGTCCGTGGTAATTTGTGGGCAACAGAAAGAGGATGCCAATCGGCTATGTTACTTAGATTTCTTCTCTAGATTGCTAGGCCTACTTGATTGATGTTATAAAAAACTGCCTTGCCTTTCAACAAAGACTTACAAAGTTCAATCAGACTTGGTATATGTTCACGTATCCACACATGCATTTCTTTTGTACTTAGCCTAAACGCGTAGAGTTCACATATATTCAAGAACATCAATTCTTCTAACTGTGCGATGTCCATTTCTCCTGACGCAACACTAGTGTAGCCGGAAAGTAGCTCATCCCTTAATTCATTTTTAGTAAATAGGGCACCCATAGCGACGTCACTTGCGTAATATCCGAACCCCGATAATCCGAAGTCGATGAATGAAATTCCCATTGATGAACGGATTAAATTGCTGTAGTGAATGTCACCATGAATTAATCCCCATGTCTCAAAACATTTGGCCCAATTTTTCATACGGTCGGTTACCAGCAAAATGGCACTTTCAAGAATTTGAAACTCTTCAGTGGCGATAACACCCATTTTTTCGCCTGATCGCAGTTTATTCAACATGATATTTACCGACTCTATCCCATATTCGGGTCTTATGAAACTTGAATCATGTTTAAAACCCTGCGAAAACTGATGTAATTCTGCAATAGACTTTCCGAAGGTTCCAACCATTTCCTTACTAGTGAAATCTCCCTTGGACATGGTTTCTCCAAAAATCCATTTCAATACGGAACAATGCACTTCTTCGCTTTCAACGACATCGCTTGTTACAAGCTCACCCTCTAGATTCGAAACAGGGATTTGAACAGGGATTTGCGAATGAGACGACAAAGCTAACAGATATATTAGTTCTGATTGAATCGCCTCACGTGTGTTTTGTAAACCCTGCATGTTTTTTGTGATTGGTTTATGCATACGCAACAAGTAGGTATCTTCCGATCCCTTTTCTGTTACTTTGTAGGTAATATTTTCATTATGACGAATAAATTCCACGATAGGGTCGATTAAAGGATATTTCTGTATAACCTCTTTAAAGCACTTCGAATAATCCATGGATAAAATTTCACTCCTTACCATAGTAAACTACTACACGTTTGTAGATCCCCCCATTTGCAGACATAGAGCTTCAGAGCGGTGAGCCCTACTATACCTATGTACAAAAGCATATCTTTGAAGTGCTTGGTATGGACCATACCTCTATTCACTGGGCGCAGCAGGATAATCCAGCAGTTGCCGATGGGAGAAGCAGAATTCAAGGATACACGCGGCCTAATCGGATGGGTCGTTCACAGGTTCAAAAAAACGGCGAAACTGCCTGCCCCGTTGAACAAACACTATCTTTCGATAAATGCTGCAGGACTTGTCTTTATTGCGAACACCGCAATTCTGGGCTATAGAACCTTGAATAACTCGACCTATCCAGCCCTTCGCATCCACCTAATATTGAACATCGTTTATGTTGTGCTGACAGCCGGTTATATCGTACTGCTTGGACTTAAGTTGTGGAAGCAAAAGAACGGCAAACGAAGAACAATCCTATATGCGCTGTCCGGCTGTTCAGCATTGCTGTTCAGCGCACTTATCATCGGCTGGGATCTGTACTTTTAGTTTGCTTATGAAATGAGAAATTCTGAGATGCTAAAAAGCCTTTCTAATAACAAACTCCTACGCGGCACTAAATTTTCAAAATGTATTGATTCTCCGTGGCTAGAGGTTGTTATAGCTTGACGTTAAAACTTATTCATCATGATTGAACTTGTAATATAAGTCATTCACAAGCTTATAGATGCTGGTCCAATTAAGATTGCTGCAATTGCAAAATAAAATGACACTGAACCGTTTTTCATAAAATCTAACATAAATACTTCTGAATCCGGCATCTCCGCCCGTATGCCAAAGTGTCCTTTGTCCACACTTATTCTGGATCATCCAGCCATAGCTGTAACCGCCGCAGGAATCGGACAGCACTTCCCCGTCCGAACGGATACCCTCTTCGTAAATCCGTTTTTTAATATCCTGACCCAATAATTTACTGCCATACAGAATATCGTCATATAGCTTCATATCTGAAATTGAGGTAAATACATTTGCACAGCCTGTTGCAAGTGTATCGACATAATAGCATTTCAAGTCACTCTCATGTTGCTCATATCCGTAGGCTCTATTGGGAACAACAGGTTGTTTTTCATCAAAAACCAAAGTATGCTTCATGCCTGCTGCATCAAAAATATTTCTTTTCATATAATCAGCAAGGCTCATATTCATAATTCTCTCAATAATGATCGCCAACAGTACGTAATTGGAATTACAATATTCCATTTTACTGCCCGGTTTAAAGCATAATTGCTGCTGGGCCTCAAGCAGACTCAAAACCTCGGCATTTGTTGAGTACAGGGCGTTGTTTCTTGCCTTTTTCCAAAGCAAATCATTATAGTCTGCCAAGCCGGAAGCATGATGCGCCAAGTGATAAATCGTGATTTCATCTGCGTAATGCTTCAACTCGGGTATATATTTTACCAGCAGATCCTGTTCACAAAGCTTTTTGCTTTCAATAAGCTGCAATATGGCGATACCTGTAAACTGCTTGGATACAGATCCAACGTTAAATACAGTACTGGACGTAATAGGAATGCCATGTTCGCAGTTGGCAAGACCACGATAATCTTCGAATACCACATTCGAATTTTTGATTGCAATTAATGCGATTCCAGCTGAGTTATTTGTATAAGCTCCTTCATAATATCCTTCCAGTGTTATTTCCATATTCCCCCTCCTTTCTCCATTCAATAAAGGCGTGTGATGACTTTGTCATTTGCATGTATTCGTTTTTTTCCTATACCTATACGACCGGCACATAGTAGTCCAGCTCACAATAATCTTGGGTACACAGACTCCTATCTACATACTCAAAATGAAAGTGGTTCTCCCAATCAATCGGCTTGTTCTTTGTCAAAAAATCATCCTTGAAATCCCAAAATTCAAGCAGATGTTCCCATGTCAACTCCTCCGGAGGAAAAAAACCTATAAACCGGAAAACCGTATAGCTGCCGGCGGGAACGACAAGCCGCTTCATATCGATGGGCAAAGCGCTGTCTTTTCCAATCTCCATACTGGATAAGTAGTAGGTATACTGGCCCCTTTCTTCTCCCCAAAAGGTAAACCCGTAATAAACGTTTGGATTGACAGGCTGCATGATCCTTGAACGATGCCCGTGGAAAAATTCAACAGCCAGGCTAGTGGCTTTAAACTCCTGCAGATTTTCCTGGATACTCACCTGATGCAGCAGACCGCCAAGCTCAAAGGCAGGCCGAAAAACATGAAATGGCCTTACGAGCAGGGCATGATCCAATTCAATAAGGAGCGAAGGATCTGCCTTGGGCGTAATTGGAACATGGCGCGGGCTTCTTCGATATTCGGAAGGAGACAAGCCGAACTCGCCTTTAAAGGCCCTTGTAAAAGATTGCTCATACTCGAATCCATATTTTTCGGCAATACTCACAATTCGGTCATCGGTATGGATCAACTCGTACAAGCTTTCCGTCAGCTTCCGGGAACGAGCATACTCCATAATGCCGCGCCCGGTCAAAGACTTAAAAATCCGTTGAAGGTGGTACCTGGACAAGTACACCTGTCCGGATATATCCTCCATGGATAGATGTTGATACATATTCGCTTCAATACAATCAACGGTATTCTGGATATGCCCTATCCGATCATTCTCGCTCACATGTTCCCCCCAAGTCTGTGATCCCGGCTAACGAATTCATTTCTGGCACAAAGAGCACAATTTGTTAAGGTTGATTCTGCCCCTCTTTAGTATAATCAGGCTGATCAGAAAACGCATTCACAAAAATCCAGCAGAGGAGAATGAAGATGAACCCGCAAATCATAAGAAGCCATATTGATGAGGGCGGCACGTTTTATTTGGATATTCTGGGGAAATCCGAACACATGGAGAACGAACAACGTCCTCATTATACAATGATCCATCCCAAAAAGGGATACCATGGGGGAACGTCGATCTATAACATTCAAATTGAACATTTGCCCGAGCCCGAAGCATTACGCCTTGTACAGGAGATCAAAAGCTACAAGGAGCATATATTCTGGGGAATGTATCCCTCCGTGCGATTGATGCAGTATGTTGGGGAGGGTAAACCCAGACCGGAGCCATTGCCAGAGCCGAACGAGGAGGAGGCCGGTATGGCTCTGCTGGCCGCAGAGAAGCCCGAATATCCCAGGAATCCCAACCATATAACGGTACATAAGGTTAACAATGCTGAAGATTTCAAGCTCTGGGCGCTGCTTTGCAACTTCGTTATTCACCAAGGGTATCCCATTATTCATCCCGAGCTTCATTACCCGGTATGCCAGGAAGGTATTCTAACGTGCTTTAATGTGTATGATCAAGGAACACTGGCAGGGGTGTCATCTCTTTTAAATCACAATGGGGTTTTCTCCCTGGAATTTGTTGCTGTATCAGACGCCTTCCGCCGAAGAGGAGTCGCTACGGCAGGGGTCATCGCTGCTGTTGAAGATGCCTTTGCTCAAGGAGCCGAGCTGATTACGGTAAGGTCGATTGGAAAAAGCAAATATCTGCTCCCTAAGCTTGGATTCCGAATTTACTGAAAGACGAAAAGCCCTCTCCCAAAGGAGTGGGCTTTTGATAAAACGTCTCGGTTTTCTTCATAACGATTGGTTAATCAATTACTGTTTTTTTTTATTTTCGCCAATACATCTCAACTATTAGTCGTTCCTTACTAGCACCGAATTAAAAATATATTCTTTGTAGTGTCCGTTGTCAGATGAAAATCTTAAAATATTCCCGTCTTCGGGAATACCTTCAAAATAAGCTCCAATACAACCAGTAGTACATCTGTGACCTGATATTAAAATATTCACATTTCTTAAACTGTATTTAGCTTCAAGTTCATTCATAAAGTTGAAGACTCTTGATATGTAGGTCTTAATTTCTTCAACGCCTTTATAAACCCTCGTATCAGGTACTACTCCGACCATTTTTACATCGCCTTTTTTTAATCCATCGGCTTCACCTAAATCGAATACATCCAGTCTCTTATCAATTATCGCTTTAGCACCTGTTGCAATCTCAGCAGTTTGGATAGCTCTTTCTTGTGGGGAAGAAAAGACATAGTCAAATTTTGTATTCTTAAGTTTATCCCTTAAAAGTTCCGCTTGATTGATACCTACTTCATTTAATGGCAACCCTAGTCTACCTTGGAGTCTTCTCTCTTTGTTCAAATCTGTTTGTCCGTGTCGAACTACATAAATCATACTGTAACCTCCCCAACGTAATATTCGTATTTCCCCTTGTCCCTTGAACATTTTAATGCAGTCATAGTCATACTACCATATACTGGTACACAAGGAGAATGCACGAATTCTTTGTTCGTTTTGGATGTACGTACCATAGCATTGAGGAAAATTTTGTACGGAACAGACAACGGTAAACTATGCCGCGACAACAAAAAGCAATTCGCTAGGCAGAATGACCTTGCCCTCTTCTCAAATCAGGCATTAACCCTTGATGCTTTTACCGTCCAAAATGAACGCATCCAATCCGAACAGCAAGGAATTATGAAACGAAAAGTTGAATTGGAATCCATTCTCGAAATGCAAAAAGACACGGAAGAGAGATTCCGTGCCTACTTCATCAAGATTCACTACAACATTGCCCAACCTCAAGGAAAAGGCGAATTACTACAAGGGGCTTAGTCATTAGCCCCTTTCAATTTTAGTAACACTGTACACTCCACATGTACCGTATGCGGGATAATATCCCGCTCCGGTGCTTTATGCTGAAGTCCGAAAAAGCCTGCTGTTACAGCATTTAATGAAGTGCATATATGTTTGCTGCGGCAGATATATGCAACTTCATGCTGAGTTTCGTCCCCAATTTGTCCCCAAGAAGAACTTGCAGCTATAAGTTTATTTGTTAAGTTTGATTAATCTCTTTCTCTAAAATCCCTATGCTATGTTCACATAGGTTAAAAATATCTTTAAAATCTCTTCTTTTATCTCTCTAGTTCTAAAACAAATCTTGAAGGTGTCTGTCGCTTTTTCCCCCAAGGTGTCTCTTTGACCAATGGATATGTTAAATAACAGAGCCTTTTTGAACGTGTTATTGCAACAAACATGTTATGTCGTTCCTCAGTAATCTGTTTATTATCTTTTGAACTATTATACGCGTTAATTGCTCTATAGTCAGGAAAAACCCCATCATTTAATCCCATAATAAATACAACGTCATACTCTAATCCCTTAGACATATGCACTGTGCTTAATACTATACCTTTATCATTAGTGCTCTGTGCACTACCTAAAGAAACAGTCCTCACAAAATTGCCTAATGATCTTTCTCCAGAAGTGGAATTTTTGATGTAACTTTTCCAATTTATTTCCCATGCCTTTATGTCTTCATTAATGAGTATTTTTTCATGTTCATCTATTTTAGTTTCTGCATCTTCAATAAAAGTTTTTAGAAGTTTTATTGCTGTATGAAATTTTACCTCTCTGTCATTTTTTAACAAAAGATCCCACGCATTATTTAAAGCAAGCATTAAAGCCTTCCAATGATCCGAAATGTTATTATCCCATCTTAGTTCTTCAAATGTTCCATTTTTTATTTTAGAATTAATGAGTTTTTCCAGTTCAATAAAATGCAATCTATCCCGATTGTTTACTAATAATCTTATACCCAATTCAAACGCTTTAATAAAATCCGATTCGCTTGTAAAAGAGCCTTTTGCAGATACTTTTAAAGTATATTCCAAATCATTTGCTTTTAGTAATTCCTCTACTCGACTAAATACATATCTGTTTCTTGCAATAATAGCAATTTGTCCTAGTGAGATAGAACAATTTTCAACATCTGGATGCCCATTTTTCAACAGGAATAAAATTTTAGACATAATATATTCTGCTTCTTTAAATTCATCTTGAAACTCATGTATTTCAAATTCGCCTTGATACTTACATGTTCCATAAACCTCAAAAGATGGTTCGATAATATGGGCTGCTTCTATAACTAACTGTGATGAGCGGTAATTCTCATGGAGTTGCATTTTATGAGCATTAAACTCAGCCAAGAATATCTTGTCAAGATATTCATTTGAAGCTCCACTAAAACCATAAATTGATTGGTTAGGATCTCCTACCATTGTAATTCCTATCTGCTCACCAGCAAGCGCCTTAATTACCTCATACTGGGCTTTATTTAAATCTTGTGCCTCATCGACACAAATATACTTGTACACTTTTCTATACAATCGAGATACACTCTCTCTCTCAGTGAGTATTTGATATGTGTACCTAAGAATATCATCAAAATCAATGACTCCTTGTTGCAATAGAAGATTGTTATATTCTTCAAATAACGTCTGGATTAGTGGATCATCAGAGTAATCATCTGCAAACTTCAGATTCCTTTTTGCATTACTTAAATCATCAAGGAAAGCCTTTATTACTTTTTGATTCTCTTTCGAATCCCCACTTAAATACTCTGTCTTAAAAGAAGGGACATTCTCAATTGCTTCTTTAAAAATATGAAGTCTGTCGTTATAAGACTCACAAATGTGCAACTCATCTGGCAATCCAATTGCACTTCCTCTTGAACTAATAATATCAAAACAAAAGCTGTGTATCGTTCCAACATATGTGTAATCGTAGAATTTCTTTTCCCCCAATGAGGCTATAAGCCTTTCTTTTAATACTTCTGTAGCTTTATTACTAAAAGTAATTGCCAGTATTTTCTCGCCTCTTTTTAAATTCAAGATTAGTTTTGTTATCCGTTCAGTAAGAACTCTTGTTTTCCCACTCCCAGCCCCAGCTATCACTAATAAGTTTTTACCTGAATAATTAACAACTGCTTCTTGATCTCTTGATAAAGAAATACTCATCACATCCCACCCTCTTTCATGTCATTTTCAACTTTAATAAATAAATCTTTTAGTTTTTTTGGGATTCTCTTCGATTTCAACTTTGATTTACAGATCTCTTCTGCAATTGCTGTAGGGTATTTGGTTTTATCGGACATAATGCAATCTCTTATAGCTCGACAATATCCTCCATCAGCATCAGCTTTATAGTTTCTAATAACTCCACCTTTAGCCTTTTGCTCGTTATAATGTTCGATATAATATTTCATATAGTTAGGATCACTTTCAATTTGACAAATTGCCTTCGTTATTTCTTTAACATAGCCTTGAGATAGACAATAGGTCTCAAAACATTCACCATTATCAATTACAAAAACATTATCAAATTCATCAAGGTTAGGTTGTACTTGTGTATCTTTTAATTTTTTCAAACAAGTCTTCAAATCATTTAGTGGTTGAGGTTCACCGTCACTAAATACATACCATTTTATATGTAATCGATCTAAAATCCTCATAAAAGGAGTGTAGTTATTCCCTCCTACTCCAATAACGTTAATACCCAACTCAAACGGTTCTTTTTTGAAATACTCTCTTAAAAAAACGCTCAATGCTTGCTCCTCAGTTTCTCCTTCTGCCAAGATAACTGCATTAGCATATAATATTTCACCTCTTGTATTCATAACAGTTCTTTTTATTTTACGTACATCATCTTCACTTAACCCATCAATTAATAAAGGCAGTACTTCAGAAGTTGCGCCAGTTTTTCTAACATACCTTATTTTATCTAAATCTATTTGTGATAGAATATAAGGCGAATGTGTTGTAATGATTTTTTGTCCGTTCATTTCATTAATATTCGAAAAGAGTTGACGTTGTGCCTGAGGATGAACATGAACTTCTGGCTCTTCTACTAATATTAGTGGTAAATAGGCATAATCATCGATTTGCCTCTTTTTCATCTTACTGTTGATTTCTGCTTTAACAGTTGAAAATACTGCCCAACTACGAACGCCTAATCCTAAATTTTCAATAGAAGTAGGCATAGAGCTTTTATTGCTATAGTAGATATTCATTCCCCTATAAAGAGATTCTATGTCCTTTGTAATAGGGCTAATATCTACAACACTTTCCTTATCGGAAGTAGTGACTTTTAGTTCTTGACTTATTGATTTCAATATTTCACTTTCACGAATTATTTTTTTGTTTAGCCGCTGCAATTGAAGTTCAATATTTCCCCGTACGTTCTCAGAAACCTGTATTTTTTCTACTTGCATCAAATGGTTCTTCAGCAGAAACATAAATATCTTCTCTGAAGACTGAAGAAAATTCAAATGCTAAGTTCATAGCTTGTATAATATTAGACTTGCCTGAATTATTTTTACCGACAATTACTGTATAATCATCAAGAATTATCGATACGTCCTTTAAGGATCGGAAATTATTTATGTAAATATCTCTTACAAGTATACCCACATTAAGTCACCTCATGATTTCAAGATATTTGAATAACGATGTTTGTATAAACTTCGACGTTCTCTTCTGCCTACCTCTATATATTTGCATAAAATTATCCGAGACGATTGTCCCGGATAATTTTAAAAAAGAAATAGTTAATTACAACGGCAATGAATCTGTCAACTTAATAATTCTATAATTTCAACCTCTATTTTCAATCCTAAACAACTTATCTTGATCAGAAAGACGAAGAACAATATGTTCACTACTATCAAGTTCACTTGGTAATTTATCTTTTAAAATTGAAAATACTAGTTGTATTTTATTATCCTTTGCAAATTTACTGACTTTTTTTAGTTGGTTCCCATGCATTAGCTCCTTCTTATCGTTAAGAATAAAGTTTAAGAATGGCAGGCCTTCTTTTCTAGCAAACAAAATGTAAGCAATATCAAAGCATATTATTTCTCCCTGCTTCTTTCCGGAACTTGTATTTGCATTAAAACTTTCAAAATGATAATAATTCTGTTTAGTTTTATTATCTTCTTTTATGGTAAACGTGATACCATATTGCTCACCATATAGTTCGCTGGAAACATCAGCAAAAACACTATTAAATTCTTTTAACTTAATCTTCAATTTTTCTTGGAATTCTTCAGAAAATCTATCCCCATCTAATAATTCTATTTCTTCACTTAAATTTTTGATGTTTTTTTCTACAGATTCTAGTTGTTCAATCCCGTTATCTAACTCACCTACACGCTGGTATGATTTTGTGAGGTCACCAATGATGTCCTCTAAATCTTGAAAGGTATCGCTTCCCGCAATTTTTTTGGACAAATTATTTTCTTCATTTAATAAGCCTGTAAGAATTTGCTTATATTCTTCTATTGAAGAACGTATTCTAGGAATATCCTGCGTAACAAACCTAATCTTCTCCAAAATCATTTTATTATGATATTCAACAAGCTGTTCAAAGGTACTCTGGATATTAGAAATATCTTTTTTTGCTGTTCTATATATTTCTCGTAATTCAGGTAGATTGATATCAGACATATCTGACTGCAGTTCTTCTTCTGTCTCAATTAATAGTTGTTCCCGCAATTTCAACTCACCGATTCTTGAGCTGACACTACTCACTCTATATTTTAAATCATTCAATTCTTCAAGCTCTTGCTTATAGTTTTCATTAATATTCAGGTTATTTTTTCTTTTTTCTAAAGCAACAATGTTGTTTTTAACAATATCTAATTGTAGTTCTAATTCGTTTTTCGAGTGCTTTTTTTCCAGGCGCTTTTTATATTCTTGTTCTCCTTTCAATTTAGTATTTAATTGTGATCGATCTGAAACAGGTAAGCCAAACATAAATAGATTTAATGTTTCATATTCAAAGTTCGTAGTAAAAGTGTTCAAAACTCGAAGTGTATTATTTATTCTATTATTTTGATATCTAACATAATGCGCTAATAACTGGCGAAGCGTAGGCTTAAGCACTTCTCTTTCGCCAATTAATAAAAGATCGATCTTTTTTTCAAAATCTTTTCCGTTATTCTTCGGATAATTCACTCCGTTAACAGACATGATTTTTTTGTTTCTTTGCAAAAAATTACGCTTAATTACGACTTCTTGTGATGACTCATCCATAAGATCCGCTTTAAGAATTAAAGTAATTAGAACTTGTTGGTCCACCAAGTGATTCTTAACATAGTCTATTTCCTTTTTCGTTTCAGGATCAATATAAATCAGTTCTGCATCTCCGCCCAAACAGTAGTCAATCAGTGCAAGAACAGTTGTTTTCCCAATATTATTACCAGTTTCTAAATCACTTTTCCCTGTAGTTTCATCAACTATTAAGTTTGCACCAAGATGAAAATTGATTTTTCGAACTATTTCCGAAACAGAGGATATTATCATTTCTTTTAAGTACATATAGAAATTTGTCCTTCCTCATTTACTTTAACTGCTTCGATAAGATATAACCAATCTAAGCAGTATGAGAATACTTTTAAAGAAATATCATATTGTTGCTTCAATAATTGATAAATAGCAACTATTTCTTTTTCTTCAGTTCCATGAATTTCTTTTAAAACTAATGATGCATAATAGAAAATACTTAACTCAGGTTTTATATCGTTAGGAAGCAACATGATTATACCCCTTAGGATTCTTAAAAATTTTGCATCTAATAAAAGCATCCACTGTAATGATTCTTACACACATTTCGACAACATCTTCTTCAATATCATTTAGATTATTACTATTAGTTATATACTCTTCAACATTACTTACAACATTGAAAAACTTTTCCACATTACTTATGTCATTTCTGCATAATTCTTTTTCATAGAAAGAGGTTAGTTTCCTCAGTACGGATACTCTTTTATTCTTCCCTTCATGCTCGAACTCCTTATAAATTCTATCCAGTTTTGAATAGTATGGAATATATTCGTTAATAGTGGTTTCTTTAATAATATCCAGTTCATTATAAATAATTTTTTCATCAATGTTATAATGGTTAAGTTTTGTAGGTAAACCACCTTCATCTAAGTCTTCTTCTGACAATAAATTTACGATTGTAGCTAAATTGGAAGTGATTTTTAATGGACTTGGTGCTCCGCCGAATTCCTTTATAAACATGTCATATACAAGACTGTAAGCACCAATAGTTAATTGTGAGATAGAAGTTAGTAAACTTACCCTATCAATAATGTCTTCTTGCGGCGAAAAAGCGATGTTATGAGGATTAGCATACTTTTTACTTCTCAAACTTTGCACTTCATCTGCAATGAAAATAAATTTGATACTATAGTTCTCTAAGGCGTAGTCAGATGTCTTCTTTTTTTTCAACGTACTCTCTATTTTTTGCTTAGTTGCAGTTGAAGAAACTTGAATAACAAGTTTATTTTCAGAATCTATTAAATCAATAGCTGCCATATTGGCACTTGAAACATTTGCAGACTCAAGTTTAAAGCCATATACATTGTTTAATAAATCTCTATAGAACGTTTCAGCGTGAATATTCAGGTCTAAAACATTTAATTTACCATTGGTTTTTATTCTATGAGATAGTATCTCAAGCTTCTCTGAAATTTCATTATAATACCGTTGTCTTTTCATTAACGAAGCTTCACCTCTCGTTTTTTATAGGTATTAAAGCCTTATTATGTTCCGAAGTCAAATGCTGTTGTATTCATTATAATAGTAAGAACGTTCAGACGATAGAAAAATCTCAATAAGAATGCGTAAGGCATTTCTCTACATGTACTCCCACGACAAGATAATATCTCTTATTGTTTTCGTGGAAGTACGCTTCTCCGGCAAATACTAAAAAATTTGATTATAGTCGAATTGATCTATAACACTAACTTCTTCTTGCGCCACAACACTATTACCAATTTTGTAATTAGAGTAAGAATTATCAGGCCATGTCGCTAAGTATTCCGAAAAGGTAGTGTCATCCATAAATGGAACTCTAAATGGCGCATCTGTACCAAGTCCTGAAGCTATGAAGATCCCAGCATACCCTTGATCAGGTATTCGTTGGTTAGCCCGATCATCCCCGTAAATGAGTGTGGAAGCCTGAATGCTGAGATATGAGGACATTTTGACCGCTATATTATCTCTTATGCCTGTACTGCCTAAGGAACGGGCATCCGGGCGTTGTGTACTGAGAATCATATGAATCCCCGATGCGCGAGCTTTTTGGAGCAACAGTTCGGTGTTCTGAATGCTTGGCTTTTGAATATTAGGGTCACTATGACCCATAACTGTCGCCACTTCGTCGATGAAACAGACAATGCGCGGCAGTGATGGCAGCCCTTGCTGGTCACGCAGAGCCTCATAGCCCTCAAAGTTCTTAAAACCATGCTTCTTTAAGAACTCAGCGCGAATGGACATTTCCTTAACAAGCTTCGTACTAAAATCTGGGTACTGGTCTACTTCTTCGATCACACTGTAGCCTTTGGAATAGTAAGGAGCATACTCAAGCCCGTTTTTAAAATCGACGAACAACATGAGAACGTCTTTTTCTTTCATCTGCCGAATGATATTATTGACGGTTGCTGATTTGCCACTCTTTGTAATGCCGACTACCAACAAATGAGGCTGGTCATAATAATCCCAGTAGATTTTTTGTTTTACATCTCGGCCCAATATTACAAGGTTCCTTTCTTTTGGTGTGGGCGTTTCCTTGTAGGTGACAAACAAAGGTAACTGAGTTGTGATAAGCTCAATTGCTGTAACTCCCACCTCTTGATAATTGGAATGGACACGATAGACTCTTTTTCTGACTAAGCTTTCTACAATAGCCTCACGTTTACTGAACTCACTAGCTGGGATTCCAGCGATACGGAACACATGCAGTTCTGTAGATTCCTCTTTGATGTATTCAGGTGTAATATAGGAAGCTTTTGAAAAATGTTGTTCAATAAACTTCTTCCAAACGGCATCAAGATAATTAGCATTAGCAAAGGTAGATTCTATAGATCCAGTATGAACCTCTTTAGCCTCTAAACACCCAAATTGGTTAGGGATTTGTTTATAGCTGCTTTCTGCTTGATGCTTTTGATAACTAACGGCATGAAGAACACTTTGGATCTGAGCAACTTCTTTCAACCGCTTACTGAGTAGTAAGGTTTTAGCCTGTTGGTGAAGCTGTGCGAGATTCGCATAATAGAGGTGTTCAGCAGCAATATGGTCGGCAGTAACAGTACGAATGACAGGGAGCAGCTTATAGCCCTTGTAAGTGCAAATGAGAATCAGGAATACTACTGCTATTAAGCCTATGGGGAACCAATCAAAAGGGAACCAGCTAAATACATGCAATAGCATCACTGTCAATGAAGCCATTGAAACTGAACCCAACAGCCACAAGAATCGCCGTCGGAGCAACGGAGCTTTCAGGCCAAGTAGAAAGGCTAGATGAAAACCTAACGATGTATAAGGGAGCCTGAGTGTATCATAGCGGAGTATCAATCTAACCGCTTGATCAATCCTCCCTTGAGGTGTATCTCGTTCAAAGAATGCCTTTCCTGCAAATTCATTCAGTAAATTATAGGCGGCTTGCAAATCGTCTTTCGTTTTCTCCAGCCAAACAGCGATTGTGGCCTTTCGCAAGCGTTCTTGATCATCGTAGCGCCACCAAGCCGCAGCATTCTTAACGGGTGGTGAAATGAATGCAAGGCCACGGCAAGAGGTAATAAGGATGTTCTTAGCTTTCGCTCTTGCTCTTTTAAGTAGTCGCATGTACACCCTCCTGTGAGATTTAGAGCTTGCAAGGTTGCCCAACACAAGCCCTTTTGATGTTAACGAAACAGTTCTTTCAGTAACTTATTAGGTTTTGTCATATTCTTTCAATTGACAGAATGACCATCAAATTTCAATCCCCCCTCCGATGCGGAGACTCTTGCCAATTCACACAAACTGTTTTTAAGGAAATCTGATTTGGTAAACTCCAGTGCCTCGAAGATACTAATGTCGAGCGTTTTGAAAAAAGTTCTTATCTCGAATAAAGACAAACAGCCAACGGCAAATATTGAACCTCTTCCCTTGAGGATATGCTATGGAAACCCAGGTCAGCAGAATCCATGCAAAGTTACAAAGCGTTTCAGTGAATCGTGATGCCTATATTTGAGTTAGTTTCTGCCCTGATATAGCCTGATTAGACGTACTTCAACCTGAGAAAAACCACAATAGCCTGCCATAATACTCAGTCCTAAAAATGGAAAAATAAATACATACCTCCCTAACTTCTAAGTAAGAAAAATCCGGCATCAAAACCATTAGTTTTTCATAAGAAACACCTCATTTCTTCACTTTTCAACTTAATTAGATAGACTCTCCGTAGTTACAATCTCTGTGTAAATGCCCAATCTGACTTTCGGAAAAGACAGACGTTGTGTTGGAAAGAGCTGAAGGAGGAGAAGATTGCGTTGTAATATTTCTCAAATACATATTTTTCAAAATCTCTTTAAACCTTTAATAAAGTTCAAATAAAAAAAGGATACGCGGAATACTAAAGCGTATCCTTGCATCCTTCACCTAATTCTTCTGACTCTATTACATTTTTATCCACAAATAAGTTGTATATTATAGTTATATAACTTCTTGAGCGGTCAATCGCTAATTCCTAGTACTTTATATATTGTTCCAAGCGTTATAAGCTCTCCCTCAGAATCATACACAATTGGTTCATTATCTATTGTTCCTTTATAAGGATAGTGTGTTTTTGCATAAACCTTAGACATCATATAATATCTGTCAATTATCCCATTAATATTCCCATTTTTATCGTGGCTTGAAATTTCAATATAAAGGATAAAATTTACATCTAAGTTTGAAAGTATTTGCTGTTTATCTAACGTAAATTTAGTGTATTTTGTATTTGTGTCATAGATTTCTCCATTCTGTAACACAGCACTTACACCCCAAGTTTCTTTTCCGTTAATTATATTAGAGGGTAATTTGAATTTGAGCGTTCTTGTAACTTCATCCCAAGTCATAGGGTTGAAAACAATCGGCCCAGTAATTCTTTGATTATCCGATAGTTTCCACTCCCAAGTAGGTGTTGTCCAAGGCACTGTTATTCTTAACTCCGCTATTTTTTGGTAATTAGCTGGTTTAAGAACAAACGTTGCACCAAACCCCTCTGTAAGTGCACGTAGAGGAATCATTATGTGGCCATTATCCACTATTGGTGCTCCGCTAATAGTCTTTACTACTCCATCGACTATAATCTTTTTACTATTAAGAGTTAACACTAACTCATGAAGAACTGGTTTTTTAACTGTGAGAGTAATAGGATTCTGATTAGAGGTGTAATTCACATTCAACCCCAAATAATCTACAATATCTCTTAAAGGTATATATGTAATGTGAGATTGATCATCAATGAAGCTGTAGTATGTCCCTTTAACAGACTGATTGTTAACAAAAACTTTAATATTGCTTGTCCATGATGCAGAAACGATACTTGATAAACCACTAAAAGAAGTTATTAATAAAACCATAGAAATTATAACCTTTATACTCAATTCAACAATGTTCTTTAATTTATATGGATATTTATCATACTTCATACTTAACCTCCCGTTATAGCTTTTGTGAAGATTGTTTAGACTTTTACATATGAATCAAATAATTTTAGTTTTATAATACTCTGATATCAAATCATAATTCGCTCCCATTAAGGTCAGTAACTAAATTACAAAGCCTATTGGCCTTACTGTTTATCCTAATTTCCATCATATAAATATCGTGATAAACCCTATTAACTCAAACAGTTGCAGTTCTTACTTTATAGTCACTTTTAGATTCAGACTGCGTTTCAACTCATCCAGCGGTACATACACTCTGTTTTTGAATCTAATTACTGTGCCAGCTTGAATTGGAACTGTTATATCCCCTCGGCTTATTGTTAATCCCCCCGCCTTCTCAGATACTGTAGCTGCAACGCCCTTAGCGAAATCATCCAGTGGTACATACCACAATCCCGCTCCTGATATAAATGGTCCCTGGCCACTTATCCGTAATTCATTCCCATCAAGGATAAGTTGTCTGCTAATCTCTGGAGATAATAAATTCTCATTGTTTGTTCCATACCTTTTAGCACTCGAACTTGATTCACCAAAATCTTGCTTAACAAAGATTCCTGTCGAAACGTTTAAGTATCCAGACTTTATTCGGTCAAAAAAATACACACCTACAAGTTCATCACCATAATCCCATTCATATATGTGGGATAAGCCTTTGTTCTCAAATACTGGAAGCTTATGAATTACTTTCGCTGTAGCCGTATCGATTATCAAAGTGTCATATTTCCCTGTACTTATTCCAGTCTTTGGATTAAATTCATTCTGCGTAATAATCAGATATTTTTTGTTAGGAGAAAATGAAGCATCCGGCTTGACCCCTGCACGCGTATAAAGTGTATAGTCCTTACCGTTAGTGGTGTATCCAACGACATTAGTCCCCATTTTTGCATCATAAAATCCAGAGTATCTTATATTTCCAACTTTGTAAGTGAACGGACTACCAAAGTAAATATATCTCCATCTTTCTACTTCTATAGAAACATCAGGTGGTTCTTCAAACTCAGTTTTTGTTCCTTCATGAGTCAATTCATATCCTTGTTCTGAATAATAATCTTTACCTATCTTATAAGTTTCGAACTCTCGCTCAACGTGTCCTGTTTTTCCTTTAAAACTAAGCCAATAGGCAGAATGCTGTCGGGAAGGTTTGATAGAACTCTTGTTAATCATTCCGATAAGCAAATGATCCGACTTAGGGAGTGGAATAACGTACTTCCCTCGATTGTTCTCCCGAATCCCTTCACCTCTCACATAATTAACCTTTGTCAAAAGCTTATTGTCAGGCAATGTATATATCTCGATGTCATTCTCACGATGAGGCTTATTATCCAAGATACTCCTATCTAAACTAATAGAATAACCCTTAAAGTTAGGATAGAGATTGATTCTTAATGGCCTATATATTGCTCTAACCTGCTTGATAATTTTTAGCTTTTTGGAGCCTAAATCAAATTCATATAGCCTTGCGTAGTTCCCCGCTGTTATTGGTACCAGGTCATTTGTAACACTCCAATAAGCTTTATTATCAATGATTGCATATTCCTCATATCCAGCAAAATCATTTCCATTTGAGTCATTTTTTATCGACAACTCCGGATACTTGTATTCTTCCTTCAATAAAGAATTGTCAATATAATTAAAAACACTCACCTTCACGGTTGGAATAAGTTTTCCAGTAATATCTTCTTTGTCATAATTAAATACGACCTCAGTTCTTAATTGCTTTGATTCCGCTGCAAATCCAAAATTATTCTTACCTATTGCTATTAAGATCATAAGAACCATTAGAGACATCAAAATTCGTATATATTGTTTCATCATATGTAGTACCCTCCTTGAATTAGAGCCTAACGTATTTTCAAATACGTTGTTGCCGCATCACGAATGAATGAATTATAAAATTTCTCATTAATTTTAGGGTCCAGAATAGTAATAACTACCTTTCCATCCATAAGTTCAATCTTAGCCTTATAGGTTACATCATCGGAGATAAAATGAAGAGTAGTTTCGGCAATCCCATTACTATTCACCTTGAACTCATTTGTTTCCCAATCTCGCTGGGTTGTACCCAACCACTCTTCTTTACCGTTACCCTGGTCAAAGGTAGCAACGTCACGATAAGAATTAGAAAGCTGAATGGTATCACCACCAATAACCTCTAAATCAAAACCAGTTTCTATTTCAGTTTTAATTTTCTTGTCCACATCTATCTTTTCTATTTCTGTTCTCCAAGTGCCTATGTATTTAGATGCATCAAATTCCGAATTAGTTGTACACGTTGTTTGTTTACTATTAATAGTTATAATCTGAGTCTTAGCATCCCATCCCACTTCAGCACCTAGATTATCAGAAATATATCTAAGCGGAACATATGTTGTCCCGTTATAGGTAAAAGGCTCTTGCTTAGGCATTTTAGATACATTGTTAATTTTTATATCCTTAATCCCAAAAATTACTCCAATTGTCTTTGTTGAAGAAGCAGCGGCAACTCCAATTGTACCGAATACCATTGCTCCAGCTATAAAGCCTATAGCAAACTTGAATTTACTCATTCTAATCTCTCCTTTTGAATAATAATTAGTAGATATTTTTGTAATAATAAAGAGAATGACATCTATTACGATATATATTACACGATATATGTATCGTTATAAAGATATTATTTATTCGATAACATAGGGGTAAAATAGTTAGGAGCAATCCCCTTGAAATTAAGCGTAGCAAGAAACAATAAAAATATAACTCAAGAGGATTTTTCTCATTCTATTGATGTTTCATTGAGATATTACCAACGCTTAGAAACTGGAAAATCCATTCCAAGTGTGAAAATCGCACTCCGCATATGTACAAAACTAGAAGTCAGCCCATTTGATATTGATGAATGGCAAGATGAACCAAACAACTAATGTAAACCGTCAAGCTTCTAGCTGGCGGTTTTTTATTATTTCTTTCAGTGTATTTGAGAATACCTATTATCTCCACGGACTATAAGTAACATATTTCCACAAAATTTGACAAAGTCTATAACTATTGAATCATGTAGCCGATGTACTAAGGAAGATTATTGATAATCATTTGGGGATGATCTTGAGCATTCGGGCTGATTTGGAATAAGTATATGTGAGCTTCGTGCAGGCAGGGGATATCACAGGAGCTGTTAGCTAATCGTGCAGGATGGATCGGTCCTATATTAGCGGTGTGGATTGTGGGGATTGGAAAATTAGCATTGTAAACATTGAGAAGATTCCCCGTGCGCTCAATGTTTCTATCGAATACCTGTTTGCAAGTTAACGTTTTGAGCAAATCTGGATATCAGCCCAAGAGACTTTAAAGTGCCTTTTAAGAAGCGCTTCTCGTATCAGTTAGGCAAGAAGCAGAAAATTTCAGCCTTTCGGGTGAACGGACTGCTCATCAGAAATGAGGTGGATTATACATCGGTAGTCTTGACGGATACTTCCTCCTCTTTCGCAGAAGGGGAATTAAGCGTACTTGTAGATCATCGCGAGACGAAGGCCGCTGATGGTGTGCTGGCTGTGTATTCCCCGGAAGCAGCCGAACGCGCCGTCCCGTTCCAGCAGAAGATTTTCTCCCGCGTCAAGCAATCTGTCGTCCTGTGCAACTCCTATTTTATGGTGCATCAAATGAATGTTGTAACACTAACCAGCAGGATACGCGACAAGGCCACTAACCTGTACGGGAGTGACAGAGACATGACCGGGAATGCCTATCTGTTAATTGATATTCACGGAAATAAACTTATTAAAGTTGCAAAATAAAACCGCCAGGAGGTGACTGGCGGTTCCTTCTTTGTCTATAATCCACTTTCGGCGGAATTAGTATTTCCATATTATGAGTATATTCACTGTTATAGTATTGCCTTATCATCCTTTTATACATTGTCAGGTGAGGCTGAAATAAAGGCCAACTATTGATCACATATTTTAGAAATAAGTACGAAGAGCTATCGGGTTAGTTAGTATCTTATATAGGTGAAGTTTGGTAGGCAGAAAATAAACCGTCAGCAATCACGGACGGATTATTGCATAGGTTTAATTAATTCATTTCCGTTAACATCTAATAATCCGTAAGCTTGATCTAACATTTCTTTATCCCTGTCGTACAAAGGCGTGGTTTTATGCCATACCCCACTTCTGGTTGTCATATAATTCAGTTGATGTACCATGAATTCTGAATTACATAATACTATAGCCTTTTTGCTGCACGCTATCACGCTCTGTTGAAGCAAAACCGCCTTCTCAATTACTTCAGGAAAAAAAACAACTGGCCCACCGTCCCCTGCTTTCATGTTTCTATGATCAACGAAAACACTTAATTCTCCCTCCGCAAAGTTAGAGACAATGCCTTTCCATATTTTAGATACATAATCCACGTTTGCACCGGTTACTACTCCTTGTATCTGAATAGTAAGTAACTTTCGGTCACAGTCCAAATGATACTTGAATCGTTCGGAAATCGGGACTTCAACATTTTTCTTTAAAAAAATAGGATTGCTTGAAAACCGCTCACTTGAAAACAAGTATTTCATTGGGACGCTCAGCGCGTCTGCAATCTTTTCAATATTAACTAAGCTGATGTTACGCACACCACGTTCCACTCCACTTATATATGTTCGATCCAATTCGGAGCGATGCGCCAACAGTTCTTGCGAAATTCCACTACGCACACGCAGTTCCTTAACCCTATTTCCGAACTCGGCAAGTATATCCATGAAACAACCTCCAACAACCTCTTTTATAAATAGATTTCATTCAATGATATATTCTTGAAATACTTTGGGACAATAAGGAGGAATACAATTACGATGAAATATTTTGGAGGATTCATCAAACTCTTCGATACTGTTGAAGGTGCATACACTTACCTTGATAATTCAGTACATTATTAAAATAAAATTCATAGATGTATGCCAAATTCAGATCGAATATACGAACATACAAGCTCGAAACCTTACCATTTCCTCTATGCTAAATATCGGATAGTTAGGATGAAAGTTGTAGGTTTTTGTCGATGTGACTTATAGTCCGTGGAAATAAGAGATAGTGATATCCTATAGTTGAATACAGAGATCAAACTATTGGACTTGTGGGATATGAGATAAAGCAACTCACATTTATGGAAAAGATAAATCCATGATCGGACAGGCTTACCAATTAATTAATATCTACGGAAATGAACTCATTAAGGCTGCAAAATAAAACCGCCAGGAGCTTGTCGGCGGTTTTATTTCTGTATATAAACTAATTTCCGTTAGATTAAGATATCAGTTGCTCAGATATTCGTCAGCCTCAGCGTAAGATTCAAAGTAGGCAACAAAATCACCAAACATACGTTTCATCTGCATTTTGAAGACTGGAGAGTCGGTAATGTAAGCCCATTTCTTCGTGGTAGAAAATCCAGCTTTAATTGCAAGCTCGTTAGTTGGACTCAATTCCTTAACCACTTCTTGAGTCAGCACGCGGCATCCCGTAAGATCGGTTAGACCTGTAAAACCTGGGCGTACTTGTTTAAGAATTTCCGTAAGCTCGCTGATGTAGGGTGCAACATCCTCCATAGCCATTCTATCCCCTACGAAGTGGACCCGGTTCTTTTTAGCATCATATTCAAGAGTAAACATAATTAATTCCTCCTAATACTTTCATGTCATGGTTGTATTGATTACACTGCAATAATGGGAATTAAAGTAACTACTTCTGAATATAAGTATATATACTTTGTTAAGAATCTCCACGGACTATAAGTAACATATTTCCGCAAAATGTGACAAAATCTATGACCAATAGGGAATGCACTAAATGTCTATATTGAGTATTTATTTGCAAATGAAAGATTTATATTAAATACAATATATCTGTAAAATAAAACCGCCGTATTCTAATCAGCGGTTATTTTCTTCTAAAGGCTAAAATTTAAGGTCAAAATAGTATTGGCGAATTATAAGGATATACACTGTTATTGTATATCCTTATTATCCGTTTATTCATGGTCAGCTGAGGCTATAAAACAGAGCAACTATTAAAATAACATATTTTTGAAACAAGAACTCTCGTTTAAATATCGGTTCATTATCAAAATGGAATAAAGTGGGTAAAGACAGGATCTTTACTATAGATGAATTCAAGAGGAGATATCGGGTTAGTGAGTATCTGATATAGCTGAGGTTTAGACTAAATATCTATCGTTTGAAGCAGCACAGTGAAGTGACAACCGTTCGTGTTCACGTAGCGCTGTAACTCTGCTGCACGATTTTCTGACAATGCGATAATGTCCAATGGTGCATTGATCGTAGCTACTTTGACAACTTCCTCAATTCGTTGAAATGTATTGGCTATGTGTACATTAGGATTGTCCACGATTAACGCTCTAGGAGTTTCGCCTTTACTCACAGCGTCTAATGGCTTTGTTGAAGGCTGTGCCTCTAATCCCAGCGTTTCAATAAATCCGGTTTGTTCCATCGCCCATGTCATTCGTACCAAGTCACTTTGCAGAAAGCTCCGTCCCCGTAAGGTAACACCTTGCATTATCAATTCATCAACACCTCGTTGCGTAAGTCTGAAAATCTTCCTCTTGTGACGATCAACTACTGGCTCGATATACCCCCATTCGGCGAGCACTCTTGTACGCTGATAAATAGTGTTCTTAGGTCGCGGTTCTAGTAGGAGGCTGCTTAGACCAGTTACGGAGATATGTCCATAATGTCCTATTGTCTGCATCAGTGAATGGTCAAGTGTCAGAAGATATCGTTTAATCTGTTTTTGAGCTTCGTTTGGCAATTTAGAAATCTCCTTTCGAGATTTGATGCAAGGCTAATTGTTCAGCAGCCTTCGCCATGAATAAGGCATATTCTCGTTGCTACTTTTTGAGCTTTTCTTTGACTTTCATAGGGCAGTTCCTTTATCTAGTGTTTAGATCGATCAGGACCTAAACTCCCAGTTTCTACGAATAGGTAAATATGACGATACTAATTAAGTTGGAGATCAAAAACCCCTAAAGCCCAGGCATTTCCGATAACTTCGGCGTTCTTGTATTTTTTCAGAAAATTAATTAATAACTGATCTGTATCTTTTTCTTGAATTTGATTCTGATTCGGCTTAAATGTTACCACTCGATATTGTCCAAATCGCAACTCAACAACCGCGTACTCCTCAGTTTCTCGTTGAAAAACGTCTCCAACATAAATCTCAGTTCCAATGCAATCACGTTTACCGGTATTGCTTAGCAATACCACCTCTCCATAATCGAATTCAAAACCAGCTTTGTTTTCTACACAGTACTTGTCGCTGGTTCCGTACTCATATACCATTCCATTCCACAAAAAACGGAATGGAGTTGTCAAATAAGGAAAGGGTCTTTTTTTATGTGTATGTTTTTCCATAGGTAACTCCTCCACATTTCATTATAGGGGCGTGTTTTTATAATGCTATTGATGCAGGAAGCCTAAGCTTAATGCAAATCAACAAATTTTCCGTATTGCTTTAAATATCCCATCTCTATAACCCCGATACCTGTATTCCTTCCCTTGGCGATGATAATTTCTGTAATATTTTTCTTTTCACTATCGGAATTATAATAGTCGTCTCGATATAAGAAATCGACTTCATCTGCATCAAATTCGATTTGCCCTGATTCCCTTAAATCTGAAAGCATCGGGCGTTTATCCTGCCGTTTCTCGCTGTTACGGTTAATAGCACTTATCGCTATAACTGGACAGTCATTTTCTAAAGCTATTTGCTTCAAAGCACGGCTAATATAACCAAGTTCAGCTTCCCGATTAGAGAAGCGTTGACCTCCATGTACCAGTTGCAGATAATCAATGTAAATAACTAAATTATTATGTTCTCTTTTTAACCATTTCACTTTGTTTCGAATGCTTTGAATAGATTGACCTTGCTTCGCGGCAATGTAAATAGGTAATTCCGATAAACAGGAACGAGCCATCGTATACCTATACCAATCATCATCATCCAACAATCCACTACGAAGTTTTGACCGGTCGATCTGCCCGATCATTGAGATTAAGCGATCTGTTAGCATTACACCAGGCATCTCCAGACTAAATATTCCTGCCGCTGTACCACTTTTCGCTGCATTTAACGCTTCATTCAACATATAATCACTCTTGCCGATTGAGGGACGAGCAGCAACAACTATCAATTCTCCTTTCTGTCTGCCTCCAGTGAACATATCTAATGCGGAACCTGCCGTTTTAACTCCGGTTAGTCCCTTATGTTGAACCCTACCTTCCATAATATCCTCATGACCTTCAGCACTTTCAGCGACATGGATAAAACCTTCTTCCGGTTCTAACTGATCTGAGAGTCTTGTAACATTCTTAGTAATCTCCGAAAGGACTTCTTCAAAATCTTCCCCCTCTGCTATAGATGATAAGCCCTTTCCTAGAGCTTGTTTCAAATTTCGGAGTCGATGCTTCTCCAATAAGATATCAACATAATACAAAATATTAGTGGCTGTAGGCACAGAACCGACAAGCTGTGACATATAAATTACGCCGCCAGCCTCATCCAGCTTCTGTTTCTTCTGTAAGACATCCGTCAATTGAACAAGATCAATCGGTATGTTTTGTTCCGCAATCTCAAGCATTGCCTGATAGATCGTTCGGTGTGCTTTGTGATAAAAAACTTGTTCTCGCATTTTTTCATGAACAGCATCAATTGATTTCGGCTCTAACAGAATTGCTCCAATAACAGCTTGTTCAGCCTCAAGGTTGAATAAAGGAGGATTAATCATCTGCGGCTTCACCCTTAAATACTGCTCTGTAATGCCATTCCTCCATCATTTTAAGGCGGTGTAGGGTTGCCTCTTTCAGTTGGAGGTAGTTTGCGGCTTCTACCTCCAGAGGAGGCTTTCTAATATCTGCAATCGTTGGAGGAAACTTTTCCGTATAAACATGCTGCCGCAAATTATTCATGGCAATTTCAAATGGGTAATCTTCTAACATTTTGTGCCAAAATGTTGTTTTAATTTCATCAATCGAGAAATTTTGATAGGCATTGTTGATAATCAAGAATAGTTTATTAAGTTCAGTCTTTGTCATCTGTTTCCTCTCTGATCGCCCGAAGTAACATTTCATTTTGTCTTTCTTGCCTGCTCTGATAACGGCTTGGCTGTTCCCTCATAGCCGAGGTTGCCTTAGCAGTGCTAAATGTTCGCCAAGAATCCAAAATAGGTCGCTCATAGTATGCAAAGCTATTAACAGTTTCGTCGCGTTCAATTTTTTTAGTATAGGTTTCTTTCATGCGCTGGATAATAAAGTGAGCAGGTATACCAATATTGATAAGCTTATCTATCAGTTCTTTATCATTCTGGTTTAAGCTCTTCTTGTTATGCAAAGAGCAATACTCACGCTCAATTTCTTCATATATCTCAGCCTCAATGATAGTAATTTCTTTATTATTTTCTTCTTTAATTATATATTTAGAAGCTTCCTTCTCCTTAGAGCCAAAAGGTTTTTCTAGATGTGAGAATACCTGTTTTGATAACTGTTCATGATTTTCGGTAATCTTTTTGATAACCGCAGTATT
Organism: Paenibacillus sp. FSL R7-269; assembly: GCF_000517865.1. Lineage (NCBI taxonomy): Bacteria > Bacillati > Bacillota > Bacilli > Caryophanales > Paenibacillaceae > Paenibacillus > Paenibacillus sp. FSL R7-269. The sequence goes on from NZ_ASPS01000016.1 coordinate 129,154, forward strand.
CTCAGTTTGATTCCGCGCTGATCTCAGAGAGTTATCAATTGGAGAACTTTTTGCAAGATTCAATTTAAGCAGTTCTCGGAAAGCAGTTTCTTCCCAACCACTGACTAATCCGATCTCCCATTCCTGAACGTTTTGGTTTATCGCAAAGGTATTCTCCAGCTTGTTCCAGATAATCACTTTCTGTGTAACTAAACTCTCTAGAACTTCAGTAATATTCGTTTTTCCAACTCCACATATCCTGAAACATACGAGTTTTGGAATATAGGCACTAGAACGTTGGCATCCATTGGAAAGGCGAATAATTAGCATCAGTACACTCAATTGACGTTTCGTTAGATCCAATTGAATTAACCGTTGAATTAAGATGTTATTAACAGTTGTAAAACCCTTTTTTTTCAATTTTCACACCTCACATATACAATTCCGAGTGTTATCAGAGCGTAACCCTCTGTTCACTTTCCCGAATCCATTTTTCGATACTTATAGTACTAAAAAGTATTTTCCCTCGTAGTCTGATGTGCGGAATTTGATGCGCTCTTACCATTTTATATATTGTGTCGAGGCTAACATTCAGATAAATCGCTATTTCTTTTGTATTCATTGTGATTGGTTTCATCTGGCCCCCCCTTTCTTAGAAAAATAAGTTTCCATCAGGTTTTTCGTGCTGTTCATGTTTAGATTTTAGTCAAATGTTTCTATTTTGTAAATACATGTTTGCTAAATAGAAACGATTGTGTTATATTGATTCTATAAAAGGAGGCTAATGTATTGAAACTTGATATTGGCACTAAATTGAATTTTCTCAGAAAACAGCAGAAAGTATCTCTTAGGACGCTCAGTAAAGCATCAGGAGTTTCTTTAGCTTATCTATCACATATTGAAAATGGTAAGAGAACTCCATCACCTTATATTCTCCAGAAACTAGCACCTGTTCTTAAAGTGCCGCTTGCCGAATTAATGCAAGATGCTGGATATCTCAATGAAAAGGAGGACAGTGAGTATCACGAGGACGTTTTTTTAGACTTCGATTCCTTCAATCATATGGAACTAACTCATATGATTAAGTTACCCTTTATTTTAGTAGACGGAATTGAGATTAACAGCAACGAAGCAGATCAAATAATTGCTTTTGCTAGAGCATTAATATTTCAAAGAGAACATAAAAATATATTTCCAGAGCTAATGAATGAATTTAAAAACAGACTTGAAAAAGGAGAGGATTGATAGACAATGGCAAGCATTGAAAAACGCGGAGATAATTCTTGGAGGCTTATTGTTGAGCTTGGAACTGACGCTCAGGGACGCAGACTCAAAAAGACTAAAACAGTTAAAGTTGAGGATGCAACTTTATTAAGAGCAAAAAAAAGATTAAATAATTTTCTCAACGAAGAATTAATGAAATTCAGGATTGAAGTTGAAGCTGGGGAGTACATTGCACCAGAGAAAATGCTTTTCTCTGCATTTGTGGAAGAATGGGAAAAGAAATATGCAGTTAAGCATCTTGAGGTCACTACTTTAAACACATATAAACGTTGCTTGAAAAAACGGATACTTCCTACTTTTGGAGATTATCGACTTGATCAGGTTAAGCCAATCCATATCCTGAATTACTTAGATTCACTTGAACAAGATGGAAGTAGATTGGATGGAAAACAGGGGAAACTATCGTCTGGCAGTGTATTTATGATGTATCGAATTTTAAAAAATATCTTTAGCCGCGCTGTCGAATGGAGAATCATAAAAAATAATCCCGTGGCCGATGTTACGCGTCCTCGCGTCAAGCACAAAGAAACTAAAGTTTACACGAAGGAAGAAATCCACCAGTTATTCGAGGTACTTCAAAATGAGCCGTTCCATTGGCGAATGATGATTACTTTAGCCTTAACCACCGGAATGCGGAGAGGAGAACTGCTTGGATTAGAATGGAGACATATTGATTTAAAAAACGGAGTTATAGATATTAGACAGAGTATTACAGCATACAAAGATGGTGAACCCCTCATAAAAGAGCCAAAGACCAAAAACAGTCTACGTAAAGTCGCTCTGCCTTCTTCTATTACCGCTGAACTAAACGAATATTATTTGCATTGTCGAAAAGAACGAATGAAACTGAAAAATATTTGGAAGCGAGATGAACACTTCTTTCTTTTCTTCAATGAAGAAGGCAAGCCGTTCTATCCAGAAACGCCTTACCTTCATTTTAGAAATCTATTATTGAAACACAAGCTGCCTTATATTACTTTCCACAGCCTTCGTCATACATCAGCAACCCTACTATTAAATCAAGGTGTGCATGCTAAAATCATTTCCGAACGATTAGGCCATGCTAACATCAGTACGACCATGAATATCTATGGACACGTACTGAGATCAGCCGACCACGAAGCAGCGAACAAGTTTGACTCCATTTTGCCAAATATTAAGGCAAAATAACCCCCTCAAAATTATTCCGTCACCATTTCGTCCCCAATCAATAAAAAAATCACTCAAAACCCTTATATACCAAGGAACAAACCGACTCCACATGCACCGTATGCGGGAACATATCCACCGGCGTGACCTCCACCGCCCGGTATCCCCCATCCTCCAGCACCCGCAAATCGCGGGCCAGGGTAGACGGGTTGCACGAGACATAGACGACACGCTCCGGCTGCATCAGCAGGATAGTCTCCAGCAGGCGCGGGTCGCAGCCCTTGCGCGGGGGATCGACGACGATGACATCGGGAGTGATGCCCTGCTCTTTCCAAGCGGGGATGACATCCTCCGAAGCGCCGACTTCGAATTTAACGTTGTTCATTCCGTTCAGCTTCGCATTGGCACGGGCGTCTTCGATGGCTTCAGGGACGATCTCAACTCCGTACACCTGATCCGCGTGCTGGGCCAGGAACAGGGAGATGGTGCCGATGCCGCAGTAGGCATCAATCACGGTTTCCTTGCCGGTAAGTGCAGCGTATTCCAGAGTTCTGCCATACAGCACCTCAGTCTGGGCCGGGTTCACCTGGTAGAAGGAGCGCGCCGAGATGGCGAATTGCACCTCTCCAATGTAGTCATAGATGACCTCGCTGCCCCAGAGGACACGGGTATCGTTGCCGAAGATGACATTGGTCTTCTGCGTGTTAATATTCTGGCAGAGGCTGACCACCGCCGGAAGCTGCTCACGGATACTACCGAGCCAAGCATCCAGATGCGGGATATCCCGGCCGTTCGTGACCAGCACCAGCATCATCTGGCCGGTGCGGAACGCCTTCTTCACCACAACGTGACGGAGCAGGCCACGGCCGGTCTCTTCGTCATAGGCGGTGATGCCCAGCTCTCGGCCGAGGCTCTTGACGGTGGCAACGACCTTGTCGTTGTCCTCATGCTGGATCAGACAGGTTTCCATGTCGATGATCCGGTGACTGCCCCGTGCATAGAAGCCGCCGACCAGACCGCCTTCGGTCACACCGATAGGCACCTGGGCCTTGTTGCGGTAGCGCCATGGCTCGTCCATGCCGAGTGTAGGCAGCACGCGGATGCCTTCGCCTTGAGTCCCTGATGCACTTGCTCCATCTGTACTCGCCGCTCCTCCACTAACTGCACCGGCCACCTCCAGCTTCCCGATCCGCTGGAGGTTGTCCACCACCAACTGCCGCTTCCACGCGAGCTGCGCGGTGTAATCCATATGCTGCAGCTGGCAGCCGCCGCATTGATCATAGATCGGGCAAGGCGGCGCGATGCGGTCGCTGCTGGCCTGCACTAGCTCCAGCAGCTTGGCGTAGCCATACTGCTTCTTGGTCTTCAGCACTCTGGCCCGGACCCTCTCACCGGGAAGAGCGCCCTGCACAAATAGGGTAAAGCCCTCTACGCGGCCTACCCCTTCACCTTCATGGGTCATGCCGATAATATCGAGCAGGACCTCATCGTTCTTATTCACCGGCAGACCGGCGACAGGGGCCGCCCCTTGTTCCCGGCGGCTTGCGCTGCGCCTGCTGCGTTGTTTATTCATGTGTATAGGTTCACTTCTTTCATGTTCTTCACGATTAATTCTGCGCGAAAATCCGCAGATGCTGCGGCAGGATGCTGAAGTTGCCCGGCAGGGTGCCGCCAAGCTCGCCGTCCAGGTTCAACTGTACGTGGCCGGGAGAGGTAACCTCCATGGCATCGGTGCGGAAATGGATAACCTTCTTGTCATTCAGGTGATCTCCGCGGATGGTCAGACGCACCAGCCGGATGAACTCGGCCAGGTTGCATTTCTTAACGGCAATAACGTCGAGCAGGCCGTCATCGATACGCGCACCCGGGGCCAGCTTCTCGAAACCGCCGACTGAATTCGTGTTGGCGATCAGGAAGAGCATGAACTCGTCATGGATCATCTCCTGGCCGTTCGCGCGGATGTACAGCTCTTGCGGAGCAAGGCTGGCCATCTTCTCGATCCCCTTCAGGTAATAGGCGAGCTGACCCATCATGGTCTTCAGCTTGCTGGGGACCTCATAGGTCAGCTCCGTCAGCTGCCCTCCGCCTGCTATATTAATGAAGTAACGGTCATTGGCTTTGCCGAGATCGATCAGGCGCGATTCCTGACGCAGAATCAGGTCGCAGGCTTCCTCCCAATTCTTCGGAATACCCATGGCCCGCGCGAAATCATTCGTCGTTCCCAGCGGCAATATGCCGAGCGGGGGAAGGTTCGGCTTCTCCGCCATCCCGTTAATCACTTCATTAAGCGTACCATCGCCTCCGGCAGCTATGATCAGATCATAAGTACCGCGTTCCACAGCCTGGGCTGCAGCCGCAGTAGCATCGCCCTCTCCCGTTGTTGCATGGCAGGTAGCTTCGATACCGCCCATATCCAGCCGGTCTAGAATATCGGCGAGTCGTCTTTTCATTTCTTCCCGTCCAGAAGTGGGATTATAAATCAATCTCGCAGTTTTCATTACCGGAACGCCACCTGTTTATATAATGGATAACTTTACTGATTATACCCAATTCTGTACCCCACAAGCAATGTCGGAGGAACTGAGGAGGAATATAAGTATACCCTCCGCCCGGGCTCCAAGCTTAGAAGATCGGCAGAAAGTATAGATATATGTATGCAGCAGTGGTAACCATGGCTACATGGAACACTGGGCGCACCCTATAATCAGCTTCATTACCCGCTTACGAATTAACGTTGACCCTCAAGCCTCCAGGCGCTGGAGCACTGCTTCCACCTGCCGCTGAATCCAGCGCGGCAGCAGCGGATGCGGCAGCAGTGTCTGGCCGGAATAGGCATACTCAAGCCCCTCGAGCCGCTGCGGAATAACAACCTTAGTGAAGTACCCCTCACTCAAAAAAAGCGGAGCTACCAACACACCATAGCCCTGCTTCTGCCAGTGCTCCACCCGGCTTCTTATACTGTCCGGGTTCAGCAGCCCGTAATCAGCTGCATCCAGCCCGCTTATCTCCCGTACCCGCGCGGCAAGTGAAGAGATGCCCTGCTCCCAGCGCTGCCGGAAGCCGTCATGCCTGCTGCCGTGTCCGACCAGCAGCACCATCTCCCGCCCGTTATGCTTTGACAGTTCCCGAATCTTATCCCACAGCATTTGCGCAATATCGGGATCATCATCGACAGGATAGCCATAGTGAATTTTCGCGGCAACCCTGAACGGCGCAAGGTCGGTCTCCCGCTCAGGAACCGGCTTAGCGCCCAGCGCATACTCTATCTCATCGACATGCGTGCTGCCGGAAGAAACAAACAAGGGGATCACAATAATATCTGTGACCCCTGCATGTTCCAGCTTATCGATTCCATCCTGTATCAACCGTCCTTCTACCAGCTCAAGGAAAGCCACTGCCACCGGCAGCTCCTCCCGGAACGTGAGATGGCTCACTGCCTCGTCTACCATCGACACCCAGGCCTGATCACGGGAGCCGTGACTGATTAACAATACACCCGGAACCATAGATTATCGGCCCAGACGTTCCAGCGTAAGCTTATAACCGTCATTGCCATAGTTCAGGCAGCGCTTCACGCGGGAAATTGTAGCCGTACTGGCCCCCGTCTCGGCTTCGATCTGATTATATGTAGACCCCTTGCCCAGCATCCGCGCAACCTCAAGGCGCTGCGAGAGCGATTGAATTTCGTTCACTGTGCACAGATCATCAAAGAATACATAACATTCTTCCATATTTTTCAATGTTAAAATAGCCTCAAATAATTGATCGATACTTTTATCGTTTAGCTTCTTTAGCTGCATCGCCCTATCATCCCCTAAACATTAACTTAATGTGACTATCTTGCCTCTACTATATTGTACTGGAGCACATTTTTCAAGCATTAACGGTTTCACGCTGTAAAGAGTGAAATCGATGGACAAACGTCCACCCCTGGCGTACACCATCACTGGGGTTAATTCTAATCTACTTCCGGCTTCCAGGTTAGACCGCCTTACTCATAGTACTACAAAACCGTGCGAAATCAAGCATGGACACGGTTTCTTCACTTCCGCTTGCCGCTCTATAGGCATTCGCCCTTTTCCGCTAGTATCCCGGTTACCCGGGCATTCGTCTATACCGTCTGTTCGCCCATGACATACAGTATAGCAAACCACTAACGAAGGAATGTGATCCTATGCCTCAGCATTACTATAATCATTCCCGCCAGCAAGGCCGTTCCCTGGCTGAACCCTACAATCCGTCACCCTACCCGGGACTATCTGCTTATACACCTGCCCCGCTTCCCGGAGAACCTGAGCTGCTGCCTGCTTATGGCGCTGAAGTCACCGATACGACCCTCGCGCTCCCTGCTGCAGAAGCTTCTACTGCGAAGGCCGGAGGCCTGCTTGGCGGACTCGGCAATCTTGGAAGTCTGGCGAATATGGAACAGATCAAGGGAATCGTTGACCGGATGGGCGGTATTGACGGAATCGTCAACACCATGGGCAAGGTGCAGAAGGTAATGCAGGGCTTCTCACAGATGGCTCCGATGGTGAAGCTTGTGATGGGCGGCTTTGGCAAAGGCAAGGGAAGCGGAGCGGGAGAGCTCGCCGCCGAGGAGGATGCAGCCCTCTATAGCCCCAAACGGCGCAAAAAAAGACGCTCCGTCCCGAAGCGCCGCAATACCACCTCCAAAAAGCGTAAATCCGGCGGGCCTTCCTCCGTTAAGCGCCGCCGTTCCTAAGCGGCGGCGTTTAACGCGCTTTTCCCGTTACTTAAACCAGCCGCTCCGCCGGAACCAGCCGAACATTCCGATTCCCAGCACCAGCATAAGCAGCAGCACTGCGAAATAGCTGTATTTCCATTCCAGCTCCGGCATCACCCTGAAGTTCATTCCATAGATTCCGGCGATCAGCGTCAGCGGCATGAATACCGTGGTAATCACCGTGAGTGTCTTCATAATGGAGTTCATCCGGTTGGAGTTGAGCGAGATATAGCTGTCACGCAGGTCGGCGGTCATTTCCCGGTCAACTTCAATCATGTCGGTCAGCTTCAGCAGATGATCATAGATATCGCCGAAGTAGACCCGCTCCTCCCCGTTACTCTGCACATGCTGCGAATTGACAATCCGGTACATCAGATCACGCATCGGCACAATCGTCCGCCGCAGCTTCAGCAGCCTTCCGCGTACATTGAAGACCTGGCTCATCAGCTCTTCCACCGATTCGTTGCCGCCCTGGCTCTCCAGATCCGCAAGTTCATCCTCCAGCGTATACAAGGACGGGAAATACCTGTCGACCAGCTTGTCCATCACAGTGTAAGCAGCGGCCATCGGTCCGCCCGACCAGCCCTTGCGGCTATGAATCTCAGCTTTGACCATCTGCCACGCTTCCTCCATCTCCGGCTTGTCCTGATGATGGTAGGAGACGAGGAATTTCGGGCTGAGGAACAGGTCAATCTCTTCGGCCTCCAGCGTCCGCTCATTCAGCGAATGCAGCACGAAGAACTGCACATCCTCGTAATAATCAAGCTTCGGCCGCTGCAAGACATGCATGCAGTCTTCAATTGCCAGCGGGTGAAAATGAAAATAAGTATCCAGCTTCAAGGTTTCTTCCTCCGTCGGCATAGCGAAATCCGCCCAGATCCAGGAATAATCGTCCAGTACGATATCCTGAAGCAGCAGATCGGTCAGCACCTCACCCGTAGGCGTTACGGCAAGTGTTCGTATCATAATATAAGTCCTCCGCCCTATGTAGGCAATCCGCAGCAGAGCTGCGCTGTTCTAGTTGCTTCCTCCCATTGTACAGCATGTCCCCGCAAAAAAATAACCGCCAGCCCGCTGACCAGCGGCTCCGGAGGTTTCTTGGTCTTGCCTCTATAGCTGACGATGCCATTTGCAGTGAAAGGCCCGGACCCATAGTCCCGTATCCGGCTTAGCGGCCCAAGCCTTCCAGCACCTCCAGATGCAGCACCTGCAGAAATTTCTTAATGTTCACCTTCACCTTGCCGCTATCCCGGCCCTGTTCGATCTCCTTCATCTTCAGGCGCACCTCTTCGAAGTCGAAATACAGCGGCGCATAATGCTCGAACTTCGGATTCCCGTAATCTGTCAGACCGATGGACGCGAGACTTGTCAGACCCGCCGCCAGTGCGCGGCGCAGACGCTGCTCAATAGCCTTGACCTCTTTGGCTGCCTCCACAGGTACCGGTCTGTATTTGGCAGCAGTCAGCTCATACAGCTCCTTCAGGGACGGAAGACTTCCGCTCTTCCCTTCCGCTACCGCCAGCTCCATGATCGTGATAATATCACGGCTGCCATTCTCCGAGATCATACCCATATTCATCAGAATGGGCTGGACAATCTCCTTGACGGTCCGTTTGCCCGGCTGCAGCTGGGGCAGTCCGAACTGCAGGCCCTCCAGCTTGCCCAGCGTCAGCTTGATCTCATCCAGATAACGGCCCATGGCGTAACGTTCATTCACTTTATATAGAACAGATTCGACTTCAATCTTGTTGATCGGCTTGCGGATGAAGAATTCAATTCCGCTCCTGTAGGCGCGGCTGACCATGTCCCCGTTCTCAATCTGCGAGATCATGACGAATTTGGAGCGGCAGCCCTGTGCCTGAAGAGTGAGGATGGTCTCAATCCCGTCCTGGTCCGGCATCAGCAGATCCATCAGCACAATGTCCGGGGTCTCGCTCAGTATCAGAGCTATACCCTCCTGTCCGCTCGCTGCAGTCCCCGTCACCTCACCAAGCCCGCTGTCCTCAATAATATGCTGCAGCATTCTTCTCGCCGACGCGTCGTCATCTACAATACAGAATGATAGCGGCATCCTCTATTCCTCCTTCCGCAGCTTCATGCTCGGCACTGTAATCTGAAACATGGCCCCTCCGGCATGCGATACCGGCTGAACCGTAATGCTTCCCTCGAACATATTCACTATATCCCGTACATGTGAGAGCCCGATCCCCGTGGCAGCGATGCCCTCTTCATCGAATTTCGTTGTGAAGCCCGGCTCGAACAGCAGGTGGAGATCACGCTTCCCGATGCCCGTCCCGCTATCAGTAACTGTCAGAATCGTCATACCGTCCTGCTCATAAGCGTTCAGATGGATGCTGCCTATTCCTTGGATGACTTCCACCGCATTGGCGGTAAGATTGTTAAGCAGGGTCAATAGAGGAATGTAGCTGTCGGTTGTGTAATCGGAGGTGATGTGAATATGGAACTTAATCTCTTTGCCCAGCATTTCCGCATATTTGCCATTGCTCTTGACCGCGAACTGCAGAATGCCCGATAACGGCATGTCCCCGTTCACCTCACGCTCTACCAGCTTCACCAGCCCTGCCAGAATCCGCTGCGAATCCTTCTTCACCTCATGGAGCTGCTGGGTGATGTCGAGCACCTGCCGGCTGTAACGCCCCGTGCCTTCCCCGTCCTTCAGCTTGGTGTACAGCTCAAAGCTGTTCAGCGTTACCTGCTCCAGGGTGCCTATGGACTTCTTCAGATAGAACACTTCCCCGTACAGGCCGGAGCCGAATCCGAGCATCTGCTGGGTCCGTTCATGCTGCTCCCGCTCCCGGATACGCAGCTGGCTGACAGAGATACTGCTGTATACCCCGGTGGTGAAATACGTTCGCAAGACCGCAATCGCCATCAGGTACGTCCACTCGTTCAGCCGGAAGGTAGCCGAATCCAGCACAATCAGGCGGGCCAGCAGCTCCATTTCATTGGACAGGAGATCGATCACCGCGGCAACGGCGCCCAGCACCAGCGGATGGAAGGTGTCGATCCGGCTCTTGATGACATACATCAGCGCGCCGAACACCATGTAATAGATCATTGCCGAGAAGTGGCTGCTGAGGCTCTGCTCTGCCGTCAGTCCGCTTCCCTCCACCATATCCATGGCAGTCCGGAACAGCAGCACGACCACCCCGGTGGCACAGCCTGTGCGGATATACGGCAGCTGCCTCATTAACAGCAGGAAGAGGAGAAAGGCGCTGCTGCCCATGGCAATGCGGAAGATATCTCCGTCAAACGGGTTGATCTTGAATTCTCCGGCTACCGCAGTAACGGCGGCCACCAGCAGAATCTGTACCGCCTTCATTCTCAGAATCGATTGTCCCATCGCCACTGCTCCTGCCTAGAGAGGTTGACAACTATAGTATCATAGCCGTACTGGATTGAATATGGCTTAATCCTCATTCGGCTAAGGTTATACCGCTCTGTGCTCAAGCCTTCTGGACAGCAGCGACAGCAAGTAATTGACGACAAAATAAATCAGGGCAACCAGCGCCAGCGTAGGGATGGCATAGCTGTAGCTGTGGCCGATGACAATGTTGGCATTATGCATCAGCTCCGGCAGGGAAATCACAACAGCGAGCGAGGTATCCTTCAGCAGGGAGATGAACTGGCTGACCAGTGGCGGAACCATGCGCCGCAGACCCTGGGGAAGCACGATATGCCATAAGGTCTGTAGATTGCTGAGACCGGAGGAACGCGCCGCTTCAATCTGCCCCTTGTCGATCGACATTAAGCCGCCGCGGACAATCTCGGCAATCATCGCCGCCTCGAAGATGGTTAGTGCTGCAATGGCCGCAGTAATCAGTCCGAGCTTGATTCCGACCTCCGGCAAGGCGAAGCGGATGAAGAAGATGATCAGCAGCAGCGGCAGATTACGGATCAGCTCCACCAGGTAGAACATGACCGGAGACAGCACCGGCACCTTCGAATAGCGGATGACGCCAATAATACAGCCGATGATAAAGCTCAGGAAGATCGATACAAAAGCAACGATCAGCGTCACATACAATCCGTCCAGCAGAAACTTCAGATTATCGGCAGAGTATGCACCTGTGAAATCCATAATATCCCTCCTTTAGCTTCAGATGTCCTTTAATGATGCTTCTTAATATTTGCGCTGCAGCCGGCGCTCCCAGATCCGCACGCCGTAGCTGAGCGGAAGTGTAAGCACCAGATAGAATACCGCTACGAAAATGTAGGTGTCGAAGGTACGGTAAGTCTCTGTAGAGATCCCGTCAGCAAAGTACATCAGATCAAGACCGGCCACCAGAGTCAGTACCGAGGAGTTCTTAATCAGATTAATGAACTGGTTGCCGAGCGGCGGAATGACCAGCTTGATCGCCTGCGGCAGAATAATATGCAGCATGGTCTGTATGTAGTTGAGACCGGAGGAACGTGCCGCCTCCATCTGTCCCTTGGGCACGGCCATAATTCCGGCACGGATCGCTTCGGCGATGAAGGCCGAGGTATATACGGCGAGTCCAATGGTTCCTGCCTTGAAGCCGTCCAGTGTGAAGCCCAGAGCGGAAGGCCCATAATAGAAAATATACACGACTAGCAGCAGCGGAATGTTGCGGATGAACTCCACATACACCGCACCGGACCAGCGCAGACCCTTGACCGAAGTTATGCGGAAGACGGCAACGACCGCGCCGATCAGGAAGCTGCCGATCAGGGCCAGCACACTGGACAGCAGCGTACCGTAGAAGCCTTCCATATACAGTCCGAAGTAGTTCGTTAATATTGAGAAATCCATCAATGTTCACCTGCCTTTACCTGTGGATGAGTTCGTTCCTGCCCGGCATGACCGCCGTTCCTACAAACAAGTAGAAACGGCGTTGCCCTCCTTGGAAAAGGCGGTACCGTTTCTACGAGAAATTCGTGTGAAACCCGTTTATTCGTTTTTACCTTGATGGAAGCCTGCTCTTACTTGGGACAGACTTATTTAGCCGGGGCTTTACCAATCCACTTCGTATAGATGGCATCATACTCCCCATTCGCCTTCAGTTCAGCCAGTGTATCATTAATCGCCTTAACTACATCCGCGTTGCCTTTCTGGACCGCAATGCCGTATGGCTCATCGGTAAACGGCTTCCCTACCACCTCGAAGCCGGGGTCCTGTGAGGCCATTCCGTACAGAATCGCATCATCCGTAGTGAGCGCGTCGCCCTGCCCCGCCTTGAGCGCGCTGAAGGCATCCTGGTAGTTATCGAATTCAAGCACGTTTACGCCCGGCACCTTCTCTTTGATATTCTTGATCGAGGTTGCCCCCTTGGAGCCGAGGATCTTCGTATCCTTCGTAACGCTCTCCAGGCCTGTTATCGGGCTGCCCTTCTTTACAAGCAGGGACTGGCCGGCCTGGAAATAGACGTCAGAGAAATCGACTTCCTTCTTGCGGTCCTCCGTAATGGTCATGGTAGCCACCACCATATCGATCTCGCCGTTATTCAGCATCGGAATGCGCGTCTTGGAGGTCACCTCCTTCAGCTCGATGGCATTCTCGTCACCGAGAATTTTCTTAGCGATGGCCTTGGAGATGTCGATGTCGAAGCCTTCCACGTTGCCGGAGGCCGGGTCCTTCAGACCGAACAGGCGGGTATCGAACTTCACGCCGACGAGCAACTTGCCGCGCTCCTTGATCTTGGCAATGGCTGCAGAGTCAGCGGCTGCCCCTCCGGCTGCATTGCCGCCTGCCGCAGGGTCGTTCTTGCCCTTGTTGTTGCCGCATCCGGCAATGACCAGCAGGGCCGCAATCATCAGCGCACTTAACACCTTGAAGCTCTTAGACATTTTCATTTCGTTTCCTCCCCGGATTCCTATATATTTAGTTTAATGGCTTAATACACGGCTGAGAAAAGTACGCGTCCGCTCTTCCTTCGGGCTGGCGAAGAAGGCTTCCGGCTCCGCCTCTTCCACGATCTGCCCTTGATCCATGAAGATGACCCGGTCCGCTACCTCACGGGCGAAGCCCATCTCATGGGTCACAACGACCATTGTCATGCCCTCACGCGCCAGGGCGCGCATGACATCGAGCACCTCTCCGACCATCTCCGGGTCCAGCGCCGAGGTCGGCTCGTCGAACAGCATAATCTTCGGCTTCATCGCCAGCCCCCGGGCAATCGCCACCCGCTGCTGCTGTCCGCCGGACAGCTGGGAAGGATAGGACTCTGCCTTGTCGGCAATGCCGACCTTCTCCAGATAATACATTGCGGTCTTCTCCGCTTCCGCCTTGCTTAAGCCCAGCACCTTCACCGGGGCCAGCGTGATGTTATCAATCACCTTTTTGTGCGGGTACAGGTTGAAGTGCTGGAAGACCATTCCGATCTCTTTGCGCAGGGTATTGATATCTGTCTTGCGTTCGTTTACAGTTATACCGTCCACGGTTAATCCGCCGCTCGTTATCGTCTCCAGACGGTTAATGCAGCGCAGCATCGTGCTCTTGCCGGAGCCGGAAGGACCGACTACAACAACTACTTCCCCTTCCTGAACATGCAGATCAATGCCCTTCAGTACATGGAATTGTCCGTAATGTTTGTCTACCTGATGAAAGTCGATCAATGGCTAGGCCTCCTTTGTCTATTCGGATGTTTGTCAGCAATGGTAACACTTAAAACAAACCTTACTTCAGAGACTACCAAATCCTACATAATACTACGCAAATTTCATTTCTCATATGTTATTTTCTTTTAAATATGTGATGTATTTCATTTTCTTTTTATGCCCATTAACATTTTTTATCAGTTTGGTGTAGCCTTTTGTGACATTCCTCTCTTGAAAAATCAAGTGGAAACGGCTTTGCCGTCCTTTTAAAGGACGGTACCGTTTCAGCGGGAAATAGAAGGATAATTTATCGTGTGCAACATATAAATTCTTATATTTTCAAATAACCTCCGCTTAGGCCGAGGTTTACCGCTGAACGCAAAAAAAGATGTCCTAAAGCCATCCATGGCTTCTGCGACATCTTGTCCAGGCAATCTATTCTGTTCAGTCCTAAAAGAAGAGCTTGAAGATCACTCCCGACAGCAAGGCGCTGATCGGAATCGTAATGAACCAGGTAACCACGATCCGTCCGGCCACTCCCCATTTGACAGCGGAGAAGCGCTTGGCAGAACCTACACCCAGAATCGATGAAGTGATCGCGTGGGTTGTACTTACTGGCAGATGCAGCAGCGTAGCCGTGAAAATAACAGAGGCCGCCGAAATATCCGCCGCGAAGCCGTTGATCGGCTCAATTTTGAAAATCTTCGTGCCCATCGTCTTAATAATCTTCCAGCCGCCGATAGACGTTCCGAGTGCCATGGATGTAGCCGCTGCAATCTTAACCCAGAGCGGAACCTCCATCGTCTCAAGCCGTCCCGAGGTAACGAGGGCAAAGGTAATGATCCCCATCGCCTTCTGCGCGTCATTCGTACCATGGGTGAAGGATTGCAGTGCGGCCGTCACGATTTGCATCGAACGGAAGCCCTTGTTGACCGTATGCGGACTGCGCTTCGCGAAGATCCACTTCAGAATCGTCATCACAATATACCCGATTACAAAAGCGATCAGCGGGGAGAAAATCAGCCCCTCTACGATCTCAATGAACCCGCTCCATTTGATATGCTCTGTACCTGCCCCAACATAGACCGCACCGGCTAACGCACCGATAAGCGCATGGGAGGAGGATGAAGGAATACCCAGCCACCAGGTCACGAGATTCCAGATAATTGCCGCAATGAGCGTCGCTGTGACAATATCTATACCGTTGTCCAGCAGGGTCGGATCGGTAATGCTGCCCCCGATCTTCTTCGCCACGCCGGTGAACATCAATGCGCCGATAAAGTTCATCGAGGCGGCCAGCATGATGGCTGTACGCGGCTTCAGCGCACGGGTCGAGACAGAGGTAGCAATCGCATTGGCGGTATCATGGAAGCCGTTAATGAAGTCGAACGCCAGCGCAAGAAAGATAACAAAAGCTAGTACATATATAGATGTATCCATATTTAAGGCCCCTTATGAGTTACGCATGATGATCGATTCCAGCATGTTGGCTACGTCTTCACATTTATCCGTGGTGGTCTCGAGCCGCTCATACAATTCTTTGCGCTTAATCAGCTCAATCGGGTCCTTCACAGTCTCGAACAGGGCCTTGGTGCAGATACGCAGGACTTCGTCGCCCTGGTTCTCCAGATCATTCAGACGGATGGTGTATTCGCGGATCGCCAGCAGCTTCTTCTGGGAGAGCAAATGAACTGCCTTCTGGATCTCGTATGCACTCTGGCGGAGAATCTCTGCAAACTGGACAATATACTCATCCGCATCCAGCAGGTTATACATATAGAAACGCGAGGCTGAGGCCTCCAGACCATCAATGACATCGTCCATGCTGGTGATCAGATCCATGATGTCGTCCCGCTCCAGCGGCGTAATGAACGTCTTGTTCAATTCCTTGATGACAGTATGTGTGTAAGTATCGCACTGGGATTCGTATTTCTTCATCTCCGCGGCGAAGTTCTCCACATTGCCCTGGAGAGTCGAGATATTCTGAGCGAAATAATCCGCAGCCTGAACAATGGTGTCAGCCATGTTTTCCAGCGTCTCAAAGAATATATCCTTTTTTCTGAGCTTCATTAGTCTAAGACCCCTTTACATAATATTGCCGTGAAAAAAATGAAGTCATTCCATGTAAACCGCATGAAAATGAATGACAACCCTTGTTATCTTATCATATCGACAGAAGGGATAGAAGACAAAAAACCGAACTTTTTTACACTATAATAACAATTCCCTGTAATCACGAAAATAATCATCCGAACATTCGATTCTCCAGCTGAACTTAGAGGGATGCAGGCGCCAGCGCATATTCGACATGACTGCTGAACGAGGGGCTGTTCGGGACAATCAGAATATGGGTGATTCCCGGGAACATCAGCGCCTCCTTGCCGTCCTTCTTCACGAACCGGATGACGTCTCCGGGGCTGCGCGACCATTTGCCCTTAATCGCTACGCCGCGCTGTAACAGCACTGCTTCTCCCCCCAGCTCCGTATCCACCTGCAGCCGGCCGACATCGTCAAGCACCTTATGGTCCGAACCCATCACGATGATGTTCGCCGCTTCCACCGGACGGTTATTATTCAGATCCAGATGCGGCTTGCCGTTCACCAGGCGGGCATACGTACGCTGCTCTGCATTATATTGGTACCCGACATTGTAGCTCTTCAGCAGGAAGTTCACACTCAGCGCAAGCGCCGGGGTGCCCTCCACAGGAATGTAATCCGGATCATTGAAAAGAAAACCAGGGACCTTCACGCTCTCCGCATACCCCAGCTTCCCTGCACCCTCCCGCAGCTTGGCGGCATTGCTGTACAGG
Organism: Paenibacillus sp. FSL R7-269; assembly: GCF_000517865.1. Classification (NCBI taxonomy): domain Bacteria; kingdom Bacillati; phylum Bacillota; class Bacilli; order Caryophanales; family Paenibacillaceae; genus Paenibacillus; species Paenibacillus sp. FSL R7-269. Next base: position 145,699 of record NZ_ASPS01000016.1, read on the forward strand.
TTATGCGGGGCCTTGCGTTCCTTGTCCCGCCAGAAGTAAGCTCCCGCGCGTCCGATTTCGTCCATATCCGCCTTCTTCTGCCGTTGCAGAATGGCATAAGCGTCCGGACTGCCTCCGGCATGCACTGTTATGCCGCCGTAGCTCTCGCCGATATCGAGCAGATATGGGCGGATACTGCGGATCGGCCCGATCTTCACCACGCCGGCATGACTCTGAAAGATACCGATCAACCGGGTAATACCGCCCTCGGCCAGCACCTCGTACAGAATATCCGCCTCGCTGATCCCGGACTGTGGACGGGCCGCCGGGGCATTATTAATCATGACCGCGAGCGGCCGGGGCAGGCTCCCCTCTTCAGATACCAGGCCCGTTAAGCCGGAGATCGCTCCGGCGGCAGGCTCAGGGGCCGGGGTCTGCGCCACCTCTGTCGGCTGTGGCTCCAGGGTAGGCGCTGCTGTTGGTACAGATGTTTGTACAGGTACAGGGTTGGCTTGCTCATTACTGCAGGCAGAGAGCAGCACGGCGGCAAGGACTAGAGTATATACAGGACGGGATACAGAACGGTTCATCGATATAGACACGTTGTTCCTCCTAATCATAAGTTACAGCTTGCTTCTCTCGATGCTCTTCTGTGAAACTCGCTTCCTTCATTTAATCATAGCTGGCAGAGTTTGTCTTGAGTCAAGTGAAAATGGCAGCAGAAAAAGGGTACAGCCCTTATAGCAGCTGTACCCTCTATTCATTCCTATATTAGTCAAGCATCCAGCAGTTCAGGCTGAGCGTACCGTATTGGTAGGCCTGAATCATTAGCTGTGCCCGTCTGCCTTCATCGGCTGCCCCCATTGCGTAGAAGAGCGGGATAAAATGTTCTTTGCCGTAGGCAGGTACGGCCTCTCTCACATGTGGCGCTTGCTTCTCATACGCATACAGGGAGCGAAGATCCCAGGCCGCAAGCCGCTCTGCAATCCACCCGTCGAAGTCAATCGCCCATTGCTCCGGCTGATCCTTTTGCTTCAGCAGTCTGAGGTTATGAACCAGACCGCCGCTGCCGATCAGGAGAATGCCTTCCTCGCGCAACGGAGCAAGCATCCGTCCGATGTTGTACTGCTCCTCAGGCGAGCGGAGCGAATCCACGGATAAGGCCACGACCGGAATATCCGCCTGCGGGAACATGGTGCTCAGGATGACCCAGGCGCCATGATCCAGCCCCCGTCCCAGCACGGGCTGATGGGGCAGATTACTATTCTTGAACAGTTCCGAAATACGGCTGCTGAGTGCGGGATCACCTGGAGCAGGATAACTCAGCTGATACATCTCTTCCGGGAACCCGTAGAAATCATGCTGCGCTTCATGCTGTGTGTCCACTGTAATCAGCTGCTCTGGACTGTCCCAATGAGCTGAGAAGATCACAATGCCGCGGGGCTTCCCCAGATCCGAACCCAGCCGCTGCAGGAAACGCGTGTAGTCGTTATCCTCAAGTACCAGCAGCGGGGAGCCGTGCGCAATGAAAAAGGCCGGTAATTTCATAGGGTAAGAGCCTCCATTTCCGGTATGGTCTGCCCCTTTATTTTACAGCTAATTCCCAGCCATTGCGAGTGCCGTTACCGCTCCTATATCATCCAGTTCTGCCATTCCTCCTGCAGATGCTCCTGCTGGTTCATCCAGTCCCGGGTGCGCTTCAGCACCTGCTCCTGCGCCGGACCCGAAGAGAAGGTATGATCGCCCTGGAAAATAATCTCCTTGTCGCACCGTCCTTCCGGCCGGGTCCAGAACAGCTTCTGGTAGAGGAACGCATAGTCCACAGGGATCACATCATCGGAGGTTCCGTGAATGACCAGCACATCGCCGCTGAACTTTCCGGCCTCTTGGAACGGCTGGAAAGCAGCCAGGGAATTAAAGTATACCGGAGTGAACGAATATCCGGCATAATCTGCGCTGCCGCTCTTCACCGACCGGTCGAAAGCTTCCCTGCCGACAATCTTGACGATATCATTGAAGGGATAGCCGACAGCTGACCATAGTACAAGATTCTTCACCCGCCGGTCACGGACACCGGTCAGCAGCGCCACCGCACCTCCCAGACTGTGCCCGATCAGCGTTACACGCTGCGGGTCCACATCGGCCGAGCTGATGCCGTAATCCAGCACCGCCCGGGTCTGCCCGATCATCGACTCCATATCCTCACTGCCGTAATCGCCGCTGCTCTCCCCGCAGCCTGCATAGTCGAAACGGATTACCATATAGCCATCCTGCGCCAGCTCCCGGGCTGCCTTGACGAAGATCCGGTCGACACCGATCCGGCTGCCCACGAAGCCGTGGCAGATCACTGCAAGCGGCACCCGGTTCTTGCACCGTCCTGTCCCTGCCCGGTCTGCGGCCGGATAATGTATACTCGCTGTCAATTCCTCTCCGTTATGCCGGATGATGATATTCCGTTCCATTGCGGTGTCCTCCCCTGTATGGCTAATTTATTTTAAATTATAATAATTCCGATTAACTTAGTATGATTAATAAGTCTATTATAATATCTGTGCTAATTTGTTGTCAATATGCATGAAGCCCGCAGCTTTCATCAGCTCTTCAGGAGAAAAGGCCCCTTCCACTCCCTTAGGAGCAAAAGAGGCCCATCTCTGCTTAGGCATCACTCAGTCATAGCTGTCGTGAAACATGTCGTGTGTCTCCTGCCGGCCTTCCCAATCTCCAAGCCCGTTCTCCTGGTCCTGGCCCGCAGCATCCCATAGGCTGAAGCCGTCAGAATTGCCCCAGTCCCCCACATCATTAGTAGGTGCAGGCGCGGTGCCGCCGTTCACAGCCTTGCCGGGTTCCTGCTTGTTGTCCTGTTCCATAACGCTCCCTGCCTTCCCTCCAGCTATAGTTGGTGAAGCCACCACCTCTTCAGTGTTTACTCTTCCAAAAGGATTATTCAGACCTTCGTGAACGAACGTTGTCCTTGCACACGGCTGGTGCACAAACGTATACTCTAGGTTGAAGGTATCCTGATCACTCAATGCTGGAGGTATAGGTCCACACTATGAAAGTCAAAGCTATGATTAAGCAGAACAACCTGCTGCGGGAGCAGATGACACCGTCTAACCGCTCTTATTTCGAAGATATGATTCTGGCGATGCGCGCCAGTTCAGTAGATGCTGTACGTGCAGAGGAGCTGCTGCTGGAGGCGGCCGCGCTGCTGCTGAAGGGACAAGCCAAGGGGAAGAACGCCAAGCAGGTTTTTGGCGAGAAGCCCGGTGATTATTTCAAGGACGTGATGGACAGTGCCCCGCCGCGTGCACCGCGCAGCCGGCTGAAGAACTCCCTGATGATCTCCTGGTCCGCTCTGACCCTGCTATTCGGGACGATGGGCATTGCCGGTCTGATTACACAGTGGAGCGGCGGTCCGCACGAACTCTTCGGCCAGCTTAGCCTGTTCACGCTGGTCGTTGTCGGCGCAGGCTCCATCGTGCTGGTTGAGCTTATTATGAAATGGATGGCCTCCCTCTCGGAGGACGACAGTCCGAAGCCCAAGACCTTCGATATTAAGGCCTTGGGCATCTATATTGGAATTGCCGTGATTGCGGTATTCGCCGGCCTATTCCTCGATAATCTGTTCCCGGTGATTCCGGTCTCGCCCTGGGTCAGTCTGGCTCTGGCCGCTGCCGGAGGTCTAGGGCTGAAATTCATATTCTTCCCATCTTAGAGGCTGTATCCCACATCCATTCCACACAGGAGGAGACTCGAATGAAAAAGCATACCGTTCTATCCGCCGCTATCGCCCTGCTCATGGGGCTTCAGGCAGGAGCAGCCGTCCCGGCCGGTGCCGAAGGCAGCGGAAGCAGCCGGACAGGCACTTCCGGTGCAGCTGCAAGCGCTAAGACCGCCAGCCATGCAGAAGCGGTCTATAAGGCCGCGCTGCCGCTGCTGTCCAGTGGTAACCTGCCGGGCGCCATTACCTATATGAAGACGAAGCTGTATGCAGTCACTCCGTATCAGGCGACTGTACTGACGCTGAAGCTGGAGAACCTGCATATGGCGCTGCTCCCCTCCTGGGAGAAGAAATTCAGCAGCAGCGAGGTCCAGCGGAAGCTCCTCACCGTCTACAGAGGGGGAGTCAGCATGGAGAAGCTGGCTGAGAGTACGGATAACGCCGCCCTGCGCGCCCTGCTGCAAGGCGCGGGCGAGAGCGGGTACAAGCTGGATACCGCTGAGGGCAGCTTTTACCCGGTGATTGATTATGCGGCTTACCGCAAATATAAGCCTTATGTAACGGAGGATATCAGCAGTTATATTTCCATTATGGCGGCTGAATCAGATCTGCCTCCTTCCAAGGATAACGGGCTGATCATTGCCTGGGGCGAGGTGGCCGACCGTGCGCTAACCCAGGAGCAATTCATCCAGACCTATCCCAAATCCAACCGGGTACAGGCCGTCAAGAAGCTGTATAACCAGTATGCTGTGAACACCTTCTACGGTCAGAACAACACCCCGCTCTTCCATTACGATAATCTGGAGATGGATCTGGAGGCGCAGAAGGCCTACACCAGCATCCTGGCTAAGAACAGCAGTACCAGCGCCTTCCTGCAGAAGCTTGAGGGCTTCATGAAGCTGATGAAGAGTAACGGCTACCTGCTGGACGACGCGGCGGAGCAGTATCTGAAGACTGAGGTGCCTCAGCCGTAGACGGTTCAACTGAATCCATATAACAACAAACAGCCCCGTCCGCAATCACGCCGGACGGGGCTGTTGTCTATAAGATTAGATCAGCATACTGAACAGATTAACATCCTTGTTGATCTCCACATAATCGACGCCCTTCTGCTTCATCCGCTCAATCAGCGGGGCGTAGGCATCGGTAGACATCAGCTCAATGCCGACCAGGGCCGGGCCGTTCTCCTTCTCATTCTTCTTCGTGTACTCGAACCGGGTAATGTCATCGTCCGGACCGACCACCTCGGTCAGGAACTCGCGCAGGGCACCCGCGCGCTGCGGGAAGTTGACCATGAAGTAATGCTTAAGGCCCTCATAGATCAGGGAACGCTCCTTGATCTCCTGCATCCGGTCGATATCGTTGTTGCCGCCGCTGACGATGCAGACCACGCTTTTGCCGCGGATCTGATCACGGTACATGTCCAGTGCAGCAATGGGGAGGGAACCGGCAGGCTCCACCACAATGGCGTTCTCGTTATACAGCTCCAGAATAGTGGTACACGCCTTCCCCTCCGGCACCTTCACCACATCATCCAGAAGCTTCGAGCAGATATCGAAGGTCAGGCCGCCGACACGCTTCACCGCCGCGCCGTCCACGAACTTGTTGATCTCCTTCAGGGTGATTACCTCGCCGCTCTGCATGGCCTCACTCATTGAAGCCGCGCCGCTAGGCTCCACACCGATCACCTTAGTTGCCGGACTCACCGTTTTGATATAGGTGGCTACACCGGCTGCCAGCCCGCCGCCGCCGATGGTGACGAACACGAAGTCCGCAGGCTTGTCCAGATTCTCCATTACCTCCATGGCTATGGTACCGTTGCCGGCAATAATACGCGGCTCATCGAACGGGTGAATCAGGGTCATGCTATAGTCTATGCAAGCCTGCAGCGCTTCATCATAAGCATCATCGAAGGTATCCCCCTTCAGAATCACCTCAACGAATTCGCCGCCGAAGCGCCGGACCTGCTTAATCTTCTGATTAGGAGTAGTGCTCGGCATGAATATCTTGCCTTTGATGCCGAGTGCCTTGCAGGAATAAGCCACGCCCTGGGCATGATTTCCCGCACTGGCGCAGACGATGCCCTTGGCTCTGTCTTCGTCAGACAGACTGCGGATCATATTATAGGCCCCCCGGATTTTGAAGGAGCGTACAATCTGCAGATCCTCACGTTTCAAGTACACATTACAGCCGTATTTGGCCGACAATACCGCATCCAGCTGGAGCGGCGTACGGACGATAACCTCCCGCAGCACATGGTGTGCGCGTACAATATCTTCCATTCCTACGATCCGGTTTTCGCCTTCTCTCATGTTTTTCCCGCCTCACTGTCTCTTTCTTATCGTTTCGCTTCTTGTAACATACTCTTCCAAGGACTTTTTTTCAACCCTTGTCCTCTCCACACACCATAACATCCACTGAGAGTGGAATGGTGACCAGCAGCCCCCCCGCCGATAAGCAAGAGGGAGGTCCGGCATCTACCTGCCGGACCTCCCTCTCACCAGAACCCTTTATACCTTAAACCTTGACACCGCACTCAGCAGCTGCGCCGAGCTATGCTTGATCTCCTCCATCTCCGCTACGATGCTGCCCGACCGCCCGATGATCTGCTCCGCTCCGGCAGCGATGACTCCCGCTCCTTCCGCCCCCTCATTCGTCGCACTGCCAGTCTCGCTGATCGCAGTGAGCATGCTCTGGATGGAAGCGAGCAGCTCTTCCGAAGTGGCGCTGAAGTCCGTCACCAGCTCCTCGATATACCGGGCATCCTCACTGTACCGCTCTCCGGTCTCCTGCATGGCATCATAGTCCTTCTTCACCTGGCTGTCCATGAAGCCCAGCATACTCTCCGCAGCCTCCACAAGATTGGACACCGCCTCGATTACCGCCCCGGTCACTCCCTGAATCTCAGTCACCGTCTCACGCGAGTTGTCCGCGAGCTTACGGATCTCCTCCGCCACTACAGCGAACCCCCGGCCGGCTTCTCCGGCCCTGGCCGCCTCAATTGAAGCATTCAGCGATAACAGGTTGGTCTGGGCGGCGATCTCCAGAATGGCGCCCGTAAGCGCGCTGATCTGCGAGATTGATCCCGACTGTTCAATGGCTGTGCGCAGCTTCTCTTCACTAAGTCCGTACACGGTATCCGCCTGTGTGCGGGATTCCCAGGCTCTCTCCTTCAGCCGCTCCGCCCGTACGTTAATTTCTCCGGCGGCTTCCGCCCCCTCCTGGGCTTTGCGGGCAATCCCGTGGATCGCCGCCTCGATCTGGGTTGTACTGGCGTTCATCTCCTCCATTGAGGCGGCGGTCTGCTGCAAGCCTGCCGACAGCTCCTCCGTAACCCCCGAGATATCGGTGATGCTGCCGTCCAGCACGAATACGTTCTGCTCTGTATTCCCCACCGCTCCCGAGATACTCTGCGAGCTGTGCAAGATCTCCTGAATCAGTGACTGCTGCGAGGCGATCATATCGTTGAAGCCCTCAGCCAGCACCCCGATCTCGCCTCCCGCGGTCACCCTTGCCCTTACCGACAAGTCTCCGTCCTTCGCCTGCCCGAACGCAGCCGTGAGGAGCGGAATCTGCTTCAGGATGCTGCTTGAGACCAGATACAGCAGGACAGACAGCACCGCAATCGAAGCCATAATAGAGAGGAAGAAAATCAGCGCGAAGCGCTTCAGCTCCAGCTCCGCATGCTTCTGTGGTACGATCAGCGCGACCGACCACTGGTTAGCCACAGCCGGTGAATAGGATACATAGCTGGGTTCGCCGTCAATGTCCGTCCGGATGACATTAGAACCCCATTGCAGCATTTTATCGCCAACAGTCTTCCACGATCCACCCAGGTCAGCCATCTTCTTCAGCAGGATATTATCCGGATTAGGATGGTAGATGAACGTCCCTGTCTCATCAATCAGCACGGCATAGCCGCTGCCCTTATAATTAAAAGCGCCCAGCGCCGCTGTAATCTGCTCTATCGAAATATCTGCACTCGCCACACCGATCAGCTTGCCCGAATCATCAAGCAGCGGGGTGCTGACACTAACGACCATTTTGCCCGACCCGGCATCAATATAAGGATTGGTAATCGTAACACGCTTGTTCGCAGCCGTAGCGGAATACCAGCTTCGCTCCTTCAGCACGTAGTCTGCCGGAGGCTCGAATTCATCCTGGGTAATCACCTTGTTCACCGCATCCAGACCTATGTATACATTGAGCAGATTCTTATTGTTGTTCTTGATTAGGTTCAGCGTCTCGATCAGCTCCGCGTACCCGTCCGTAGTCTTCAGCATCTGCGCATCCTTCACCCTCAGAATGAAGTCGCGGAGGTAGGCGTTGGCATTGAGCAGCGCCACACTATCCACAGCAGGCTGCAGCAGGTCATTGACCTGCACCCCGATCTCCCCTTTCTCATAGGTCAGTGAGCTCTTCAGCCCGTCCACGATAAGCTGCTTGGCATTGCTGTAGATCACTGCAGACACCGCCATGAAAATAACCACCACAGACAGAATCACTGACAAAAACAGCTTGCCGCGAATCCCCATATTCCTTAATGCTTTCATAGAACTCCCCCATCCCCATGTCAATAGACTCAGGCCTTAAGCTCTACCTGCGGCTATTCTCTGTCTTTTCGACTTATTTCTGCAAAAAATCCCCTTATCCCTTTACCGTTTCACCGTAAGCTGTGAAAAAACTGTGACCATGTCAGGTATTTTCTCATGATTATCCTGTTAACCACCTGATTCTTCCTCATTTCCACTTGTTCATGTCAGGTTTGTCGCACAAAAAATACTCCCTTTCTCTGCTGTATCAGCAAATAAAAGGGAGTATGAGGAGTACACCGTCCTACCGTTCCAGCAGCTCCTGAAACCATTTCAGGTTCAATTCATGGTGCGCTCTGACATTATTCATCATCGATTTGGCCGTATCGTAGATCTTATCTTGCTTGGCATCCAGCACATGGTCAATCTCAGCAATCTTACGCCTTGTCTGCTCCATCTGCACCGCTACAGCCGCCTTGAATTGTTCAGGATCATATTGGTGGGCGAACAGCGTTGTCATGTAAAAGGCTAACGTAATATCGTCCGTCTGCAGCGAATATTTGGCCATCAGTGCTTTGAAATGCTCGTCACCCTGCGGTGTGATCTCGTAGATATATTGCTCGGGATAGTTGTTCACGCTAACGACCTCCACCAGCCGGACCCAACCTTCCCCTGCTAACTTCTGCAGGTTGTAATAGAGCGATCCCTTCGTCATATGAACAAGGTAACGGTAATCCCGTTCTTTGAAGACACTTAGCAATTCATAAGCGCTGGATTGTCCGCAATCCTTCAGCAGACCCAGTATAAGTAAGGGTATAATAGTGAATTCCTCTTTCTGTATTTATTGAAAATCACCGTGATGCTCCGCGATCCATTCTCTGAACGTATAAGGCTCCCGGCCAAGAATCGTCAGCACCGTGTCCGTCACGGCGAGCTTATGCTTCAGGCTATACTCCCAGTCCTGAACTCTAAGAGTAATGTACTCTTCAGCGATATACTTGCTCATATAAGAACGGAAGTCCCCGATCGTCTGCTCCTCCAGTTGAATGGATTGTCCAAGCTGCTTGGAGATTTCGGTCAATATGTTCCGCTGGCTAAGAATATTTGCTCCTGTGAGCGTCAAGACCTGCCCGGAGAATCTGTCAAAATCCGCTACAACCTCACTGATCACTTCGGCAATATCTGCTTCATGCACACTGGCCAGCTTTGCCTCCAGAGCCGGTAGCCGGATCGTCCCCTTATTGTATCTAAAAAGGTCCCTCCAGTAAACGGTATTATGCATGAAGGCCTCGGCCCGGATATACACATACCGAAAGCCATACGCCTGAATCTGCTCCTCGACCTTCTTATGTTTCATAGCGTTCTCATTGTAACCGGCATCCGAGCGGTTGATCGACGCTGAGGATAAGAACACGATGTTCCGTACACCCTTGTCCCGGGCAGCCTGCAGAATTTCTTCGGCATCATCCAGCAGGATCAGGAATAAGGTCTCCACGCCTCGCAGACTGTCTGACCAGGCACTGCAATCCTTAATATCGCCAGTGACGATAGTCATTTGATCGCTCTGATCGCTTATCAGTTTCTCCGGTGTCCGGGTGAGGGCTTTGAAATTGACATCCTTAGACTTGAGGGAATGTACAACCCGATTTCCGACCGTTCCAGTTGCTCCAGTAATAAATAACATTAGGAGGACCTCTTTTCAGATAGTTTAGTCTAATTAGACTACACATCATAATATAGTCTAATTAGACTATATTGGCAAGGGGATTTATACGTAGCCCAATCCCAACGCCAATGTGGTCGGTTTTTCGATTACATTCGCCCATCCACCTGCGCCACTCCCCAATGTGTTCGTTTTTGGCATACATAGGCGGTGTGAGATGAAATCAAGGAGGTCACGCCTAATCTCCATAAAAAAACACAGCCCCGGAGGACTGTGTCTGGTATTTCATCTATAGTGTCTATTGCTTCAGCATCCACTTAAGCAGATCCGGCAGGCTCGCCCACAAGCGCGAGTGCATAATTACATATTCAATCGCTTCATTGGGATCACCCATACCGACAAAATCCGGAAGATTATGCGGCAGCCGCTTCACGCCCAGCAGGTAATCCGGCACATGCTTGTTCACTCCGCGGGCTATGCGGTAGAGCATTTTGAGCTGCGAGGTAATACCGTTCTTCTTGAACTCCAGTACAATCCGGTCATAGGCAAAAGCCGCTGCCGCATCCTCTTCACCGTAGTTCTTAATGATCCGCTCTGCTTCTTCAAGCTGGTTATTATACAGATATACAGCAGTCAGCAGATAGCGGGCACCGGTATTATCATCCTCATTCAGCTCCAGAATATGCTCCAGCATCTCTGTTGCTTCCTCCGCCTTACCGCCGAACCAGCAGGATTCCGCGTAGCTCTGGCAGATACGGATATAAGGACGGGTCTCATATAGCCCCCAGAAGAACCCTTTATGCTTCGTAAAATAAGACTCGCCCAGCTCCCGTCTGCCTGCGGCGATTCCCGCCTTCAGCAGCTCCCGCGCGTCATCCTCATTCTCCGTTTCCTCGGCGAGAATAAGGTAGGCTTCCGGGCTGTCCGGATAGAGCTCCAGCGCCTTCTCCGCCAGCTGGACCCGGCGCTTCGCAGAGGTTGCCTCCATGGCTTGGGCCAGAAGGGTCTGTGCCTTCTCCTGCGGAGTTTCTGCTCCGTTCAGCGCCGTCAATTCATCCGCTTCCCCGGTCATGCCGTATTCCTCGACATAGTTATAGATCTCTTTAACCTTGCGGGAGATCGTGGCCGTAGTAACCGCGTATTTGTCCGCCAGCTCTGCCTGTGACAGCATGAAGCCGTATTCCTCGGACAGCAGGTATTCGATCGCCGCACAGAAGGAGCCTGTCTTCTTCACGGCCGGCTTGGTCTGGCGGGAGAAGCCGTTCCACAGCAGCAGCGCTTCCAGGATCAGCTCCCGGTCATACTGCTCTCTCATGTGCTCGATCAGCTCCAGCGCCAGCTGTTCATGGGCCGGATGCTCCCAGTTCAGCTCCTTCGCCACCATCTTCTTCAGCTTGGGCAGCGTTAGCTTGCCCGCAGCAGGGGCAGCACTTACCGTAGCCGGCTGTTCCTCGTGCACGATTACGCCGGGTATGGTTACAGGCGCTTGCGCCGCTGCATCCCCTGCGGTAACCAGCCGCAGCATTGACTGGGCTGCCGCTCTGTCTTTCTCCATGCAGCATTTCTTATATTTGTTCCCGCTTCCACACGGGCATAAGTCGTTTCTTCCTACCTTACTCAAAACTAATTCCCCCTTAAATCAGTAACTGTACATCCGCATAAGCATCGCTTTTATTGTACTATTATAACATTCGTTATGGAATTGCAAGTGGAAACGGCTGTGCTGTCCTTTTAGGGACGGTACCGTTTCGGCGAGAATAGAAGGATAATGTATAGCGTGAAACATATGAATTTCTCTATTTTAAAAAGGCCTTTCCTTAGAAAGGAAAGACCCTTTATCTGTATATATCCGCACATTTTCCCCCGTACGAGTTGTATTATAGCACTTCTCCTACAACTTGTCAGTCCTTTTTTTGGGACTTTCTCCTCAGACCAGTGCCTTCATTGCGATATCACTGCGGTTCTGTTTACCCGCAAACGTAATAGTCTCCGCACTGGCATAGGCCGATGTACGTGCTTCGGCAATGGTTGCCCCCAGGCCTACTACCCCAAGCACACGGCCGCCGGTGGTCACCCAGCCTCCGTCTTCACTGCGTGCGGTTCCGGCATGGAAGACCAGCGCAGAGCTGCTGTCTTCCAGCCCGCTGATCGGCACTCCCTTCGGGTAAGGCCCGGGATACCCCTCCGAGGCCAGGACCACGCAGACTGCCGCATCAATGCTCCACTCAATCGGAATATCGGCGAGTCTGCCTTCGGTCACAGCCAGGAAGATCTCCAGCAGATCGCTTCGCAGCCGGGGAAGAACTACCTGGGTCTCCGGGTCCCCGAAGCGGGCATTGAACTCAATCGTCTTCGGTCTGCCGTCCGGCGAGATCATTAGTCCCGCGAACAGCACTCCGCTGAAGGGCCGCCCCTCAGCCACCATCGCTCTGGCTGTCGGCTCAATAATCGTCTCCACCGCTTCACGGATGATCGCTTCATCGATATGCGGCAGCGGGGAATACGTCCCCATGCCTCCCGTATTAGGTCCTTTATCGCCGTCGAATACAGGCTTATGGTCCTGAGCCGCAGCCATCGGCCGCACCGTTTCGCCATCCACAAACGCCAGAATCGACATTTCCTGCCCGGCAAGGAACTCCTCAATGACTACCTGCGCCCCTGCTTCCCCGAAGACCTTGTCGACCATGATCTCCTGAAGGGCCTGCTCCGCCTCCTCCCGGGAATATGCCACGGTTACCCCTTTGCCTGCGGCCAGGCCGTCCGCCTTGATGACAATCGGCAGCTCCTGGCTCCGCAGATAAGACAGGGCTGTCTCATAATCGCTGAATTTCTCATATGCGGCTGTCGGAATGCTGTATTTATGCAGCAGATCCTTCATGAAGGTCTTGCTGCCCTCAATCTCTGCGGCATTCTTCCGCGGGCCGAATACAGGAATATCCTGGGCTTCGAAGGCATCCACAATGCCTGCAGCGAGCGGATCATCCGGTCCGATGACTACCAGGCCCACCTTCTTCTCCTTCGCAAAAGCGGTCAGCTTATCGAACTCGAAGACGCCGATCGGCACACATTCCGCAAGCTGCGCAATCCCGGCATTGCCGGGGGCGCAGTAGATTTTACCGGCACGGGGACTGCGGGACAAGCTCCAGATGATCGCATGCTCGCGTCCGCCGCCGCCGACTACTAAAATATCCATAAGGCTCTGATCCTCCCAGCGTGCTAGTGTTTGAAGTGGCGTACGCCGGTGAAGACCATGGCAATGCCGTATTCATTGGCAACCTTAACCGATTCCTCGTCCTTGATCGAGCCTCCCGGCTGAATAACTGCCGTAATGCCCGCCTTCGCAGCCATTTCCAGGGTATCGCCCATCGGGAAGAAGGCGTCTGATGCCAGCACAGCACCCTTTGCTTTCTCGCCTGCTTGTTCAATGGCAATCTTGGCCGCACCGACACGGTTCATCTGTCCTGCACCTACACCGACTGTCATATCGTCAGCCGCAAGCACAATGGCATTGGACTTCACATGCTTCACGACCTTCCAGCCGAACAACAGCTGCTTCAGCTCTTCTTCCGTAGGCTTGCGGTTAGTTACAACTTGCAATTCCTCAGGATTCACAGAGTGTACATCGCTCTCCTGCACCACCATTCCACCTTCAACGGAGGTAACCACAAAGCTGCTCTTGCGGGATGCAGCGGTGCTGAGGTTGCCCAGTTTAAGCAGGCGGATATTCTTTTTCTTCGTCAGGATCTCCAGCGCTTCTTCTGTGAAGCCCGGGGCCAGGACGATTTCGAGGAAAATATCCTTCAGCAGATTAGCCGTGTCCGCATCAATAATCCGGTTGGCTGCCACAATTCCGCCGAAGATGGAGGTAGGGTCCGCATTGTACGCTTTTTGATATGCTTCATAGACACTTGTGCCCACGCCGACTCCGCAAGGATTCATATGCTTCACGGCTACAACGGCAGGCTCTTCGAACTCTTTGACAATCTGGAGCGCCGCGTTCGCGTCATTGATATTGTTGTAGGACAGCTCTTTGCCGTGCAGCTGCTCAGCAGCCGTCAGCGTATCCTGCGCAGCCAGCGGCTTGCGGTAGAACGCAGCCTTCTGATGCGGGTTCTCCCCGTAGCGCAGATCCTGGATTTTCTCATAAGTGACCGTATAGCGCTCCGGCAGCGGTTCACCGGTGACATTCGCCAGATAATCGGCAATCAGGGCGTCGTAAGCCGCCGTATGGCGGAAGACTTTGGCCGCAAGACGTTTGCGGGTTGCAAGGGTTGTATCTCCACCGGCGCGTACTTCTTCAAGCACATTCGCATAGTCAGCCGCATCGACCACCACACTAACAAACGCATGGTTCTTCGCCGCAGAACGCAGCATCGTCGGTCCGCCGATATCGATATTCTCGATAGCCTCTTCATAAGACACATCCGGCTTGGCAATCGTCTCCGCGAACGGATACAAATTCACCACGACGAGGTCGATGTAATCAAGGCCAAGCTCATTCATCTGACGGGTATGCTCTTCGTTGTCACGAACGGCCAGCAGGCCGCTGTGTACGGCTGGATGTAAGGTTTTGACGCGTCCGTCCATGATCTCAGGGAAGCCGGTAACATCAGAGATGCCAATGACCGGAACGCCTTCCTTCGCGAGAAGTGTGCTGGTGCCGCCTGTGGAGATAATTTCTACGCCTAATGCAGACAACTCGCGGCAAAAATCCACGATGCCCTGTTTGTCCGATACGCTGACCAGCGCTCTCTTGATACTCACTTTGAATAGTCCTCCTCTGGATTCTCGCTAGATTATTAGGGTGTTGTAAGAGTTACTTGATGAATCGGCTGCTCTTGAAGACGGCTTGTACCCACTCATTGGCGCAGCTGATTTAGTTGGATTTTTGTCATCTAATTCCGGCGGGGAAGCACGTAGCGGGGCAGTAGTTGGAAAATACACACCTAAATGACGCCAGATAAGGTCAATCATTCGATTGGGGCCGGATTAGCTGTACTTTTTCCACTTATGCTCCGTTCACCGCATATATCAGCCAGATTAGATGGAGAAAATCCACCTGTTCCAGCAGCTTAGCTTATTGAGTTGGGAATACTGAACCTTTAAATCAAATGATCCCCGTGCCTATGAATGTTTGCCGGATGAACTCCGGATGATTACAGCAACGAATCCTGTAGAACAAACTATTAATTTAGAATTCCCTGGTGTTTCTGTCCTGATATTTGTGCTTCTGTCCTTATGCCAGCAAACCTGTATTTTCGCAATTTCCGGCCATGCCGCCAGAGCTTCCGTCAATTTCTGACGCCTCAGCAGTATTTCCCGAGAAATATACAGCTACTTCTATTAATCGCCAATGGTCGCCATTCTTCCGTTCAATTCTACTTTTCCGGCGGCAAAAGCACTCACTACCTCAGGATACAGCGCGTATTCCACCTGATGGATACGTGCAGCCAGCGATTCAGCGGTATCTCCAGACTGGACCTCCACGCTGCGCTGGGCAATCACCGGTCCGGTATCCATGCCTCCATCGACAAAATGCACGGTCACGCCTGTCAGCTTCACGCCATACTCCAGCGCCTGCCCGATCGCGTCCTTCCCGGCAAAAGCCGGCAGCAGCGAAGGATGAATGTTGATGATCCGTCCGGCATACGGTGTGAGCAGAACAGGGGAGATTAGCCGCATATAACCGGCCAGCACCACCAGTCCGATGTTCCGGCGCTGCAATTCAGCCACAATCGCGGCCTCGTACTGCTCCCGGCCCGCGAAGTCCTTCGGCCGCAACAGCAGAGCAGGAATTCCTGCCTCCTCTGCCCGCTGTGCTACAGGCGCTTCCGGTTTATCCGAGACCAGCAGCTCTATGCTGCCTCCGCCCAGCCTGCCCTCCCGCTGTGCCTGGACCAGTGCAGCGAAATTGCTGCCCGTTCCGGAGGCAAAGACAGCGATTCGGCTCCACTCCATCAGACTTCAGCTCCCGTGAAGGTAACAATGCGCTCTCCTTCAGTAACCGTGCCGATCCGGTAAGCCTCTTCCCCGCTGGCCTTAAGCAGTTCCAGCGCACGCTCTCCGTCCGCTTCCGCCACTACCAGCACCAGCCCCACGCCCATATTGAACGTTGTGAACATGTCGCGGTTGCTGACCTGCCCCTTACTCTGCATCAAGCTGAAGACAGGCTGGATCGGCCAGGAGCCGTAGTTGATCTCTACATTCACATGCTCCGGTAATACGCGCGGAATGTTCTCGATGAACCCGCCGCCGGTAATATGGGCCATGCCCTTGACCGGAAGCTGTTCCAGCAGAGCGAGTAGCGGCTTCACGTAGATCCGGGTTGGGGCCAGCAGAACGTCCACCAGCGGCGCTCCCAGCTCCGGCACAACCTCATCTAAGCCGTAACCGTCTTCCTCCAGCAAAAGCTTGCGCACCAGCGAGAAGCCATTGCTGTGAATCCCGCTCGAAGCCAGCCCGATAACTGTGTCTCCTGGAGCAATATCTGATCCGGTTACCAGCTTCGCCTTATCGGCCACACCTACGGTGAATCCGGCGATATCATATTCGCCAGCTGCATACATACCCGGCATCTCGGCGGTCTCGCCGCCGATCAGGGCGCAGCCCGCCTGATGACAGCCTTCCGCGATCCCGGCTACGATGGCTTCGATCTTCTCCGGCACGACCTTATCGCAGGCCAGATAATCGAGGAAGAACAGCGGCTCAGCACCCTGTACCACGATGTCATTCACGCACATGGCGACAGCATCGATGCCAATCGTGTCGTGGCGGTCAGCCGCGAACGCGATTTTCAGCTTCGTGCCCACACCATCTGTTCCCGACACGAGAACTGGCTCTTCGTACTTGTCCTTATTCAGGCCGAACAGGGCGCCGAAGCCGCCCAGCTCCGTCATCACTTCCGGACGGTATGTGCGCTTCACATGCTTTTTCATGCGTTCTACTGCTTCATTGCCAGCCGCAATATCCACTCCGGCTTTCTTGTACGCTTCTGACACGTTTGGACACCTCATTTAGATTAGTTTAGAGCGCGGGTTCGGGGCGGCAGGGATTTGAAATGATAGGGTCGTTATAGTCGTCATTACAAAGAATATTTGGACTTCCGGCCGCTGTTATGGCCCGATTTCCTGATTGATACCGCTATTTGCGGTAGAAATCGGGCCATAAAGGCGGACGCTACCGCTCCTACAGTTCCAAAATTCCTCTCCATGACTCACACCACCGCAGTTCAAACCTCTGCCGCAAGCCGAAGCTTCGCGCCTTGCACAGCGGCAAGGGGGCGGCGCTGGGCTTCGCACAGCGCCTCCTTAGGCGACCGGTCCCCCGTTTTTGCGTTAGCAAACAGGACGGGGGTGGGAGCTCTTCTCCGCACGGGGCGAAGCCGTGCGGGCTTCTTAGGCGACAGAATCTCCGGATTTGCGCAGCAAATAGGACAGATTCTGGAGCCAGTGGGCCCGGCGGGCCGCAGGCCGCCGGGGGGCAGCACCGCATAAGCGCGTCCCGTCCGTGCGCAGCACATAGGGACAAAGCGGGCACCCGCACCCAAGCCTCCTTAGCAAGTTTAGAGCAGAAACAGACCACCAAACTTCCGGAATCCCCCTTCGCAAGGGGAACTTAGGGGGATGAGCCCCACAGTGTTAGGCGGATGTTCCGCCTAACACGAGCATCCGTCCTTCTCTTCCCCGCCGAAATCCACCTGCGTCGGGTAATCATTGTCGAAGCAAGACAGGCATAGGCCGCCTTTATAGTCGTCACTATTATAGCCGCCGATGGACTGGATCAGCCCCTCGGGAGAGAGGAACGCCAGGGAATCAGCGTTGATCTCCTCACACATCTCGGCGATGGTCTTGTAAGAGGCAATCAGCTCCCGGCGGTCCGGGGTATCAATGCCATAGAAGCACGGATTCTTGAACGGCGGCGATGTAATCCGCACGTGGACCTCTAAGGCTCCGGCTTCGCGCAGCAGGTTGACGATCCGGCGTGAGGTGGTACCTCGCACGATCGAATCGTCGATCATCACTACACGCTGGCCTTCCACGACGCGGCGTACCGCGCTGAGCTTCATCTTGACGCCCTGCTCACGCAGTTCCTGGCTGGGCTGGATGAACGTGCGGCCGGTATACTTGTTCTTGATCAGCCCCAGCTCGTACGGGATGCCCGTCTGCTCGGCATAGCCGATGGCGGCGGAGATACTGGAATCCGGCACGCCGGTGACAATATCCGCATCCACGAAGGCTTCGAGCGCCATACGGCTGCCCATCCGCTTGCGGGCGGAGTGCAGGTTGGAGCCGTTCAGGTCGCTGTCCGGGCGGGCGAAGTAGATGTACTCCATCGCGCACAGCGCTTTGCGCTTAGGCTCTGCGAAGCGTTCTTCACGGAAACCGTTCTGGTCCAGCACCAGCAGCTCGCCGGGCTCGATATCACGCACCAGCTCGGCGCCGATCACTTCGAGCGCACAGGATTCAGAAGCGAAGACATAGGCTTCGCCCAGGCGGCCCATTACAAGCGGACGAAGTCCGTGGGTATCTGAGGCGACAATCAGCTTGTCATTGGTCATCAAGAGGAAGGCGAATCCGCCGACCAGTTGCGACAAGGCATCCTTCGTCGCTTCGACAAAATCCTTCTGTGAACGTGCAATCAGATGCGCCAGCACCTCGGTATCACTAGTCGTCTGGAAGATCGAGCCGCCCTGCTCCAGCTGCTTGCGGATCAGCGGTTCGTTAACGATATTGCCGTTCGTGGCAATCGCCAGATCACCGTCACGGTATTTGAAGACCAGCGGCTGCGCATTGGTCAGCCGGCTGTCTCCGCTGGTGGAGTACCGCACATGGCCGATGGACATGTCTCCCACCAGTGAAGCGATTTTGTCTTTATCGAAAACTTCTTTCACCAGGCCCATGCCGCGGTGATAGTTGAAGTCGCGCCCATCCGCCACGCAGATGCCCGCGCTCTCTTCTCCCCGGTGCTGCAGAGCATGCAGGCCATAATAGGACATGGAGGCGGCCTCCGGGTGTCCGAAGACCCCGAAGACGCCGCATTCTTCTTTTAACGTATCAAAAATATCTCCCGAGCCCGTTCCTTCATTGTAAAAGTCGCCGGTCCACAGGATAGGGGTTTCCTGCTTGTTCCCGGTCTTTATTTCATCAGACATGGAATAGCATCCTCCCAAATGGTCTTGAGTTCGGTAACAGCTTCATCCAGTGCAGACGAGCCGTCCAGTGTAACGCGCAGGCGCTCTCCGCCCACGGTTCCAATGATCTCTACAGGCACGCCGTATGCGGCAACTGCCGCCTTCAGCTCCTCTGCATGCTCAGGCGCGGAAGTCAGGATAATACGGGACTGGCTCTCGCTGAACAGCGCCACATCCGGGCGTAATCCGCCCGCAGACAGTTCGATATTCGCGCCGATGCTGCCGCTGATGCAGCTCTCTGCCAGTGCTCCGGCCAGACCGCCTTCGGACAGGTCATGCGCCGAGCGCACCCGACCGCTGCGGATGGCAGCGAGTACGGCATCCAGCAGCTTGCGCTCTGTCGCCAAGTCCAGCGCCGGCGGACGGCCTTCGGTCACGCCGTGAACGGCATACTGGAATTCACTGCCGCCCAGCTCTGCCTTCGTCACGCCCAGCAGCAGTACAGCATCGCCTTCCTGCTTGAAGGCCTGGGTTGTAATGTGATCCGTATCTTCAATGAGACCGACCATGCCAACAACAGGTGTCGGGTAGATGGACCCGGAGGCATTCTCGTTATACAGGCTGACATTCCCGCCGATAACCGGCGTATCCAGCACCCGGCAAGCTTCCGCCATACCGTCTACCGCCCGTTCCATCTGCCAGAAGATCTCCGGCTTCTCCGGACTTCCGAAGTTCAGGTTGTCCGTAATCGCCAGCGGCTGGGCACCGGAGCAGACGATGTTGCGCGCCGCTTCGCTGACAGCAATGCGTCCGCCCACTTCAGGGTCCAGATAGACATAACGGCCGTTGCAGTCAGTCGTCATGGCCAGACCTTTGCGGGTGCCATGAATGGTTACCACTGCCGCATCGGAACCCGGACGAACCGCAGTACTGGTGCGTACCATGTAATCATATTGGTTGTACACCCATGCTTTGCTTGCTACCGTAGGCGAACCCAGTACGGTACGCAAAGCGCCGCCCAGATCGGTAACTTCTTCATAACGGAGCGTATCTACCGAGGCATTCTCCTCATAATAAGCAGGAACTGCCGATGGTTTGTTATAAATAGGGCATTCATCCACCAGCGCCTTCACCGGCATATCGCCTACTACTTCACCGTGATGGAACAGCTTCAGGCGGCCGTCATCGGTCACCTTACCCACCTTGCGGCAGATGACGCCCCAACGATCGAAGATTTCCTGGGCCTGAGCCTCATCCTTAGGCTCCACCACGAACAGCATCCGCTCCTGGGATTCCGAGAGCATCATCTCATACGGGGTCATCCCGTCTTCACGCTGCGGCACCTGATCCAGATAGAGCTCCAGACCGTTGCCTGCCTTGCTCGCCATTTCCGCGCTGGAGCAGGTCAGTCCGGCTGCGCCCATATCCTGAATGCCGAGGACGATGCCGCTGTCGATCAGCTCCAGGCAGGATTCCATTACCAGCTTCTCCATGAACGGATCGCCGACCTGAACCGCTGTCTTCTTAGCTTCGGATTCTTCGCTCAGTTCCACAGAGGCAAAGGTCGCACCGTGAATCCCGTCACGGCCAGTAGGCGGACCTACGTAGAAGACAGGGTTGCCCACCCCTTTGGCAACGCCGCGCTGGATTTTGTCATGATCAATCAGACCGACACACATCGCGTTCACCAGCGGATTACCGTCATAGCTGTTGTCGAACATAATTTCCCCGCCGACAGTAGGGATGCCGATACAGTTGCCGTAGCCTGCAATCCCGGACACGACATGCTCGAACAGGTATTTAACCCGGTCACTTTCCAGCTTCCCGAAGCGCAAGGAGTTCAGCAAGGCCACCGGTCTTGCTCCCATGGAGAAAATATCGCGGATAATCCCGCCCACTCCGGTCGCCGCGCCCTGATAAGGCTCTACCGCCGACGGATGGTTGTGGCTTTCGATTTTGAAGACAACGGCCTGGTTATCACCGATGTCCACGATGCCCGCGCCTTCACCCGGTCCCATCAGCACCTTCGGTCCGCTTGTCGGGAAACGGCTCAGCAGCGGCTTGGAGTTCTTATATGCACAGTGCTCAGACCACATGACGCTGAACACACCGATTTCTGTATAGTTGGGCTTACGTCCCATGAAGGAGGTAATGAGCTCATATTCGCTGTCTGATACACCGAACTGACTGTAGATTTTCTGCTCCGCGATCTGCTCTGCGGTCGGCTCCTTAGCGGATACTTGCTGCGTCATAACGATCCCTCCATGTCTTGAGAATGGATGTGAACATCCGTTTGCCGTCTTCCGAGCCCAGCAGGCTATTCGCTGCACGCTCCGGGTGAGGCATCATGCCGACTACATTGCCCGCCCTATTACTGACTCCGGCAATATCGGCCACCGAACCGTTCGGGTTGTCACTGTAGGTGAATACGATCTGGTTATTCGCTTGAAGCTCTGCGAGCGTCTCTTCATCACAATAGTAATTGCCTTCGCCATGCGCGATAGGGATGACGATCTCTTCATCCTTCGCATAGTCAATAGTAAACGGGGTTGTGTTATTAATGACCTTAAGCACCGTGTCATGACAACGGAACTTCATCGACATGTTGCGGCGCAGCGCGCCCGGCAGGAGACCCGCTTCAGTCAGAATCTGGAACCCGTTGCAGATGCCAAGCACGAATTTGCCTTGCTCTGCCGCCTTAGCCACTTCAGCCATTACCGGAGCGAACCGGGAGATTGCGCCGCAGCGCAGATAGTCACCATAAGAGAAGCCGCCTGGCACGAGGATGCAGTCATACGCCGACAGGTCTGTCGCTGTATGCCATACATAATCTACTGGTTCGCCGAGGCTGTCTTCTACTGCCTTGTAGCAGTCAATGTCACAATTGGAGCCTGGAAAGACAAGTACAGCAAATTTCATGACGTTTAGTCCTCCAATTCGTAGCGGTAATCCTCGATCACCGTGTTGGCCAGCAGCTTCTCGCACATTTCCTTCAGGCGTCCTTCCGCTTCTGCGCGGTTATCCGTATCGAGGGTCAGCTCCATATACTTGCCGATCCGCAGACTTTCAACTTCCTGGAATCCAACGGAATGCAGGGCACCCTGCACGGCAACTCCCTGAGGGTCGAGCACGCTTTTCTTAATGGTGACGTAGACTGTCGCTTTTAACATACGCTTGTAGTTCCTCCTAGAATTTAATGAACTGAATTAGGCTTACTGGCAGCTTGCTTAACTGCATAATGTACAACTATATTCTCAATATTCCCTGCAAAATTAGCTTTAGTTGTATTTCGTACAGCTATTTCTATGAAAATCTGCATTTTACGCCATCCTACAACGACTTCCCGGTAAGACGGTGATAAATATCCAGGTACCGGCGCGACGTCTCCTCGACTACCTCAGCCGGCAACGGGTCCGGCGTACTGTTTTTGTCCCAGGAGGAGGCTGACAGGTACGTGCGAACCGGCTCCTTATCCATGCTGTCGATCTCGATATCCAGTGCATATTTGTCCTTGGCCCAGAAGCGGGAAGCATCCGGCGTGAAGATCTCATCGATCAGAATCACCTTACCATCCAGCAGTCCGAACTCGAATTTGCAATCGGCGAGGATGATACCGCGTTCTTCACAATAAGCTCTGGCAAAAGCGAACAGCTTCAGGCTCTTCTCCTTCAGCTCCAGCGCAAGCTCTGCGCCGATCTGCTCCTGCATCTGCCCGAACGGAATGTCTTCATCGTGACCAACATCATTCTTAGCCGCAGGTGTGAAAATCGGCTCCGCCAGCACCGCATTTTTCCGCAGTCCCTTGGGCAGCTCAATGCCGTTGACTTGACCGGTCTCCTGGTACTGCCGCCAGCCGCCGCCTGTAATGCAGCCGCGCACGACGCATTCGATGTCAATCCGCTCGGCTTTGCGTACGACCATGATCCGGTTCTTCAGCGCTTCACGGTCCTTCACAATATCTCCGAGCTTGTCCACCTCGATATGCACCACATGGTTCTCGATCAGCTCCCGGGTCTGGCCGAACCAGAAGGCGCTGAGCCGGTTCAGTACATTGCCCTTGTCTGGAACCGCCGGGTCCAGCACATAGTCGAATGCAGAGATCCGGTCTGTCACCACGATCAGTATCTCATCCCCCAAATCATACAGCTCACGAACCTTGCCTTTGTAGAGCAGCGGCGCATTTACTAGTTCCACGGCAGTGGATACGGCTAGGTGTGTCATGACCTTTCCTCCCTTGAACAAATGATCTTGCTATATTCGGGCTAAAAGCTTTGGGAGGCTTGTTTCCTGAGCTTCGCATCAAGGAATTGACTACACCTTCGGGTTAATAGGGTCACTGCGGAAATTTTGGACTTCCGATCGCTGTTATGGTCATATTTCTCTGATTTAACCACAGGCTGTGGTAGAAATCGGACCATAAAGACGAACGCTTCGCTTCTACAGTTCCAAAATTCCTCTCCGTTCCTCCTTTACCCCAAACCTAAATTTCAATTTCCTGTGCCCCGCATATCAGGAACAAGCATCCCCGTCGCTCCGCCCAACTCTTCTCCAGCTCATCCCTTCACCATTGACTTACCTTTTTTATAAATTAGATCAGTTCCAGCTTGCGGAAGATGGTGTCCACATGCTTGAGATGCCAGGAAGGGTTGAACGCATCCTCGATCTCCTCCGCGCTAAGCACGGCTGTGATTTCTGGGGTGGCTTCCACGATGTCACGGAACTGGGTCTGTTCCTCCCAGGCCTGCATCGCACGCGGCTGCACGGTGTCGTACGCCTGCTCGCGGCTGAAGCCCTTGTCGATCAGTTTGGTCAGGATGCGGCCGGAGAACGGAACCCCGAAGGTACGGTTCATGTTGCGCTTCATATTTTCAGGGAATACAGTCAGGTTCTTCACGATGTTGCCGAAGCGGTTCAGCATGTAGTTCAGCAGCATGGTCGCATCCGGCAGGATGATCCGTTCTACGGAAGAATGCGAAATATCACGTTCATGCCACAGCGGCACGTTCTCGTAAGCTGTCATCATATGGCCGCGGATGACACGCGACAGGCCAGAGATGTTCTCGCAGCCGATCGGGTTGCGCTTGTGCGGCATCGCGGACGAACCCTTTTGACCCTTGGCAAAAGCCTCCTCCACCTCGCGGATCTCACTCTTCTGCAAAGCGCGGATCTCGGTAGCGAACTTGTCCAGGGAAGTGGCAACCAGCGCCAGCGCCGCCATATACTCTGCATGACGGTCACGCTGCAAGGTCTGCGTGGAGATCGGAGCCGGGCTGGTGCCCAGCTTACGGCAGACGAATTCTTCAACGAACGGGTCGATGTTGGCATAAGTACCGACCGCCCCGGAGATTTTGCCGAATTGCACGCCGTCCGCCGCATGACGGAAGCGCTCCAGGTTCCGCTTCATTTCCTCATACCACAGTGCCATCTTCAGGCCGAATGTTGTGGGCTCTGCATGTACGCCATGGGTACGGCCCATCATCGGGGTATCCTTGTAGGCGATAGCTTTGTCTTTTAGAATCTCAATGAACCGGATAATATCCTGCTCCAGAATCTCGTTGGCCTGACGCAGCAGATAACCCAGCGCCGTATCGACCACATCTGTCGAGGTTAGTCCGTAATGCACCCATTTGCGCTCTGCTCCCAGACTCTCGGATACCGCACGGGTAAAAGCAATCACATCATGGCGCGTCTCCAGCTCAATCTCATCAATCCGCGCGATATCGAATTTGGCATCCTTGCGCAGCTTCGCGGCATCCTCATGCGGGATCACTCCCAGCTCGGCCCACGCCTCACAGGCGCAAATCTCAACCTCCAGCCACGCGTTGAATTTATTCTCTTCGGTCCAAATGGCCCGCATCTCAGGTCTGCTGTAACGTTCAATCATAGCTTGTCAGTTCCTCCAAAGGTTAGTTTGCTCTACCCAGGACAATCCGTCGCCGGTATCCTTGCAGAGCAGGTTAATATGGCCCATTTTGCGGCCGGTTGTGCTCTCGGTCTTGCCATATATATGAAGCTTGGGTGATACTCCAAGCCTGCTCACTTCTTCATTCGCACGGCAGGCTGCCCGAACGGCTCCTTCCAGATGCTGGCCGAGTACATTCACCATCACCACAGGAGTAAGCAGCGAGGTATCGCCCAGCGGCAGATTACAGATGGCCCGCACATGCTGCTCGAACTGCGAGGTCACGCAGGCATCCATCGTGTAATGGCCGGAATTATGCGGCCGCGGCGCCAGCTCATTGACGAACAGTTCTCCATCCTCCGTCACGAACATCTCAACCGCCAGCAGTCCGACCGCCTCCATGCCGGAGACAATCCGCTCGGCCAGCTCACAGGCCCGCTGTTGAATCTCCTCCGGCACCCGCGCAGGTACAATCGAGAGATGCAGGATGTTATCCACATGAATGTTCTCGGCAGGCGGGAAGCTCTTGACCTCCCCCGAGGCGCTCCGGGCCGCGATGACCGAAATCTCACATTTAAAAGTGATGAATTTCTCCAGCACCAGCTCCGGTATATCTGCTTGCGCCCCCGGCGCGACCTGATGGAACGCTGCAGCCAGCTCTTCCGGCCTGCGGATGACGGCTTGTCCCTTGCCGTCGTACCCCCCTGTGGCTGTCTTCAGCACACAGGGCAGGCCCAGGTCGGCAGCCGCCGCTTCCAGCTCCGCCAGGCTGCCGACCTTGCGGTACGGGGCAACGGGCACGCCCGCCGACTCGATTGCCGCCTTCTCGCGCAGCCGGTGCTGTGTCGTATACAGCAGCGCGCTGCCCTGCGGCACGTACGATTCCTCCGTCAGCAGCGCGGCTACGCCCGCGTCAACGTTCTCGAACTCGTACGTGATGACGTCCGAGCGCCGTGCCAGCTCGCGCGCGGCGTCCCGGTCGTTATAAGCCGCAGTGATCTGCGGCGTCACCTGTCCGCACGGCGCATCCTTTGCTGGGTCCAGCGCCACGAAGCGGTAGCCCATGGCGCTGCCGGACAGCGCCATCATGCGCCCGAGCTGCCCGCCGCCGAGCACGCCGATCGTTGCGCCGGGCAGCAGCGTCCGTGGCGGCTGCGCCCCGGTCTCTTCCCGCTGTGCCTCAGCCCCGGCAGCTTCCGCTCTGCCTTCAGCCTTTACCGCCCCGGCACTGGCACCTTCCGCTTCGTCTTCAGCCTTCATCCCTCGCCCAGCCTTAGCCTGCTCCGCGCCACCCTCCAGCCGTCCGGCTTTCAGCTCCTCCGGGCTCATAGGCTCTCGCTGCTTTCCAACACCTCTTGCTGGGTCGCCTCGCGCCGCAGCTGCACCCGCTGCGCTACCTCCGGCTCGAAGGCGCCGATGATCTGCGCCGCCAGCAGCCCCGCATTGATAGCTCCGGCGCGGCCGATGGCTACTGTCGCTACCGGGATGCCCGCAGGCATCTGCACAATCGACAGCAGCGAATCCATGCCGTTCAAGGCCTTCGACTGCACAGGTACACCGATGACCGGCAGCGTGGTCTTCGCAGCCACCATACCCGGCAGATGCGCCGCACCGCCCGCTCCGGCGATAATGACCCGCAGGCCGCGCTCCGCCGCCTCCTCGGCATAACGGAACATCAGATCCGGTGTGCGGTGTGCAGAGACAACCTTTTTCTCATAAGCTATATCCAGCTCCTCCAGCACTTCACAGGTATGCTGCATCGTTTCATAGTCCGATTTGCTGCCCATAATGACACCAACTTGCACAGACATCGTTCACCCAGCCTTCCATTTCCGTTATAGAGATTTCTCTGATTTCAGTGTGTCCCGTTTCCTGCCAATTCGCGCATGAACCGTGAAAAATAGCCCGGACTCCAGACGCATTCTGCTGCGGGTGGACCCGGACTACTAAAGGAATCAAGTGATAACCGCCTGGCAGCCGCACTCTCCCCGTTCTAACAGGCAGGAGAATGCAGGAACACCGCCCCGGTCTGCGGGGAGGCTAGCTGCTATCGTTCCAGTTATCCTATTTCCTCGTAGTCCGGCAATTTACGGTTACCGGGTAGAAACTTCCGGGCCCTATCCCCGGTTTTATACGAGCTCTTCATAGATTCAGTTTAACAACGCCCTACACATCATGTCAACTTAAACACGAACATTGTCATATCATGTCTGCAAATTGTTCGCTTTTGGGCATAAATGAAAATCTTATTCCCGCTAATCCGCCTAAAAAAAGGGGAACGCCGCAGCGTTCCTCTACTAAAGTTCCTATTATTTAACAACCAGCACCGGAATGCGCGCACTTTGCACCACATTATGGCTGACGCTGCCCAGAACGAATTCCCGGATACCGCCCAGCCCCCGGCTGCCGATTACGATCACATCTGCATCCTGCTCCTTGGCATAATTCAGAATAATTTCCGCAGGCGATCCCTGCAGCAATTCTACCGTAGCATTCAGACCTTCGGCTTCCAGGCGGCTTTTCACTTCTTCCGTAGTCTGGACCGCGAGATCATAATAATCCTTGTTCACCGATGCCGGCAGAGGCGCGAGAGCTTCCCCGATGAAGAACCGGGGGAATTCAAATGCGTGTACGACGTACAGGGAGGACCCTGGAGTTACCTTAGCCAGCTCGATCGCCCGTTCCAGAGCCTGATTCGAAGCCTTTGAACCGTCATAGGCAAGCAGAATTTTAGAGAATAACATTTACGCCACCTCTTTCTATTATTTACATCATCACCAAGCCTTGCAAAGGGCTTACCTCAAAAAATACCCATACAGCACCATATTCAGCAGCAGCAGCAGCGGAATTCCGAGTCTGAAGGAAGTATGCCTTGTCTTGTGGCGCTTGCGGTACATGGCAATCAGCACACCCAGCGCACCGCCCATGAACGCCAGCAGAAACAATGTTTTCTCCGGCACCCGATCCCGTCTCTTCCGGGCCTTGTTCTTGTCTTCCGACATTACTACATACCCGATAATGTTGATCAGCGCGAACCACAGCAATACCACCTTGACCATCCTTCCGGCCCCTCCTCCTAGCATCCTATCTGCACTCTATTATATTACCCTTTCCGGCAAAAAACCAATAACCTCACATCACCGGCCCTGCAACTGCCGCTCTTTCTTGCTCCGCCCGCCTGCGGCTCCGGCCTCCCTGATCCAGAACCAGGACAGTACCGCTGCAAGCACCGCTGCCATGGCGCCCAGCCAGAAGCCTCCTCGCAGACCATAAGCCGCACTCATCCATCCCGCTACAAAAGGACCGCCGGACATACCAATCGCATACACCGCCTGATAGAACCCCATCGCTGTCGCCCGCTTGAACGGAGCTACCCCGGAGACGGATTTACCCAGCAGCAGCGGGAAGATCAGTCCCTGCATGAACCCGTTCCCGATCTGTGTTACACATAACGCAGCAAGCGTTGGCATCGAAGGAATGAGCAGCGTGAACACCGCACTTCCGGCAAAACCAAGCATCAGCGTCCCCCGGTCCCCCAGCCACCGGCCGAACAGCCGCGCACCATAGAGGGTTGCTATCGCATGAGGCAGCATAAAAGCCAGCGTCAGCCAGCCGAGACTCCCCTTGCTCGCTCCAATATAGAGCGCCTGATTCGGCGTGTAGCCGAACATCGTAATGAACAGCACACAATGGGCCAGCACCGATAACAGCGATACTTTTACCAGCAGCGGCTCCTTCACTACACCGGTCAGGTCCTTTATCTGAATCTCCGTGCGCTTCTCCAGCTGTTGCTCTGGAAGACGGACGACCAGCAGCATCGCAGCCACCGCCACAATCCCTCCGATGATGAACGGAGTATTCCAGCCGAAGTGTTCTACGATATACCCGCTGATCATCATACTGGTCAACTGGGCAATCACCGTGGTGAACTGGAGCATACCCATAGCCCTGCCCGCCTCTTCTTTCGGAAAATACCCCGCGAACATCACCGAGTACACGACCCACGCCGATGCCGCTATCCCCGAGACCGCCCGCGCGGCCAGCGCCCAGCCCGGATGGGCCCCTGCCAGGAACAGCAGACAGCTCGCTCCGCTTGCAATCAGCCCCAGATAAATGAACGGCCGCCGCCGGTTAAGCACATCTGACCCCATCCCTATCGGCAGCCGGAACAGAATCTGCATCAGGCCGTATATCCCCAGCACCGCTCCTACCATGACATAAGAAGCTCCCAGATGCTCCACATACGGCGAGAGCACCGGGACATAGATATACGAAGAGAACCAGAACATAAAGACTATCACCAGAAAATACAACCGGCTGCTCTCCTTCGTACCCTGAGCCTCTGCCGCTTTCACCACACCCTCTATCCCTTCAGCCGCTGCCACTTCTCCACCTGCCCCACTCTATTTAGCGGAACCCTAACACCGGATCCCGTATCAATCATTTACAGTAAAGCATATCTGCCGTCCCTTAGACAGCCTTACTTTGGCTTCTTGCGGCTATTCGCCCTTCTGTTTCGCTTCCATCGCAGCCTTCAGCAGATCACCAAGATTGTTGCCGGCACTTTCCGTCTTGCTGTACTGCTGAACCAGCTTCTGCTGCTCGCGTTTATTGATATGCTTGTGGTCCTTATCCATCGTCTCTGTAATGCCGCAGCCGAGGCACTGCACATACTTTCCGGCCTTGCCTTCCTTCATCTCCATCTTCTTATGGCACTGCGGGCAGCGGCGGTTCGACAACTGCTTCTCGCCCGCCCGGGTGTAGCCGCAATCCTCCTTCGGACAGACCAGCAGCCTGCCGCGTTTGGTCTTCTTTTCTAACATCCTTGTTCCACACTCCGGACAATGGCTGTTAGAGACATTATGCGGCTTGTATTCCGCTCCGCTGTTCTTCACCCCGGACACCAGCTCCTGGGCCATACTCCGAATCCCCTGCAAAAAAGGCTCCGGGCGCCCCTGCCCGCGCGCAATTCTCTCCAGCTCCGCTTCCCAGCGTGCCGTCAGCTCCGGTGTACGCAGCTGCCCCGAGACCAGCTCAATCAACTGCTTCCCCTTGCCGGTCGGATGCAGCAGATTGCCCTGCCGTTCAATTGTATCCGAGCTGACCAGCTTCTCGATGATATCCGCACGTGTGGCCGGTGTCCCCAGCCCATGCTTCTCCATCTGCGTCAGCAGCGTGGCTTCGTTATAACGCTTCGGCGGATGTGTCCGTCCCGGCTTGATGATGCAGCGCGCAAGCTTCACGCTATCGCCTTCCCGCAGCTCCGGCAGCTTCACATTGCCTGCCGCGGGTTCATCCCCCGCATTCTCCTCTTCGTCATCCGAGCTCATATCTCCGCCGTATACCTCACGCCAGCCTGCATCCTTGACGGTAGTTCCCTTCACATAGAAGCTTTCACCATCCACGGTTACCGTTACAGCTACGGCGTCATAACGGGCCGGAGGATAGAACAGGCTAATGAACCGCCGTACGATCAGATCGTAGAGCTTCCGCTCTTCCGCACTCAGCAGATTAAGCAGCACCGTCTGCTCTGTCGGAATAATCGCATGGTGATCACTGACCTTGCTGTCATCGACAATCCGCTTCGTAATCGGCAGCGGCTTCCGCAGCAGCGGTCTGGCGAGGGAGGCATACGGCCCGACAGCCACACTGTCGAGTCTTTCTTTTAACGTACCCGTCATATCAGCGGTCAGATAACGGCTGTCTGTACGCGGATAAGTGACCAGCTTATGTTGTTCATACAGCTTCTGGAGCACACTTGAGGTCTGTTTGGCCGAGAAGCCAAATTTGCGGTTGGCATCCCGCTGCAGCTCGGTCAGATCATAGGCCAGCGGATGCGGCTCGCTTTTCTCACTCTTTTGTACCTTAGTGATCCGCCCGCTGCGGCCTGTAAGCTTATCCTTAAGGACATCCGTCTTCTCCCTGTCAAAAATCCGGCCGTCCCCGCCCTGCGCACGCCACCCCGCCTGGAAATTCCCGAAGTCCCCAGTCAGCAGGTCATATTCCTGGGAACGGAAGCCGGTAATCTCACTCTCCCGGTCCATAATCATTCCCAGGGTAGGTGTCTGCACACGCCCCGCAGAGAGCGGCGCGCCGAACTTGCAGGTTAAGGCCCGCGTCACATTCAGCCCGATCATCCAATCCGCCTCAGCACGGCAGCGTGCAGATTCATACAGGCGGTCGAAATCCCGTCCAGGCCGCAGAGAAGCGAAGCCCTCTTTAATGGCCTTATCCGTCTGCGAAGAGATCCACAGCCGCCGGAACGGCTTTTTCCAGCCAGCCATATTCATAATCCAGCGGGCCAGCAGCTCACCCTCACGGGCCGCGTCTGTTGCCACGATCAGCTCTTCGATATCCTGCCGCTTCATTAGCTGCTGCACGGCCTTATATTGCTGACTGGTCTCGCGCAGCACCTTCAGCTTGGCCTTCTCTGGAAGAATCGGCAGATCCTCCAACGCCCACGTTGCATATTTATTGTTATAGTCCTCAGGCTCAGCCAGACCAACCAGATGCCCGAGAGCCCAGGTCACCACATATTTCGGACCTTCCATATAACTCTTCTGTTTATTTCCACAGCCCAGCACCCGCGCAATCTCACGGGCTACCGACGGCTTCTCTGCTAATACTAATACCTTCATCGTCCAAACCCCTCCCTGTCATCAACAACCTATTATACCATGACATACAAGTCCGCAATTATCATCAGGCCGAATTCCCTTTACTTCCGATAGACTAGAATCATCCCCAGCCGAAAGGAGTCACAGACAATGTCCGCATCAGAATCGTATAATATTATACCAGTAGGAGTTGTAACAGGAACACAGCAGAACCTGCAACTTGAGATTAGACCCGAATACAGACCCGCCTTGAAGGGGTTAGAGGCCTTCAGCCACTGCCAGATTCTATGGTGGATTCATGAATTTGCAGCAGATCACTTCCGGGGAACTACGCAGATTGAGCCTCCCTATGATGCCCCGGTTAGCGGTGTATTTGCCACCCGGTCTCCGGTCCGCCCTAATCCGCTTGGACTGACGGTTGCCCGTATTCTATCCGTTGACCTAGATCAGGGAATTGTGGAGGTCAGCGGACTGGATGCCTATCCGGGAACGCCCGTGCTTGATATCAAAGCTTATTTCCCTTCCACCGACCGTGTCTGTCAGGTTAGAGTGCCTGCATGGGCTGCCTCATGGGGAGAGTGGACTGTAGAGTAACCTAGAGGAGAGGACTTCATGAAGAACAGCCAGCTCATTCTACAGGCGATTGAATATATTGAATCGAAACTGAAGCAGCCGCTGTCTGTTCTGGACCTCTCCAGAGAGACCGGCTATTCCCTGTTCCACTTTATCCGCCTGTTTCAAGGGGTTACCGGACTCACACCGGGCGACTATATGGCAAGACGGAGGATTTCAGAGGCGGCCCGGGATATTCTGAGCAGTCCCGAGCGGACTTTTCACGAGATCTCACTGGACTATGCTTATAATGATTACGAGACCTTCACCCGGTCCTTCAAAAGACTGCTGCACACCACTCCCACCCATATCCGTCACAAGTCTAACCCGGATATCCCTCTGTTGCTCCATCCCTTACAGCCCGCTGATTTGACGCACTGGTCAGACCAGAAGGGCGCCTCTCCTGACCTGATTGAGCTTGGTGAAATCAGACTTCAGGGGCGGTTCATTACCGTTACGCAAGATCAGTCGGTCATCGGATCCGCATGGGAGCAGCTGTTCAGCAGCCTTTCTGCTATCCCGGACCGCAAGCTGCCAGAACAATATTACCAGCTAGGCTATTGGCCGGATAACTATGAGGATCAGGGAATCTCCTTTCACATTGCCTGTGAGTTGAACACCCTGGCATCTGTACGTACCGGCAATACCGTTCAGTCGAGTTGCGAACAAGTTGGCAGCAACCTGCCTATCCATACACTGCCGCCAGCACGTTATCTCAGATTTAAGCATACAGGGCCATCCGCAGAAGTCTCTGCCACCTACAAATATATCTATGGCGTTTTTCTGCCGAGAACCGATTACCGCCTGAACCTCTCCTATGAATTTGAATACTACGGCAAGGACTATCTCGGACCGGAGCATCCGGATTCAGTAAGTGAAATCTACATTCCGCTAACATTGCTTTAATCGTCAAAAAGCCCGCATCTGCACAGCAGACGCGGACTAGAGCATAAATTATTTCACACCTAACTTTTCTGAAATTCAAGGAATTTGTATCGTTGTTTCAAGCTCCTTCATATAAGTTTTTACCGGTTTCCCATCGGCATCCAACAAGAGTTTCGGCTCATTATCCAGAGTCATTGTATACGGTCTGACCGTAATCGTCTTGGGTTTTTGCGGGAAGGTATTGTACAGGCTATCCACAATAGGATGCTGAACCGCCTTCATCATGGCATATCCGAGACCCTTTGGACCAATAACATTACCGGCATCATCCACAAGCTCATAGAATACCTCCGTTGGACCATATTCCCCTGTCTGCTCCGGCGATGCAGGCACCTCTCCTTCGCTGGTGACGACCAGCCTCATCGCAGCAGGCGTGATGTCCAGACTCTTTACTTTATAATGGAAGGAGTCTTTGCTTGCCCCCTGACCCGGAGTAAGATTGATGATCCCCTCCGCAAGCTTCTTCACCGTCACCTGGAACTTAAAGGGCTCGGCGATTTGGGCAACCGGCACACTGATATTTACCTTGAATTCATCTCCGAGAGCTGATGTATTCCACAATTCTCTCATTTCCAATAAAAGGGTATTGGGTTGCCCCTGTACGTCGCCTGTAGAAGAAGAACCGAAGCCCATACGCTCACCAGATTCCAGGGTAACTTCAGGCAACCCCAGCAGGCCTTTCGTCGATTGATCGAATTCATGGGTTTTATAATCAGTAATCTCCGCCAGCATCCGCTCATCCGCTACTCCAGCCCTTTCAAATCCAATAGCCAGTTGAATCCCGTCATAAAATACCTCTGTAACACTTAACGTCACTCCATCTTTGGTCACGCTCATGTTAGGTGAAGTGGTCAGCCCCTGTTCCGCCGCCAACTTCAAACCTGGGTTCTCCGTATGCTTGAATATACTGTTGAACACGGGGAGCTGACTCAAAGTATCGGCCCAGGCCGGGGAGATGAATCCTGCAGTTATCGTACCTAATCCTATCACTGCAGCTATACTTGCGGCTGCTAACGTCTTCTTAAGCAATTTGCTTCCTCCTCTGGTCTCCAAATGTTCGATCCGGTTCATAATCTGCTCATTATAGCTATCAACAGGAAACTCCACTCTTCCGACACTGCTGCGAATATGTTCCAGCATTTGCTTCTCAGTTTGATTCTGCCATTTCTCCATGAGCACATTCTCTCCCTTCATCCGCTTTTTGCTGAATCAGTTTTTTACGGAGCCGTTCATATTTTTTGCGCAATGCCGCCGAACTGCTTCCGGTAATCATTGAGATCTCTTCGAAGCTGTATTGTTCAATGACACGAAGGATTAATAGCCCCCGCTCTTCCGAAGTGAGGTTTTCCAAAATCCGGTCTACCGGCGGCTCCTCCGGCAACGCTTGTTGATGCGTCATCAGCTGCAGCTTATAAAGGGACAGCAACCGGCTGCGGCGCTTACGCCTGCGTAGCTGGTCCAGGCAATGATGATAAGCCACCTTATATAGCCAAGCCGAAAAAGAAACCCGCTTCTCATAACGCCTAAGCTGCTGATATACCTTCACGAATATATCCTGCACAGCGTCCTCTGCTTCTTCACGGTTTCTTAGGAGATAGTAGCAATACGTGTAAATCTTTCTTTCATATTCCGTAATTATTGTTGTAAAAGCTTGCCTGTCACCTGCGTGTACCTGATGAATAGCTTCTTCAATCTTTTTGGATTCAGGTGGGCCCCCGGGGTTGCCTTGCTCCAAAGAAATCACCTCCATTTTCCTTTTACACCTGTATAACGATTATCAATTGTGTATTTGTGACATATAAGAAAGTAGCAAATATGACAAAAGACAGTTCCCCTGAAATCCGAGCAACTGTCTAGATTTAACATTATGTAAGTCTCTCTCAGACATCTATCTATCTTCTAAGCTTCAGGCAAGCTTCAAAAAAGATTCGTCCCCCGCCTTGACCGCGCACATATACCCCTTCTTCAGTCAGAGAAGAACGCATAACACTAATCTCCTCACCATACTTGGCTTCCTGGGCATAGGTAATATGGAGCCCCGTAAGCTCTAACTCCTCCCACTCCTCCAGCGCCAGAGCATCACAGCATAAATCTGCATACCGCGCATTGTTAAGATGTTTGTTGTTATCCA
Source organism: Paenibacillus sp. FSL R7-269 (assembly GCF_000517865.1). Classification (NCBI taxonomy): domain Bacteria; kingdom Bacillati; phylum Bacillota; class Bacilli; order Caryophanales; family Paenibacillaceae; genus Paenibacillus; species Paenibacillus sp. FSL R7-269. Next base: position 180,931 of record NZ_ASPS01000016.1, read on the forward strand.
GCCCGCTATATCTTACCTGATAACGGTAGGCCTCCTGCAAGGGAAGTTCTGGTGGAATGATTACTTTATCCGGCAGACTGCCTACGGAATCCTCTACATATGGCTCGACAACAATAGGCAAGGCTGACGGACGCAAAATCTTTCGTTTGCCGATATCCACAAGCGCCCAGATCGATCGCGCCGAAGCTAGCTCTACACCTTGGGCATCATAAATCCGGTAATCCCGCTGCCAGAGCGGTCCTTTGTTTCCTTTACTCCAGGTGTGTACATCAAGAAGCTCACTCGGGGACGGCAGACGCTGCAGATTCAGATCAAGGGTGATAACCATCCAACCCATTCCCGCCTTAAGCATACTCTCCATACTTAGCCCAAGACTGCTTACAGCCGAATCCGCAGCACGCTGCATGATATCCAGCAGAAAGGAGAGCTTGCCCCTTGACCGGTAATCCGTGTCACTTGCCTGAACCCTGAACTGCTCTGTCCACAAAAAGCTGCTGTGCTTGTCCATAACTTTCGGCTCCTTCGTCTAACTATCCCCAATTTTCCGTGCCTATCCACATTATTCTACCGGATATCCACATCATTTGGGGAGAAGTATCAAAAAAAATAAATCTATCCACATGTGTATAACTATGTTCCACTTGTAAGAATACCTGAATTCTACTCACAAGCTGTCCACACACTTCCCCGAAAATACAAAAAGACCACTGTCGAGGTATCAACAGTGGTCTTGCGTGCTTGGCAACGTCCTACTCTCCCAGGACCCTTCGGTCCAAGTACCATCGGCGCTGGAGGGCTTAACGGTCGTGTTCGGGATGGGTA
>NZ_ASPS01000017.1:0-247 GCF_000517865.1 Paenibacillus sp. FSL R7-269
GCTTTTCACCTTTCCCTCACGGTACTGTTTCACTATCGGTCGCCAGGTAGTATTTAGCCTTAGCAGATGGTCCTGCTGGATTCATACGGGGTTTCACGTGCCCCGCACTACTCGGGATCCGTCTCGGAGAGAACACAGTTTAGGCTACAGGGCTTTTACCTCTATCGCGGGCCTTTCCAGACCTCTTCGCCTACCATATTCCTTTGTAACTCCATGTGAGACGTCCCACAACCCCAAGAGGCAAGCC